>JBIISK010000026.1:0-32522 GCA_044341045.1 Sediminibacterium sp. | reverse complement strand
ATCTTTTTCATTTTTTATTCAATTAAAGTGTACCAATAAAATTAAGGAATTATTCGGCGCCAGCAATCACAATTACAATTTCGCCTTTCACCGATTTTGATTCGAAGTATACCGCCAAATCTTGCAAACTTCCTTGCTTATTTTCTTCAAACATTTTGGTAAGTTCTCTACTAACACTAGCAAGCCGGTCTGCTCCAAAATAGACTGCCAGCTCTTTCAGTGTTTTTACAAGTCGCATAGGACTCTCATACAAAATGATGGTGCGGGGCTCGACAGCCAGTTCTTTTAACATGGTTTGTCTGCCCTTTTTTAAAGGTAAAAACCCTTCAAAAACAAAACGGTTGGTTGGGATGCCACTATTTACAAGCGCAGGTACAAAGGCCGTGGCGCCAGGTAAACACTCTACCTTGATACCCTCTTTGATACAATCACGAACGAGTAAAAAAGCTGGGTCAGAAATAGCGGGTGTGCCCGCATCGGTAATGAGTGCAAAATTTTTGCCTGCTTTTAGTTGATCAATTAAATGACCTACTATTTTATGCTCATTGTGCTGATGATACGGAGATAATGGTTTTTGGATTTGATAGTGCTGTAGTAATTTAGAAGACGTTCGAGTGTCTTCACATAAAATTACGTCTACAGATTGCAACACTTCAATACCCCTAAAAGTCATGTCTTTTAAATTACCAAGTGGTGTAGGTACAAGGTATAACATGGCCTTATTATTAGAGCGAATTAAGCTAAAAATTCTATTTCGAAATATTCCATTACTGCATTTGCAAGTAATTTTTTACTAGCATTTTCTGCTATAACAGTAGCTGCCTCTTTACTATCTGCTTCAATTTGTAAGCTAATATTTTTACCCACGCGCACATCCTGCACTGCAGTGATTTCTAAATTTTGAAGGCCGCTTAAAACTGCCTTACCCTGAGGATCTAATAAATCTTTTAAGGGCATTACCTTAATCTGAACATTGAAAATCATAAATACCAATATTTAAGGGACAAAGATAGAACTACATAAGCAATAAAAACAATGGGAACTGCGATCCAGCCAAAACTTATCGCAGAAACTAGTCCGATAGCTACTAAAATAAGTAGCGGAAGTAACTTTTTAAAGGAAACCTGAGTAAACTTGAATGCCATCATAGGAAGTGTTGACACCATTAAATAGCTACAGCCCAGTACCATCAAATACCAAAACCATTTGTTTAGTAAAAGGCCCGTAACCGCAGACTGTTCCATGGGTGCATGCCAGTATATGAGCGGAAAAGAGGCAAATAATAGCCCTACTGCAGGCACAGGAACCCCTGTAAAGCCAGAACCGTATGGCACAGATATATTAAACCTAGCTAGCCTGTAAGCGGCCGCACAGGGTAAAACAAATACAGGTAAGAGTTGAAGCCATGATGCAGATAACCCATCAATATCTTGTGCGAGTGAAAGCCTTAAAAACTGATAAGCAATTAAAGAAGGTGCTACACCAAAACTTACAAGATCTGCTAATGAATCCAATTGTTTGCCCATTTCAGAAGAGCTATCGAGTAGTCTCGCTATAAAGCCATCAAAATAATCGACAACAGCTGCAAGTGCTAAACATACACTAGCTCTATAAATTTGCTGCGGTATTTCAATTAAACTTTCACCTTCAACACCTGTTGTAATAATAATTCCCGGCTCTGTAATATACACAATGGCGATGCATCCAAAAAACAGATTCAGCAAGGTAAATAAATTAGGGATTTGCTTTTTTATCATGCTATTTATTTCTTTCTTTTTTCTGTAGACTTTTTCATGAACGATTCAATTTCATCGACGGTGATAGGAATATTTTTCATGAGATCTATGCTCCCGGTTTTTGTAATCCAGAAATTATTTTCGATACGAATACCCATTTTTTCTTCTTCTATATAAATGCCTGGCTCAATGGTAAATACCATACCCGCTTGAACAGGCGCCGTTCTTGTTCCAAGATCATGTACATCAAGCCCTAAATGATGTGAGATACCGTGGTACAAATACTTTCGGTACGCTGGGTTTTCTGGGTCTTGATTTTTAATAGCTGCTTTTGTGAGTAACCCAATTTTTTCGAATTGCTTGGTCGCTTCTACCCCAACTTTGTCGGTGTACTGAACAATAGATATACCGGGCTTTAAAATAGACTTGGCATAATTATGTAAATGCAAACATGCATTGTAGACTTCTTTTTGACGCTTGGTAAACACGCCACTCACGGGCACTGTTCTTGTTAAGTCGGCACAGTAGCCTCCATATTCGGCACCAAAATCCATGAGGAGCATTTCCCCTGCTTCACATACCTGATTGTTGGAAACATAATGAAGGGTTCTAGCTCTATCCCCACTTGCAATAATGCTATGGTAGGCTGGTCCCGTTGCACGCCTCTTTAAAAATTGATGGTAAATTTCTGCTTCAATTTCATACTCTGTAACACCTGGTTTTATAAAGCCTAATAGATGCTTAAACGTTTGGTCTGTAATATCTATAGCTTTACTAATTACAGCCACTTCTTCTTTTGATTTTATAGCTCTTAATTGGTGCATGATTTTTGCAGCACGTTCATAACCATGGAGCGGATAGTTCGTTTTCATTTCTGCAACAAACCTGTAATCTCTGCTTGCAATAGCTGTGGATTTTCTGTCATTTTCATTGGTGTCTAAATAAATAGTATCTGCTGCATGAACCCATGTTTGAAGCATTGCATCAATAGTATCTAACCATACAATAGTTTGAATCCCTGATATAGCCGTGCCATCCGCAGTGCGGAGTCTCTTACCATCCCACTTTTCTTTTAGCTCGTTAGGTCTAACAAGCACTAGTACTTCACGGTATTTAGGGTCGGGGCAATTTGGAAATAAAATAACCATCGAATCCTCCTGCTCAATTCCAGACAACCAGTATAAATCGGTGTTTTGTTTAAACGCATGAAGCGCATCACCATTAGAAGGCCATTCATCATTACTTACAAAAATTGCAATGCTGTTAGGTTTCATTTCCTTCATAAACCGCTTACGGTTATCAATAAAAATTTGCTTGTTGAGTGGTAAATATTTCATAGGTGAAATGTTGAGCGCTTGTCAATAATGCACTAAAAATAAGAAAAGAATTAGAATTTCACCGAAGGACATCTCACGCCCCTTGATAATGCAGAAGAAATGACGCCTGTTTTAATGATAGACAGTTCATAAGCGCCCCTGGTATTGTTGGCAGCCTTTAACGTTGAAACGGTAGCATCATAATTAAAGGTAAACCGCGTGTCATTTAATTGAAAGCCAAAAACTGGAATGATAGCATCCCCATTGCGCATGTAAAGCCCTAGAATCATTTGTCTAGACCCGTCACCACTTAAATCTCGGTTGGCATTAACACCTAGCACTAGTTCAGATGCGGTATTCATTTGACTCATGTAAACGTTTGGATTTACTATCCAAGATTCTCCAATTTTTAGACTCGCATTTAAAAAAACAGTATAGCGCATATCAACACTTGCATCAGAAACAAGTGGATCAAAAAAACTTTCTCTAGGTCTATTAATATGTTGTGCACTTATACCAGCATTTAAATAAAATTTTTCAGAAGCGAAATATGCATAATTAATTCCCGCTTGTAAATCTGCGTAACCCGTTTGACTAAATGCAAATGGTTCGTTTGATGGAATGGTTGCATCAAAAAATCTTCCATTCCACTGATTGTCAAAAGATAATTTAGCAATATCAATTCGCTTGCTAGTAAAACCTCCTGTAAACCCAATACTTAATAAACTGCTATACCCAAGCATTTGATGATATGCTACAGAGGCATATGCGCTTGTATTGATTAAATTACCTGCTCCTGCGGCATCTCTGTATAAAGCGCCACCAACACCCATCCATCCATTTTCAAATTTACCCGTAAACAGTTGTGCATCACCCCACACAGACATTGTTTTAAAAGGCGTGCCCACTGCACCCCACTGATTGCGGTAGTTTGCGCCAATTCTGTAATCATTGTCAGGATTAAACCCTGTGTTAGCTGGGTTCACCAATATTGGCGCATTAAAGTATTGACTAAAATGCAAGTCTTGGGCATTTGATTGCAGTATACCTGCAACAAATACAAGAGATAATATAAAATGCATTTTAGATTTCATCGGCTATCTGAGTAAAGTAATATCTCCTTTTTTGGCTAATTTTTCTCCGGTATAAAATTCAACGACAGCATTGTAATGATATACATCTTGTGCTTGTAGTTTTCCTTTGTAATATCCATCCCAACCGGTGTTCATATCTGTAGATGCAAAAACAAGTTCGCCCCATCTATTAAATATTTGAAAATTTACTTTTGTAATTCCAAATCCTCTAATAAATATACGATCGTTGACTCCATCACCATTAGGCGTAAAAGCAGTTGGAACACTATAATCTGCTTCTACAGAGGCATTTATTGGCGTGCAAGTAGTATCGGAACACCCTGTAGCATTTGTTGCAATTAGGCATACATTATAGGTTGCTGTTTTTTGATATTGGTAAGAAATAATCGAATCACGTTTTGATGTTGTAAGCGAATTACCATCACCAAAAATCCATTTGTATGTAACGGCACCTGTACTGGTATTAACAAGTTGCACAGGTGTATTAGGCTTTGAAGGATTTGGCAAATACGTATAGGAGGCAGTAGGTTTATTTACTACAATAAGGTTTTTTACAATGGTATCTCGCTTATTACAAGTATTTGCATCTACTGCAATTAATTGAACCGCATAGGTTCCAGGCCTTGCATAAACGTGAGATGGATTTGTTTGCGTAGAGGTTGCACCATCACCAAAATCCCAGAAAAATTGCTGCCCAGCAATAGAGGTATTTCTGAAACTAGCATTAAACGGTGCGCACGCAGCTGGTGGTAATATAAAATTAGCAATGACGTTTGGCGCCAAACTGATTTGTTTGATTAAGCTATCCGGACTATTACAATAATTTGTATCACTCAATGTGAGTTTTACATTGTAGGTGCCTCCGACCGCATAAGTGTGTCTTACAATACCACTCCCTGCTGGTAATTTTGTTCCATCTCCAAAATCCCAAGTAAAGCTTTTATTAGTGAAGGGTTTGGTTGTAGGCCCTGTGCTGGTATTATCGAAATCAAAAACCAATTGATCACATGGTGGCACTTTAACTGAAATAAATGATAAACTAGCATCATCATTTCTAACATTCATATTAATATAAGTGGTGTCAGCAATATTGCAGGTGCTTGAATCGATGGCCACTAAAGAAACTTTAAACAAACCCACTTTTGTGAAATTGTGAGAAATTTTTGCAGTATTGGACGTAACAGGCGCTGTGCCGTCACCAAAATCCCATACATACGATTTGCCCTGCGCTAGTGTATCTGTAAAGTCTACGGTCATTGGAACGCATCCAGACGTATCTCTTACGGTTCCTTTAATGGATGCTTTTAAGCCAGCACCAACACCCGCTAAATTAAACGCCAGTTTGATAGCAAGTATATTGCATCTAGCAGAGCTAGGATCGGCAGATAAATTATTGGGTGACCACACACCAGCAGAGCCCCTTAAAGCAGTGCCTGGGGCTGGATTAGAGCCTAAACAAGAACATACCGATTGGTAGATGGTACCGTTTTTATCAAAGCGACTGGTACCACCATCCACATGATCACCCAGCGGACCATTAGTGCCACTGATAGAACCAAAAAAAGTAGCATATAAAATATTTCTAGCACTTTTTTCAAGTACAAAAAAGTACAAGTCTTCACCATCTGTAGTTGTACTTAACTGGCCTGTTCCAAATGTGGCAAGCCCTTTTGTTCCCGCTGATGGAAACCCTGGTGCAAGCGTGCCACCCCAACCTGACACATACACATTTTCACAACGGTCCACCAAAAATGCAGTTGGTGAAATATTTGGGAAACTACCGGTAGCAGTTCCAAAATTTGCAGAGTAAATAAACTGTGTTAGGTCCGGTTGTATCTTGGAAATAAATTGTTTGCCAGTCGCCTGATTACCTCCGCTATTAAAGGGAGAATTGATAATGGGCCAAGCTACTGTTGTGGTTCCCATAATATAAGGGAACCCGTATTTATCAAATTGAATACCATAAATAATATCGTCGCCAGTTGTTCCAAAATAACTGGTTGCAATTTGCCTGCTTCCGTCAGGACTAATAAATGTTACATAACCGTCAACTTTTCCTTGGTTGCTGCCAAATAAAACGCCTGATTTGGTGCCAGGAAAATCGGTACTAGCGGTTGCACCAGCTACATAAATAAAGCCTGTTAAAGGATTGAGGGCAAGCACAAAAGCTGCATCGTCATTATCTCCTCCTAAAAAAGAACTAAAAATTACGGCGTCTAAATTAGGTGTCATTTTTACCAGAACACCATCCTGAAAACGTGTGGTCGTTTTTTTACCAGGTAATGTTTGAAAACTTCCTGAAGAGGTTTTAAAATCCTCGGACTGTGTAACAGATGCTAAAATAATATTTCCGGCACGATCAACAATCACTTCACTCCGGGCATCATCGCCATAATTTCTGCGGGTAGATTCTGATACCTGTGGTTTAATATAATTAGGTCTAATATTCACACCATCATCGGCTGAACCACCCATACGAACAGATCCAATCAGTGCAGTACCTGTTGTATTTAATTTGGTAATAACAATATCAAATAATCCACCAAGTGGACCGTAGGTTGAAAGACCCCTAACTGGATACGTATTTCCAGATGACGTTCTTCCTGCAATAATTAAATTTCCACTTGCATCCACCACTAAACTATGTGGCTGTTCATTTCCTCTTCCTCCTATATAGGTTGCATACAACCTGTTCACTCCACTCGGATCAAATTTTATAATACCAATATCCATAGCGCCAATATCACCCTCTGGAACGCCCCCACCAAAAGTGGTTTGAAAAGCACCATTACTCACCGGAAAAGCGCCTACACTTCCAAAAACAATACCACCTGCATAAAAATTACCTTGTGGATCATAAGTGGCTGTAAATCCCCAGTTATCGGAAGTGCTACCCGTGTATCCAAAAAACACAATAGAAGGATCTATCACGAGCGTTTCCGTTTTATCATAATCTCCAGCAATTGAAAACTTAACAATATTTCCTTTTACTGAATAATTACAATCCACTTCTCTTTTACCCTCTTTTTTTAATTGATAGGTATAAGGGGCTAATTCAGTGACGGTGGTGACCCTTGTTTTTATTTCGAGTGCACGGTTTTTTATTTTAATGCCATCAGCTCCATCTATATATAATGCAATTTTTGAAACGTCTGCTCCAGGATGTACAATGATGTCGTATTTTAATTGTGCGTCATTGGTGTAATACCTGATATCAATACCCGGATACAAATTTTTGTAAACAACCGCTTTGTAAATTTTGCAATCACTTGCCCACTTGCTAGAATCATTTCCTATAAAAAAATTGCTATAAAAAGGTTGAATTTTTTCAGCAACAATAGTAGGGTTAGGATTAGCATTTAAAAACTTGACTTCATATGCATGTGAATGCAAGATGCCATCAAAATTTTCAGGTAATGTAGAAATGTGGTTTTTTTCGCGAGGGTGTGTATTAAATGCAGCTAAATCTTGCGGGTTGTGCACAAGTACTCGATACCCATTATTTTGAAGCGCAAAGGCGCCAGCAACTGTTTGGGCTTGAAATTTAATTGCAGCTGGCCACTGCCCTTTATTTTCTGTAAATTCGAGATACTGCTGCGCGCTCACCTCGTTAAAAGAGAGTGTGAAAAAGAATAGTACAATACCAAATATTCTACGCAGCAACATCTTATTTTTTTATAAGTTACGATATCTTCCCCCACCCCGACCTAGACTTCTGTGCCTGAAGGTAGTTTTTCAATTCTAAATTTTTTGCCAAATTGAGGGTATGGTCTTCTTCTACTAGCTTTTCAGCCGCTATTTTGGCCACTTCCAGCACCTCTTTGTCATTAACAATGTTAGCGAGCTTAAAGTTCAAAGCGCCACTTTGTCTAGTACCCTCAATATCCCCAGGACCCCTTAATTCAAGGTCTTTTTCGGCAATTAAGAAGCCATCATTAGTAGCACACATAATTTTAATTCGCTCCCTGGCATCGTTGCTCACTTTTTGACCTGTTAATAAAACGCAAAAACTTTTTTCTGAGCCCCTTCCTACCCGTCCGCGCAGCTGATGTAACTGAGAAAGTCCAAATTTTTCGGAACTTTCTATGACCATAACAGAGGCATTGGGCACATTCACCCCCACTTCAATAACGGTTGTGGCCACCATAATTTGTGTGTCTCCATTTACAAACCGCGCCATGTTGGTTTCCTTTTGATCAGAAGGTTGTCTTCCATGCACCATACTTATTCTATAATTTGGTTCAGGGAAAAAACTTTTTACTTGTTCGTAGCCTTGCATTAAATCTTCGTAAGAAAGTTTTTCACTTTCTTCAATTAACGGATAAATAAAATAGGCTTGTCTTCCTTTTTCAATTTCTGTTTTTACAAAATCCATAACAGTAGCACGCGCCATTTCATTTCGGTGCACGGTTGTTATGGGTTGTCTGCCTGGCGGAAGTTCATCCATGACACTATAATCAAGGTCCCCATAAGCTGTCATGGCAAGGGTTCTAGGAATTGGCGTTGCCGTCATTACAAGCACATGCGGTGGTATTACAGCTTTCTCCCAAAGTTTAGCACGCTGCGCAACACCAAATCGGTGTTGTTCATCTACAACTACAAAACCTAAATTATGAAACTGAACTTTTTCTTCAATGACGGCGTGTGTACCAACAACAAAATGAAGTGACCCATCTTGTAATCCTTGCATGATTTTTTTTCTTGCAGCTGTTTTGGTACTACCCGTTAACAAAGCAAGTTCTACGCCCATATCTTTTAATAATTCACTGAGTCCATGGTAATGTTGTTGTGCTAAAATTTCGGTGGGTGCCATCAAGCAACTCTGAAATCCATTGTCTGCTGCAAGCAGCATACTGAGCAGCGCTACGATGGTTTTACCGCTACCTACATCTCCTTGCAATAGTCGGTTCATTTGACGGCCCCTTGCGGTATCTGTTCTTATTTCTTTGAGCACCCTTTTTTGTGCACCCGTTAATTCGAAAGGCAGATATTGATTGTAAAACGTATTAAAAAAGTCGCCTACTTTTTCAAAAATGACGCCCCTACTGGATTGATGCCTAGAAATACGCACCAAATTAAGACGTACTTGCGCCACAAATAATTCTTCGAATTTTAAACGGCGCAGGGCTGATTTATAGGCTTTGTCGGATACTGGAAAATGAATATTTGAATAAGCTTCATAACGGTTCATGAGCTTATAATCAGATAAAATATGGGCGGGTAAATTTTCAGGTATATCTGCGGGCTTAATCATAGAAAACAGCTGGTACGTGAGTTTTGCCAGTTGTCTTCCATTTAACCCTCTTGCTTTTAACTTTTCGGTAGCCGGATACACCGGTTCTAAATAATTTTTACCCCCTTCTTTGGCTGGGGTAAAAATTTCAATTTCAGGATGCACCATTTGAGGCTTTCCGTTAAAAAAGCCAGCTTTTCCAAAAACCAGGTATTTCTGGCCAGGGACTAAGTTTTTTTGTACCCAATTCGCTCCCTGAAACCAAGCCAACTCCAGTGTGCCAGTATCATCTGTTAACTGGGCAATGAGGCGCCTAGCCCGCTTGTCTCCCATTAAGGCAGGTTGTTGCAGTATACCCACTACCTGCACAAAATCGGTGGCGGGGCTTATGGAGCCTATCTTGTGCACCTGTGTCTTGTCGATATGTCTGTGTGGGTAGTGTTCTAGTAAATCCGAAAAAGTATATATAGAAAGTTCCTTTTTCAATAATTCACCCCTCAAAGGGCCAACGCCTTTAAGGTATTCGATGGGTGAGCCTAATATATGATTGGAACCTTGAATAACGTGAGTTTTAGGGTATTTCTATAGCAAATATCATGAAAAAGCGCCTTATCTTCGCGGCTATGGTAAAAGAGGTAGTTTTAAGTGGCATTAGGCCTACAGGATTCCTTCATTTGGGCAACTATTTTGGTGCCATGCGTAATTATGTGCGCATGCAAGATGAATTCAATTGTTACTTTTTTGTAGCCAATTGGCATAGCCTTACCACACACCCCGATACCAAAGAATTACAAGCAAATGTGTTGAGGGTTATTGCCGAAAATATTGCATGCGGTTTAGATCCAGAAAAAGTGTCTTTGTATGTACAAAGTGACGTTCCTCAAATTGCAGAACTTTACTTGTATTTAAATATGATGGCGTATAAAGGCGAGTTGGAAAAAACCGTGACGTTTAAAGAAAAAGTGAGGTTGCAACCAGAAAACGTAAACGCTGGATTATTGACCTACCCTGTATTACAAGCCGCAGATATTTTAATTCACCGCGCTGTAAAAGTGCCTGTTGGTAAAGACCAGGAGCAACACCTCGAAATGGCGCGCAATTACGCAGAACGCTTTAATCATCGGTATGGCGAGGTTTTACCATTACCGTATGCATTTAATTACGGTGGCGAACTTGTAAAAATTATGAGTTTAGATGGCGAAGGAAAAATGAGTAAAAGTGAAAATCAAATGAACACACTTTATTTAGCAGATGAAGATGATGTGATTCGTAAAAAAATCATGAAAGCCAAAACAGATGGCGGCCCTTTAACGCCAAACGCACCGATGCCTGCTTACATCGAAAACTTATTTACCCTCATGGATCTTGTAAGTAGCTCAGATACCCTAGAAAAATTTAGATCTGATTATAATAATAGTAGTGAAGGCAATTGCATTATTCGTTATGGTGATTTAAAAAAGCAATTGTCCGAAGACATGGCCGCTTTTATTAAACCGATTCGTGAAAAAGCTACCGATTTACAAAAAGACACGGCTACCCTTCAAAAAATCATGAAATTGGGGGCAGAAAAAGCAGGTGAAAGCGCCTCTAAAACGCTTACCCTCGTTAGAAGCGCCATTGGCATGAACTATTATTAAAAAAAACAAACTTTAATTATCTTTTTAAGATACTCATTTCGTATTTTCAACCCCTATGGCAAAAGCTAAGAAACCCAAACACATCGCAATCGCAGGTAATATCGGCGCAGGTAAAACAACACTTACCGAAATGCTAAGTAAGCATTACCGTTGGATACCTCAATTTGAAGACGTAGACCATAATCCATACCTGATGGATTTCTATGAAGACATGCCTAGATGGAGTTTTAATTTACAAGTATACTTTTTAAATGGTAGGCTTAACCAACTATTAGAAATCGCAAGGGGTACTGAAACCATTATTCAGGACAGAACCATATACGAAGATGCCAATATTTTTGCGCCCAACTTACACGAAATGGGACTTATGAGTAAGCGTGATTTTGACAACTATTACGCATTTTTCACGACGCTTAAAACCATGGTTCAACCTCCAGATTTACTCATTTATTTAAAAGCATCTGTTCCTACCCTTGTGTCACAAATACAAAAAAGAGGTAGAGAATATGAAGAAAATATCAGACTCGATTACTTAAAACGCCTCAACGAATATTACAACAAATGGATTGATGGATATCAAGAAGGCCCTCTACTAATCATTGATTGCGATAAAAATAAATTTGGCGAAAACGAAGCTGACCTTGGTGATATCATTGGAAAAATCGATAGTACTTTATTTGGCCTTTTCTAGTTTCCCTTTCTAAATACCACATCTATGTCAAGTGCTAACGGTATCGTAACTGCTTCTATTGTAGATCAGTTTAAGCAAATTCTTGGAAATGATTTTGTAGTAGCGGATGAGGAAAGCTTGCACCGTTATGGCAAAGACGAAACAGAAAATTTATTGTATTTGCCTGCTGTTGTTGTAAAGCCTAAAACTGCACCCGAAATTGCTGCCATCTTAAAAATTTGTAACGAAAATTTATTACCTGTAACACCAAGAGGCGCAGGTACTGGATTAACGGGGGGTGCACTCCCACATTTAGGGGGCGTTTTATTATCTACCGAAAGACTCAATCAAATTCTTGACATAGACGAACGCAATTTACAAGTAACCACAGAGCCTGGCGTAATAACCGAGGTTTTGCAAAATGCAGTCAAAGAAAAGGGACTCTTTTATCCACCCGATCCTGCAAGTAAGGGAAGTTGTTTTATTGGCGGTAATATTTCTGAAAACTCAGGTGGCCCTAAAGCTGTAAAATATGGCGTTGTAAAAGATTATGTTTTAAACCTAGAAGTTGTATTACCTACCGGAGAAATTATTTGGACCGGCTCTAATGTTTTAAAAAATGCAACCGGATATAACCTTACCCAACTAATTGTTGGTAGCGAGGGCACACTTGGTATTGTTACCAAAATTGTACTGCGCTTAATTCCGCATCCAAAGTTTGACCTATTAATGCTTGCCCCTTTTAATAGTCTAGAAAAAGCAAGCGAAGCAGTGAGTGCCATTTTTAGAGCAGGCATTACACCAAGTGCCATGGAGCTCATGGAAATTGACGCCATTACCCTTGCCACTAAATTATTAGACAGTTCAGCCGTACAATTAACGGATGGATTAGCAGCGCATTTAATTATTGAAGTAGATGGCAATAACCTAGATGTTTTAATGAATGAGATGGAAGCCGTTTCAGAAGTATTAAACAACTTCGAAGTTGGTGAAATATATTTTGCAGAAGACGCGGAGCAAAAAAATGAACTTTGGAAAATTCGTCGAAAAGCAAATGAAGCGGCTGTTATGGCAGGCTTTACCATCGAAGAAGATGCGGTTGTACCAAGGGCAGAACTTCCTAAACTCATTAAAGGCGTCAAAGAAATTGCAGCGCAAAATGGATTTAAAGTGGTTTGTTATGGCCATGCTGGTGACGGTAATTTACACATTCGCATCAACCATCCTACTATTAAAAACAGCTACAACAATCCTGAAATGACGGCTGCGCTGATGCCGTTATTTGAACTCATTGCAAGATTAGGCGGCACCATTAGTGGTGAACACGGCGTAGGTCTTATTCAAAAACCATTCTTGAAAACCGTTTTTTCTGAAACGCATCTAAGACTTATGCGGTCTATTAAACAAACATTTGATCCTAACAATATATTAAACGCTGGCAAAATTTTTGACTAGTTGGCTTAATTAAAAACTTTGAAGTAGCTGCACCGCTTCCTCTGCAGTACTTGCTACCATTAATCGGTGATCAAAATTTTCATATAAAAATCCTTGGGATTGCATCATTTGCATATGTGCCATTAAGTGATCATAAAATCCATTACAATTAAGTAAGATGATTTTTTTATCGTGAATTTTTAATGTATTCCAAGTTAGCATTTCAAAAAGTTCATCTAGTGTGCCATTACCTCCTGGCATAATAAGTGCTGCATCACATAAATCGTACATCATCTTTTTTCTTACATGCATATCTGCTACCACATGTAATTCTGTAATGCCTTCGTGCTGGTGCTCCCATGCAATTAATATTTCCGGTATCACACCAATTACTTTTACACCAGCAGCCATGGCACCATTGGCAACTGCACCCATGAGGCCTTTGTTTCCTCCACCATACACTAAGTGCATACCTGCTGTTCCGAGTAAATTTCCAAAGGCTGTTGCTTCCTTTAAAAACAGGGGATCAAAACCATCTTTGGAACCACAAAAAACAGCCACCGATTGTATAGACATATATAATTTTATGCGTTAAAAAAGGTCCATTATCCTTACCTTTAAGGCCTACAATTTAACAAAAACAACGATCACTATGTCGCCTATTGTATTATTTTCCTATGTTCTTGTCTATTTTTTGATTTTACTTGTTGTGGCTAAAATTACTGGCAAAAACAGCACCAACGACTCTTTCTTTATTGGCAACAAGAATAGCAACTGGATGCTAGTGGCTTTTGGCATGGTCGGCACATCATTAAGCGGCGTAACTTTTGTGAGTGTACCTGGGCAAGTGGGTACCCTTGTAGGTGGCACTAACTATGTAAATGCATTTTCTTATTTACAAATTACACTAGGTTATGTGATCGGTTATTTAACTATTGCTTATGTCTTACTACCCTTGTATTACAAACTCAACTTAACCTCTATATATAATTATTTAAGCACAAGGCTTGGTGTAGCTTCCTATAAAACAGGGGCTTCTTTTTTTATTTTATCCAGAACACTCGGCGCAACCGCGAGGCTTTATTTAGTAGTTCGCATTTTACAAGATGCAATACTTCAAAGTTTTCATGTTCCATTTTGGGCAACCACCCTTATTATTTTACTCATGATTTTATTATACACGTATGAGGGAGGCGTTAAAACAATTGTATGGACCGATACACTCCAAACATCTTGTATGCTTTTGGGGCTCGTTATATGTGTCTTTTATATCCTCAACCAATTGCACCTTGGTTTTTTTGATAGTTTAACAGCCATGGCAGACAAAGGCTATACAAAAGTATTTTTTACGGAACCTTCAAGTAAGTTGTTTTTTGTCAAACAAATATTAGCAGGCGCTTTTGTTACCATTACCATGACGGGCATGGATCAGGAGATGATGCAAAAAAACATCTCTGTAAAAACATTAAAAGATTCTCAAAAAAATGTAATTACACTTGGTTTTACAATGCTTGTAGTCATTTCTTTATTTTTATTCTTAGGCGGTCTTTTATATTTATTTGCAAACACCAACGGCCTTCCATTTACAGGCGATAAATTATTTCCAAGTGTTGCACTTGGCCATATGCCGCCAGCCATGTCAATTATTTTTATAATCGCCCTTATATCTGCTTTATTCCCAAGCGCAGATGGCGCCATTACAGCGCTCACCTCTACATTTTGTATTGATATTATTGGTATGCAGCGCAGATCAGATTGGGATGAAGCAAAAAAGAAAAAAATACGCCAGCGCATTCATATTGGATTTGCGTTTGTTTTTTTATTATTTGTAATGGTATACAAATGGATTGATAACACAAGTATGATAGGCGTTATTTTAAAAGTAGCTGCTTATACCTACGGACCTCTGTTAGGACTCTTTACATTTGGTATTGTTTTAAAAAGAAATGTAATTGACAAATGGGTGCCACTTGTTTGCATACTCTCACCGTTACTTTGTTTACTAATTGACACCAATCAAAAGGCCATCTTTGGATCTTTTGAAATTGGTCTTGAACTTTTAATCATCAATGGCTTTATCACTTTTATAGGGCTTTTACTTATTTCTAAAAAAGAAACCGCGATTTAAGCATACATGCCAGTTCCATTTATTATAGATCAAGCAGTAACCTATTCGGATGTTTTCACAACACCCTTAGACCCTTTATTGCAAATGATATTAGATGAAACAAGGGCTGCGCATCCAAAAGCCCATATGCTTAGTGGCGAAGTGCAAGGCCAGTTTTTAAGTATGTTGTCTTGCATGAAAAGACCAATGCATATTTTAGAAATTGGCACATTTACCGGTTTTAGTGCGCTATGTTTGGCCAAGGGGCTAGATGCAAACGGAAAGCTGCACACCATAGAAAATAGAATAGAGGACGCTCAAACAGCAAACAAGTATTTTGAGCAAAGTAACTATACAAATCAAATTAGACTCCATATTGGAGATGCAAAAGAAATCATACCTACCCTCCCATATGTTTGGGATATTGTTTTTATAGACGCTGATAAAACAGGCTATATCGAGTATTATGAAATGGTAGTTCCCCAGCTTGCTAAAGGCGGCGTGATCATTGCTGATAATATTTTATTTCATGGAGAAGTATTAGAGCATACTATTTCAGGAAAAAACGCAACTGCTATTCATGCTTTTAATGAACACGTGAAAAATGATCCACGAACCACACAAGTATTATTAACAATTAGAGATGGTGTGCTACTGATCCAAAAAAACGAATTATGAAATTTAAATTTATATGTACGCTTTTGATTGCAGCAATTATATCACTTAGTGGTATTGCGCAAACTATTGGCATAGAAACAGCTGTCTATATCAACCAATTCAAAAATATTGCTATGCAGGAGCAAATCAGAACAGGGGTTCCTGCTGCCATTAAATTAGGTCAAGCAATACTGGAGTCACAAACAGGAAAAAGTAAACTTGCCACAGAAGCGAATAACCACTTTGGTATTAAATGTAAAACAGAATGGAGGGGTCCGAAAATATACCATAATGATGACACGAATGGTGAATGCTTTAGAGTATACGATAATGCTGAGGCTTCCTATATTGATCACTCTAATTTTTTAAAAACAAGAACACACTATGCCTTTTTATTCAAACTAGATGTTACTGATTTTACGAGCTGGGCTTTTGGACTCAAACAAGCTGGCTATGCGACCAATCCAAGTTATCCGGCACAATTAATAAAAGCCATCAATGATTATGATTTAGCACAGTACACACTTATCGCCATAGAGCAAAAGAAAAAAGGTATTGATTTTGTAATTACGACAGTGCCTACACAACAAACAGAAGCATCCAACACAGTGAAGCAGCCAGTAGTTCAACCAGTTGCCACCAAAGAGGATTTGCCTACTCCAAACAAAGAAGTATCGCCAGCTCCTACTAAGGAGGTAATACCAGCTCCTACCAAAGAAGTATTGCCGGATTCCGCCAAAGTAGTATTGCTTACTCCAATCAAAGAAGCAGCGCCTGCAACTGTTAGTTTACTTGAAAATACCAAAGTAACCATCAACAATACAAATGGAGTACTCGCTATTAAAGGAAGTTCTCTACTTGCCATTGCAAATAATAATAAAATAAGCTTAAGCAAATTATTTGAGTATAATGAACTTGCTGAAATGAACATTTTAGATCAAGACCGTATTTTGTTTATCGAAAAGAAACAAAAATATGGTGCATCTGAAAGTCATACCACAGCTGGATCTGAAACACTTTATAGTATTGCCCAAAAAGAAGGTGTCCTGTTAAGTACAGTAATAGCACTCAATGCATCTATTGCAAAAGATAGCATTTTACCAGCTGGCCAAAAAATTAAATTGAGAGCGGAAGCGGCCCCAAAACCTAGTACTAAAAAATCTAAAAAAGGAAAGAAAAAATAAGCATATGTCTACCATTGAACTACACGGAAAGCGTTTTGAAATATTTTTACCTGAGGCACTGATCCAAGAAAAGATTGCTGCATTAGCAAATGAAATCAATGCCGATTATGCTGGCAAAAAACCGTTATTTATTGCTGTATTAAACGGTTCCTTCATGTTTGCATCGGATTTATTTAAATCCATCACCATAGAAGCTGAAATATGTTTTATTAAATTAGCCTCCTATAAAGGCACCGCTTCTACTGGACAAGTGATCACTGCAATTGGCCTAGACATAGACCTTACCAACAGGCATATTATTGTATTAGAAGATATTATTGATACGGGCAAAACGCTCCATACCTTTTTGCCGCAATTACATAACCAACAACCTGCATCTCTTAAAATTGGCGTATTGCTGCACAAGCCAGATGCTACAGTATTTGAAGTTCCTATCGATTATTGTTGTTTTTCGATCCCTAATAAGTTTGTATTAGGCTATGGATTAGACTATGATGGATATGGTAGAAACAGTAAGGATATTTATAAACTTGCAGAATAAAACCTCCAACAAATAGGTTCAATTAATTAAAGGCTTCTTTAACCCGATCAAAAAAGCTCTTATCCGATTTGTTAGGATTAGGCTTGAAGTTTTCACTTACTTGTAACTTTTCTAGCACCACTTTTTCATCGTCAGTAAAGGCCTGCGGTGTCCAGATGTTAACATAAATAAGCTGATCTCCTTTTGCATAACCTTGCACCTCTGGAAAACCTTTTCCTTTGAGTCTAAATATTTTACCGCTTTGCGTACCTGCAGGAATTTTAATTTTAGCGCGTCCATCAATGGTTGGGACTTCAACCTGTGTGCCAAATACCGCGTCAACAAAATTTAAATGTAAATCAAATGCCACATTGAGTCCATCACGTTGTAATTCCGGATGTGTCTCCTCTTCAATTTGTATAATTAAATCACCAGCACTTCCACCTCTTTCACCTGCGTTGCCTTTTCCATTCATACTAAGTTGCATGCCTTCTTGAACACCTGCTGGAATATCAATAGAAATGGTTTCTTCGCCATACATTCTACCCTCCCCTTTACAAGTACCACATTTAGCAGTAATAGTTGTTCCTTCTCCATTACAAGACGAACAGGTAGCAACTGTTTGCATCTGGCCTAAAAAAGTATTGGTCAATTTACGAACCTGCCCACTACCACCACATGCGTTACAAGTTTGAACACTATTTTTATCTTTAGCACCATTACCACCACAACCGGTACAAATAACGTGCTTTTTTACTTTTACATTTTTATTGACACCCTTTGCAATTTCTTCAAAATTCAATTTGATTTTAATACGCAAATTGCTTCCACGCTGTCCTCTTGCAGCCCTACCGCCGCCGCCTCTCGATCTTCCACCACCAAAAAAAGAACCAAATGCATCGTCACCAAACATATCTCCGAACTGGCTAAAGATATCATCCATATTTGAGCTATGAGAAGCACCTCCACCCGTTCCAGGTCCAAAAGCATTATGACCAAACCTATCATACTTTGCTTTCTTATCTGCGTCACTTAGAATCTCATACGCTTCTGCGGCTTCTTTAAATTTATCTTCTGCTTCTTTATCACCCGGATTTCGGTCTGGGTGAAATTGCATAGCCACTTTGCGGTATGCTTTTTTTATTTCATCAGCAGATGAAGATTTAGATACTCCTAATATTTCGTAATAATCTCTTTTTGCCATTGCTATTTTATTTTCCTACCACCACTTTTGCAAAGCGGATAATTTTATCATTTAAATAATATCCTTTTACTACATCATCGATTACTTTTCCTTTTAGATGTTCTGAAGGTGCAGGGATTTCTGTAATGGCTTCATGCTTTTCCACATCAAATTCTTCATGGATAGATTCCATCGCCTTTACCCCTTTGGCTAACATAGTAGAACGCAATTTATTAAAAACGAGCTGAATGCCTTCTTTCTGAACAGCGATATCATCGTTACCCTGTAACTGCTTTTCTGCACGGTCACAATCGTCTAATATATCAAGCATGGATACAATAACGTCTTTGCCTGCCGTTTGAATGAGCTCTAAACGCTCTTTGGAAGTCCTTCTCCTGTAGTTATCAAACTCGGCCATTAAGCGTAGGTATTTATCTTTTTGTTCCTGTAATTCGTCTTGGAGCTTGGTTAAAGGATCCTCTTCCGCTACTGGCTCGTTCAAATGTTCAGTTCCAGGCATATTTTCGTCGGTATTGAGCTGATTTTCAATATTTTGCTCCATTTCGTTTGGTATTGACTCTTCCATAATTATTGCGTCTTGTTTTACCCCATTAATATTGCAAAAATTTTGCCGTTGCAAAGAAAAGGGAAAAATTGGCAGATTAATCCGCCTTATCTTCGCGGACATGACAAAGTTGTTTCTAAAAAAGAAGATTGCGGCCCGCATAGCCAATGGTCACCCTTGGGTATTTGGCAATGAAGTTGATAAAATTGACGGTCCTATTGAGCCGTCCGCTACCGTGGATGTACATTACGCTGATGGTAAATTTGCAGGTAGGGGCTATATAAACCCAAAATCCCAGATTTTAGTCCGCCTACTCACCCGAAAGCCAGAAACCATCGATGCGGCCTTTTTTCACCGCCGAATTGCTGAAGCTTGGGCCTACCGCCAAAAAATTGGTTATACCGAAAATTGTCGCCTCGTTTTTGGCGAAGCCGACCAAATGCCTGCCCTTATCATTGATAAGTTTAACAACTATTTTGTTTTACAAACTTTGTCATTAGGAATGGATCATTGGAAGCCTGCTATTGTTGAAGCGCTTAATACCATTTTTTCACCAAAAGGTATTTACGAAAGAAACGATGTGCCGGTAAGAGAACTAGAAGGTCTCTCTCAAATAAAAGGTTTTTTATCGGAGCCATTTGATACAAATATTATGATTAATGAAAACGGTTTACGCTTTCATGTAGATATTGAAAATGGTCAAAAAACAGGATACTTTTTAGACCAACAAGACAACCGAAAAGCCATTCAACATATTGTAAAAGGCGCTGAGGTTTTAGGTGCTTTTACGTATACTGGAACTTTTGAAATTCATGCAGCGCACTACGGTGCAAAATCTGTGTTGGGCTTAGATATTTCAGAAAATGCCGTTGCGCAAGCCAATAAAAATGCAGCCCTTAATGGACTGGATGATATCTGTAAATTTGAAGCGATGAATGCTTTTGATGTACTCAAACAATGGGGTAAAGATGGCAGACAATATGACGTTGTAATGCTTGACCCACCTGCGTTTACCAAGAGTAGAGAAAGTATTCAAAAAGCAATCACGGGTTACAAAGAAATTAATTTGCGGGGCATGAAATTAATTAGAAATGGAGGCTTTTTAGTAACGTCAAGTTGCACCAATTTAGTACAACCTGAACTCTTTTTGCAAACCATTGAAATGGCAGCCAAAGATGCGCGCAAAAAAATTAGACAAGTAACTTTTCAAGCACAAGCATCTGACCATCCCATTATTTGGGGCATGGATAATACCAATTATCTAAAGTTTTTGATTGTAGAAGTGACAGATAAATAATAAAGTAAATAAATTATTTACTTACCTGAAATTTTCCAGACTCGATTAGCCTACCTGCTTGGTCGCGGAGCTGAAAAACATACAAGCCACGCGTGTAATGATCGTCTAAAATAAAACTTACTTTATTATTCGATACACGTTGTTCGTTCATTTTTTTTCCATAAAAACTATAGACCGCAATAACGCTGGTTGATTCCACCGTTTTGTCAAATTCAAAGTTAATTACAGTAGTAGCTGGATTGGGATAAAAGCGCAAAACCTTAGAATTGGTAGGCGCAAGAAAAAAGGAATCATAAAAACCATTACTACCAGGCACAAAACCGGTAGTAATGGTATATAAAGTGATTAGTATTAATAAGTTCCTTTTGGTCATTGACAGTACCTAATTAGAACAAAGATACGTAAAACTAGATTAAGCCAGTTTTGCTAGGGTTTCCTGAATCGCAGCAAAGTTAGGCAAATCACCAGGTGTAGGACATACTTCGGCGTACTGAATAACACCTTCTTTATCAATTACAAAGGCAGCACGCTTGCTAACACCTTGCATCTCAAATGCTGGAAATACATCATATAAAACACCAAACGCCTTAGCAGCATCTTTATTAAAATCGCTTAATAAAGAGAAATTTAGGTTTTGCTCATCCTTAAATTTACCAAGGGCAAATAAAGAATCTACCGACACACCAAATACAGTTGCACTAGCATTGTTGTACAAAGCAATATTATCTCTCACAGAACAAAGCTCTGTGGTACAAACGCCGGTAAATGCTAAAGGAAAAAACAATAATACTACGTTTTTGCCTTTTTGATCTGCTAAATGAACCTGATTTTTATCGGTGTCAAATAAACTAAAATTTGGTGCTGGAGTGCCTGTTGTTAAACTCATATGTTTTGTTTTTTATTGTAACAAGTGAAAATAAATATTGTTTATTTTTTTAAGGTTTTTAGTTTTTGTTTATTGGCATATGACTCTAATGAATCCACTAGCTCTTTATAGGCCACAGGGTGCGCTTCGTAATAGTGATAGCTATCATAAAACTGTTTTTTAGTAATCTTATGTACAGCAAAAACTTGCTCATACAAAGGGATATCCTCTTTTACTTTTAACATCAGCGTATCCCCTACTAATTTTCGAGCATACCATTCATCGGCCTTGAGCATATCAAACATAACTACCTTCATGGCATCAACAGGTAGTACATTTTTTGGCGTTTCGTTGTTACACGAAACAAGGAGCACAAAAACAAAAAGTAGGTATACTAGACGCTGAATCATTGAAGTGCTTCTTTATATTTTGGCGCATTGGTAGGATCAAGTACCGATAGTAATTCGGTGGCTTTTAGCCTGTCCGCTGATTTTGCCTTTTTAAAAATACCGGATAATTCTGCGTATTTACTTTGCATAAAAAACTGCTGAATCATGCTGTTTTGATTGTCCTGCACAAAAGTTTGAAGTTGAATGAGTGCTGCAAGTATAGCATTTTGTGCGAGCGCTTCATTGTCAATTAAATGATCCAATCCGTTTCTGTAATAACCATAAAAAACATCATGAATTGTGTTATTACGTGCATTGGTTAGATTTTCCGCAAGCCAAAAACGGTTACGAAGTCCATCAAACATTTTCCACCCCTGAATCCCTTTACCTTCTGGCGCATTGTTCACAATATTCAGTGCTTTTCTAAAATAAGACTCACCTCCTTTTAATGCAAAGGAGTCATAATCGAGTCCAATAATCATGTAGGCGTAGTAGGCAAAAATAGCGGGTAAATTAGCCGCACCTGCGTCTGTCCCCTGCACCCTTGCCTCATTAAATTCGAGTGGCTGAAATTCCTGGTATTTAAACGTTACGTCAGGGTCCTGAAAATTAACCATACTGGCCTTATAGCTAGAACCATAAACAGGTCTGGCTGCTTGAATACTTAGGGTAGCTTTGTATACATTGGTTTCAACAATAGTTTCGATATTGACAATAAAACTGCACTCGATTTTTTCTTGAGGCTTGTAAAAATCAGATGTCCACTTTCTATTGTTGAGCAGGTTTGTTAACTGCGTTTGAAGCGTAGTGAATATTCTTTTATCTACACTAGTGGCTACCCTATTGGATAAAACCGTAACCCTGGCCTGTAATTCCTGGGCTTTAGCGCCCGAAAAAACAGCAACCAAAAATAGTGTAAGTATTGTGTTCGCAAACTTCATGTCAGATACAATAGGGTACTCTAAATTAACAAAAAAAGACAGTTAAAAACTGTCTTTTTGTATACAATAGGTTGATTCAATTAACGGAATAAATCGTTCTCTTCGTTTTTTCTATAATACACTTTGCCTTCCATGAATTCTTGGGTTGCTAAAATAGCAGGATTAGGCATCTTCTCGTAAGCTCTAGAGATTTCGATTTGCTCTTTATTTTCATGAATTTCTTCTAAGCTATCGGTATGACTAGCAAACTCTTCCAATTTATTGTGCAATTCTTCTCTGATAGATACATTAATTTGATTGGCTCTACGCGCCACAATTGCAATTGACTCGTATAAATTACCAGTTTTTGCTTTAATGTCAATCAGGCTTTTAGTTTCAACAACGCTTGGCGTGTTGGCACTTAATTGTCTTCTTAGCTTACTCATTTTTTTATATTGTTTAAATAATTTGAAGATGCTGTTTTGTATTTATTTACATCAGCTACATACTTGCTTGTATTGTAGCGTTCTAAAAAATCGTCACATTCTACAATCACTTTTGCATAACGCTCTTGTTGCTTTTCTTCGTAACTCATTTCGGCATATTTATAATAAGATACCACAACTTGGTATTTATACAAATCTGCTCTTTTTGAGTCCGGAAAATTGTCAGACACATTACCATAAGCCACAGCTGCTGCTTTATAATAACCGAGGTTCAAATAAAGCTGTGCTGCTTTGAATTCTTTTTCTTCTAGTTTCTCTCTGCACTGATCTATAATTTCTGTTGCATCGAGCACTCTTTTAGAGCCTGGATGACCATTAATAAATACCTGCATTAACTGCATGGTTTTATTGGTATTGGTTTGATCTAAATCTACTTTTGGTGATTCTTTAAAGAACGAATAGGCGCGCATGTATTCTATTTCTTCCAACTTGTTAGAACTCGGGAAGTTTTCCAGAAAGTTCTTAAATAAGTTTTCGGCGTTCGAGTAGTCTTTTTGATAATAATAAGAATACGCGAATTTATAATACATGTCTTCATAACGAGGGGTACCTTTCATCACCTGAAAAATATCTTCGTACAAAACTTGTGCCTTGCTGTAATCTTTTTTAGCGTAAAACTGCTCCGCCATCTTATACTTATACTCGACATCTTTGCTCTTTAAGATTTTTGAAAACTTTGAGGAGCAGGAAACCAGTATAAAAGCCGCCAAAAAAACAATTACAATTCTATTCATACAAGTTGGCAAAATTAGTTAATTGTTAGCAAATTAGAAATTTGATTTCTGATATTGACTGTCAACTAGTTAAGAAAAATATAAAAAGCTGCCTAACCGGGTGGTTAGACAGCTTTTTGACCTATTCCTAATGAAAGGGGACTAATTAGTTCCCGCCTTCACCTTCCTGCAATTTTGCCTTGATGTCAGCAAGTGCGCTCAAATCACCTAAGGTAGACTTCTCTACTTTAGACTGAACCGCCTTTACTGCCTTCTTGGTGTTGTCAGATTCCGCTTTAGCTTCTTTCTTAGCTACTTCTTTTTCTTCAGCTATTACTTGCTCCCATAAGCGTGCATGTGATAAAACAATTCGCTTTTCGTTGCGATCAAATTCGATCACCATAAATTGCGCTGTGTCATCTGCTTTTACCTGCGTACCATCTTCTTTATTCAAGTGACGGTTAGGTACGAATCCTTCTAAGCCATATTGTAGTTGTACAAGCGCACCTTTGTCATCCTTACGGGTAACAGTACCTTCATGCACAGATCCGATTGCAAAAGTTTCTTCTAATGCATTCCAAGGATCTTCTTCCAATTGCTTATGACCTAATTGTAATTTTCTGTTTTCTTTATCGATACTTAAGATAATGATATCAATTGCCTCTCCTACTTTAGTATAGTCAGAAGGGTGATTGAAACGCTTCAACCAGCTTAAATCGCTGATGTGAATCATACCACCAATACCTGGTTCCATTTCAACAAAAACACCGTAAGGAGTGATATTTTTTACCAAACCTTTGTGCTTGCTGTTTTCAGGGAATTTAGATTCGATGCTGCTCCAAGGATCTTGGCTCATTTGCTTAATAGATAAGCTCATTTTGCGCGCGTCCTTATCAAGTGTTACCACTTTAGCTTCGTACTCATCTTGTAACTTAAAGAATTCTTTTGCGTTGATTGGTGTGTTAGCCCATGTAATTTCTGATACGTGAACTAGACCTTCAACACCAGGTTGAATTTCTAAGAACGCACCGTAATCTTCAATGTTTACTACTTTACCTTTCACTACAGAACCTTCTGAAAGTCCTTCTGGTAATACATCCCAAGGGTGTGGTGTTAATTGCTTAAGACCTAAGCTGATACGCTTTTTGTCATCATCAAAGTCTAATACAACCACTTGTAATTTTTGATCCATCTTCACCACTTCGCTAGGGTGAGAGATACGACCCCATGAAATATCTGTGATATATAATAAACCATCTAGACCACCTAAGTCCATGAATGCACCAAAGTCAGTGATGTTTTTAACAACACCTTCTAACACTTGACCTTTCTCTAATTTGCTCATAATCTCTGCACGTTGTGCTTCGATATCGCTTTCGATAAGGGCTTTGTGTGATACAACTGCGTTCTTAATGGTTTCGTTGATTTTTACAACTTTAAATTCCATTGTTTTACCAACAAACTGATCGTAATCAGTAACTGGCTTCACATCAATTTGAGAACCTGGTAAGAAAGTTTCCATACCAAATACATCAACGATCAAGCCACCTTTTGTTTTGCTGGTAACAGTACCTGTAACCACTTCACCTGTCTTGTGCACTTCCATAATTCTTTCCCAAGCACGGAAGATGCGCGCAGATTTGCGGCTAAGGTGTAAGTTTCCTTGACGGTCTTCTTTTTCAACAACCATCACTTCTACTTCATCACCAATTTTTAATCCTTGAAGATCACGGAATTCGTTAGAAGAAATAAGGCCATCACTTTTAAAACCAATGTTGATTACAACATCTGTTTTAGTTAAAGCAACAACGATACCATTCATGATTTCGCCATCTTGGATTTGTACGAAAGTGTCATCATACACTTTATCATACTTTTGTCTTTCTGCTTCGGCATAATGACTTACGTTACGTTTGTCAATGCTCCAGTCAAAATCATCGTGCGCAGTTTCTACAACTGGCGCTGCTGCAGGGGCATTTGTTGTCGCAGTTACAGCTGTTGCCTCGGCACCAGTGCTGTCCTGAGCATCTGCGTTTAATTGTTTACGGAAAATTTGCATAAAATAACCCCGATGGTTTAATGAATTCGGGGGTGCAAAAGTATGAAAAAAGGAGTAAAAAAAACATCAAATACCCAATAAATAATAGGTTTTAGACATTTTTTGTTGCTTCGGCAATAGACTTAGCGGCGATCCATCCGGAAGTCCAAGCATTTTGAAAATTAAAGCCACCCGTAATACCATCAATATCCATGATTTCACCCGCAAAATAAAGCCCTTTTTGAAGCTTGCTTTGCATCGTATTTGCGTCAATTTCGGATAATTTTATGCCCCCACAAGTAACAAATTCGTCTTTAAATGTGGTTTTGCCACTCACTTTGCACTCAAAAGCCGTTAAGGCAGTGATGAGCTTGTTTTGGGTCGCAGCGGTAAGGGTTGCCCAGGTGATCCCCGCATCAATGCCACAAACACCTAGTAGGTGTAACCACAATCTACCCGGTAATTCAAAAGGATTCCGCCCACCTAATTTGGAATTGCCTTGCGCTGCCCTAATAAGGGGCCAAGCAGTGCGTAGGTCTTGCTCTGCGTATGTTGGTATCCAATTTACACGAATGGTAAATGCGTAGCCTACATTAGCAAGTTCTCTTGCACCCCAAGCCGAGCATTTTAAAATAGCGGGTCCACTCATTCCCCAGTGCGTAATCAGAAGTGGCCCAGAGGCCATGATTTTTGTTCCTGCAATTTTTACTTGCGCTTCAGGCACGCTTACACCCATGAGTTCTTTAATGGGATTACCTGGCATGTTAAATGTAAATAGTGAAGGAACAGGCGCTTCGATGGTATGTCCAAGGCTTGTAATAAAATCAAACTGATGTGCTTTTGGAAATCCACCCGCTGCAACACATACATAATTGGCTTCGATTGTTTTACTTGTTGTTTGTAATGAAAAAACACCTGCATCATTTACGGTAATTTTTTCAACTGTAGTTTGTATTTGAACTTGAACTTTGTATTTATATGCTTCTTTTAACAAACAATCAATTATCGTTTGGGAATCATTGGTTGTAGGAAACATGCGCCCATCCGCTTCCGTGTGTAATTCAACGCCACGCTCCGCAAACCACTCGATAGTATCTGTAGTATTAAACCAATGAAATGTTTTTTTTAAAAAATTTTGACCACGCGGATATTTTTGCACAAGCTCCGGAAGTTCAAAACAAGCATGTGTTGTATTACACCTGCCGCCACCACTTATCTTTACTTTAGCGAGCAACTTATTTGATTTTTCTACAAGTAATACTTGCAAACCTGGATGCAAACGAGCTGCATTTACTGCACAAAAAAAACCTGCAGCACCACCACCTATTACTACTAATTTTTCATGCATGGTAGTTGTATAAAAAATTAATAGTAGCTACTATTTAAATTTGTATTTAATTTTTCGGCGGCTTCAATGATACTAAAATCAGAAAGTATCAATGCCTCATTTCTTTTCACGCAAATATCATGTTCAAAATGCACAGATACTTTTCCGTCCAGTGTTTTAACCGTCCAGCCATCATCATCTGTATAGACTTTATGCGTGCCTAAATTAATCATAGGCTCGATAGCAAGTACTAAATTTTCTTTCATTTTAGGTCCGTTGCCGCGCTTACCATAATTAGGTACTTGTGGGTCTTCATGTAAATTTCTACCAAGGCCATGACCTACTAATTCGCGCACAACACCATATCCATTTTTAAACTCGGTATGTTCTTGAATAGCATATGAAATGTCACCAATACGGTTATTAACCGTTGCTTTTTCGATGCCTTTGTACAAAGATTCTTTGGTAACTTTTACTAGATTTAAAATTTCTGGTGCTACATCACCTACAATAAAACTATAGGCATGATCTCCATGCCAACCATTTAAAATAACCCCTAAATCTATAGAAACAATGTCTCCATTTTTAATGGGTGTTTCGTTTGGGAACCCGTGTACCACTACATCATTAACAGAAGCGCAAATATTAAATGGATAGCCTCTATAATTAAAAAAAGAAGGAACTGCTCCATGGTCTTTAACCACCGTTTCGCACAACTTGTCAATTTGCAAAGTAGTAACACCAGGCTTTATAAAACCAGCTACTTCTGCAAGTGCTTTACTTACGAGCAAAGCTGCCTCTTTCATGAGTGCTACTTCTGCTTCTGTTTTATATATCATACCAATATTTCGTCGGGTCATTGTTAAAAAAGAAAACCTGCCAGGCCACAAGCGCTGACAGGTTTTATTATCGTTTTGTCAAATAATATTACATGCCGCTTGCAGTATCAACTTGTCTGCCTTGTACACGTCCGCCTTCCATTAATCCATCGTATTGACGCATTAACAAATAGGTTTCAATTTGTTGAAGTGTATCAAGTACAACGCCTACCATAATTAATAAAGAAGTGCCTCCAAAGAAAGAGCTAAAACCTTGTGTAACACCTAAGCGCTGTGCAAAGCCTGGCATAATACCTACTAGGGCTAAAAAGATAGCGCCTGGTAAAGTGATTTTGTCCATAATCGCTCCAATATAATCTGCAGTTGGTTGTCCTGGCTTAACACCTGGTACAAATCCATTATTGCGTTTTAAATCTTCAGAGATTTGTTTTGGATTAAAGATAAGTGCAGTGTAAAGAAAGGTAAATCCAATAACCATGATCGAGTAGATTGCCATATAAGGCCAGCTACTATGGTCATTAAATACTTTTACAATTCCTTGTGCAGAATCTAAATTGGTAAATGAAACAAGTGTAGGTAAGAACATAATTGCTTGCGCAAAAATGATTGGCATTACACCAGCACTGTTTACTTTAACAGGTAAAAATTGACGTGCCCCACCAAATTGACGGCTGCCAACAATTTGCTTTGCATAGTTTACTGCAATTTTACGAACCCCTTGTACAAGTACAATAAGACCCATAATTATGGTCACTAAAATAGCAACTTCAATTAAAAATATTAAAAGTCCACCGCCGCCTTTTTGGCCCTTTGCGCTAAACTCCTGAATAATTGATTGTGGTAAACGAGCTAAGATACCAACCATGATAATGATTGAAGTACCATTACCTAAACCTTTGTCCTGAATTTTTTCACCTAACCACATTACAAACAAAGTACCTGCTGTTAATGTGATAACGGTAGAGAACCAGAAGTATGGGGCATACGCTGCAATGATTGCTGGCGCATATCCTGGACTGTTTAAGTAAGCAACGTAAGCACCCGCTTGGAACGCTGTAACAATCACTGTTAGATAGCGTGTCCATTGGTTAATTTTTTTACGTCCGCTATCTCCTTCTTTTTGAATTTTTTGCAACTGAGGAACCAAGATGGTCATTAATTGCATAAAAATCGAAGCGGAAATATATGGCATGATACCAAGTGCTAAAATAGATGCTTGAGAAAATGCACCACCTGCAAACATATCAAATATGCCAAGTAAGCCATTGCCTTGCGCAGCAGCAGAAGCTGCTTCTATTTTATTAGGATCGATACCAGGGAGGGTAATCTGCGTACCTAAACGATACGTTAGTACTAGGGCAAGCGTGACAACAATTTTGTTGCGTAACTCATCGATTGCCCAGATATGTTTTAATGTTTGAATTAGTTTTTTCACTTAAATGCAATTGTAGCGTTAATAGTATTTGCCTTGGTTAAGCCATTGGCAATTTACGGGAAATTACTTTACAATTTCAAGGGTTCCGCCTGAAGCTTCAACAGCAGCTTTTGCCTTGTCACTTGCAGCATTTACCTTGAATGTAAGTTTAGCCTTTAATTCGCCATTTGCTAATACTTTTACACGATCCGTGCGGCTAATTAAACCGTTGATGTATAAATTTTCTAAGCTAAATTCAGTGAAACCATATTTTTCAACCAATTGGTCGATTTGACCAAGGTTAAACACTTTAAATTCGATACGATTGTTGTTTTTAAATCCACGCTTAGGAACACGACGTTGAATAGGCATTTGACCACCTTCATGACCCATTTTGCTTTTGTAACCAGCGCGGCTTTGACCACCTTTGTTACCTTTTGTAGAAGTACCACCTTTACCAGATGCTTCACCACGACCAATACGAATTGCTTTGTGCGTAGATCCTTCTGCTGGTTTTAAATTGTGTAGTTTCATTTTGTTTGATTTTGAACTTACGGGGTATCACCCCTCGCAATTGTTAAATAATAAAATTTATGAGTATCAAATTAAATAAAAATGAATCAATTGAATAATTGACTCATTTTTATAATAACGTATACATGCTTTTAAAAGTATTAAGCGACCTCTTCTACTTTTACTAAATGGCTCACTTTGTTAACCATTCCTAAAATTTGAGGAGTTGCTTCTACTTCTTTAGATGCATTTAGTTTTCTAAGACCTAATGCAATTAAAGTTTGTTTTTGGCGCTCAGATCTGTCAATACCACTCTTGATCTGAGTTATTTTAATTTTTTTCATAACCAGAGGTTTTATCCGTTAAAAACTTTGCTTAGTTTAACACTACGTGTTTTAGCTACTTGTACAGGCTCTCTTAAAAGGCTTAATGCTTTTAAAGTTGCTTTTACCACGTTATGTGGGTTGGCAGAACCTAGACTTTTTGCTAATACGTCAGTGATACCTGCACTTTCAAGTACTGCACGCATACTGCCTCCTGCGATTACACCCGCACCGTGTGCAGCTGGCTTAATCAACACTTTAGCAGCACCTTGCTTAGCCCATTGTTCGTGCGGAATAGTTCCGTGCATAACAGGGACTTTCAAAAGGTTTTTCTTTGCGTCATCGATACCTTTTGCAATTGCTTCTTGTACCTCTTTTGCCTTACCCAAACCTTGTCCTACAACACCATTTTCATTACCTACTACGACAAGCGCTGAGAAGCTGAATGTACGTCCACCTTTAGTGGTTTTAACCACGCGATTAATGGCAACTACTTTTTCTTTAAGTTCCACATCGCCAGCGGCTTTTACCTTATTTACGTTTACTTTAGACATTTATCTAACGATTAATTGTTGTTAGCTAATTAGAATTGAAGACCGGCTTCTCTCGCACCATCTGCCACAGACTTAACGCGGCCATGATACAAATTACCACCTCTATCAAAAACCACGGCAGTTAAGCCTATTTCGATAGCTTTACGAGCAACTGCTGCGCCCACCAACTTAGATTTTTCAATCTTAGTGATTTTTTGAGCAGCAATATCTTTATCTCTTGAAGATGCAGATGCAAGTGTTACACCATTGTCGTCATCTATTAATTGTGCATAGATGTCGGCATTGCTTCTGAATACAGACAAGCGAGGCTTAACAGCAGTACCTTGCACCTTTTTGCGGATGCGGTATCTGATTTTTTGCCTTTGAATTAATTTACCCATTGTATTTCTGTTTGAAACCTCCGATTCGGCCGGAGATCGTTGATTATTTTATTTGTTATAAATCTTAGCTTATTTACCAGCAGCTTTACCAGCTTTTCTTCTAAGAATTTCACCAGCGTATTTAACACCTTTACCTTTGTACGGCTCTGGTTTACGTAGGCTTCTTAATTTTGCAGCTACCTGGCCAATTAATTGTTTGTCGATACCTTCTAAGAAAATTTTAGGGTTTTGACCTTTTTCGGTAGTGGTAGCAACTTTTAATTCGCTAGGGATTTCAAAAATAATATTGTGAGAATAACCAAGTGCTAAGTCTAAAACGTTACCAGTATTGGCAGCTTTAAAACCCACACCCACTAATTCTAATTCTTTTTTATAACCTTCAGTCACACCTTTTACAAGGTTGCTGATTAATGAACGGTATAAACCGTGCATTGCTCTGTGACGAATTTGCTCTGTAGGACGAGAAACAACTACTTCTGTTTCACCAACCGTTACAATGATATCTCTATCTACTGTTTCTTTTAATTCGCCTTTAGGACCTTTTACAGTCACTACGTTTTCTTTGCTTACCGTTACTGTAACTCCTGAAGGAATTGTAACTGGGGCTTTACCAATTCGAGACATAGTCGATGTTGTTTAATTTGTTAATTGATTCCGGGTACCGTGTTCTGCTCCGACTAAAAAGCATAATTGTCAGTGCCGGATATTTATTAATAGATGTAGCAAAGTACTTCGCCACCTACATTTTCAGCTTTTGCTTGCTTATCTGTTAATACGCCTTTAGATGTACTTAAGATGGCAATACCTAAACCATTTATTACACGCTTGATTTCGGCAGGCTTAGCGTACTGGCGTAAACCTGGACGGCTAATTCTTTCGAGTGTACGGATAGCTGGTTGCTTAGTATTCTCATCATACTTCAATGCGATTTTGATAAGACCTTGCTTTGTATCTTCTTCAAATTTATACTTAAGGATATAACCTTGATTGTATAAAATCTCAGTCATACGCTTTTTTAAATTAGAGGCAGGAATTTCTACCATTCTGTGACCGGCCATTTGCGCGTTACGAATTCTCGTTAAGAAATCTGCTATTGGATCAGTTACCA
>JBIISK010000025.1:0-32570 GCA_044341045.1 Sediminibacterium sp. | reverse complement strand
TATCATACTACGAAGTAACATATTTTTTGTGTAAAACTGCTTTAACTTTACCCCATGAAATACCAACACCTTTTCTTTGACCTAGATCATACCCTTTGGGATTTTGAAACGAACGCCAAAGAAAGCCTACAAGACCTTTATACCGTGCACAACTTAGCTGGCAGGGGTGTCGAAAGTTTTGATCATTTTTTTGATCATTATAGTGCGCACAATCACCGCTTATGGGATAGGTATACTAAGGGTTTTATTAAACAGGAGGAGTTAAAGTGGAAGCGGATGTGGTTGGCGCTTTTAGAATATAAAATAGCCGATGAAACACTTTCTAAACAAATGTCTTTGGATTTTTTAGAAGTACTTCCTACTAAAAAAGCTTTGTTTGATGGCACTACCGAGCTACTCACTTATTTACAAGGTAAAGGGTATCAGATGCACCTTGTTACCAATGGTTTTGAAAATGTGCAACACCAAAAAATTAAGCACGCAGGACTCGCTCCATATTTTGGCGCTGTTATTACTTCAGAAGCAAGTAATAGTCTAAAACCTAATAAAGAAATTTTTGATTACGCATTTGCTAAAACTGGCGCTACTGCTAGTAATAGTATGATGATTGGTGATAACCAAGATGCAGATATTAAAGGAGGCATTAACGCTGGTATGGATACTATTTTTGTAAATCATATTGGCGCCACAGCACATGTACATGCCACCCATGAAGTTTTTGATTTACCTTCTATTGCTAAACTTTTATAAATAGATAGCATCAATAAAAAAGCCGCTAACATGTTAGCGGCTTTTTTGTATCGTAGTTTGTAAAATTATTTTTTTACAACGCTTGCAGTTTTAGGGTCTTTCTTGCATTTTTTGCAATCTTTCTTGCAGTCTTTACCACAAGCTTTTTTCTCTTCTTTCTTACATTTTGTGCAATCTTTTTTACCATCACAAGCAAAAACAGCACCTGTAGTTAGTAAAGCTGCAACAGCAAGCATCATTATTTTTTTCATAAAAAGTGTTTTAGTGTTTTTAGATTATGCTATAAAGTTATATAAAACTAGAGATTTGGAACCTGTTTTTATGTTAAAATCACCATTTTTCGTCATCAGGAATGGTAGAGGGGTCCATTTTGTACTTTTCTCTAGAGGCTTTTGCCGCCGCAATCCGCTCAATAATGAGGGCAGCAATGATATTGGCGGCGTCTACACCCTTGTTTTCAGCAAGTAATTGACTCAGTTTTTTCTCGCTCACATCTAGGCGGTAGAGTACCAATAATAGTTTTTTAAAGTCTTGGGTAATCCATTCGTTGATAAGCTTTGTTAAGGCCGATGGGTCGAGTTTTTCTATGGTTTCGAGGCTTAATTCCATACTATTAAATTACACATACTTTTCTATCACACCTAGTCCAAATAATGCAAAATCATATTTTACAGGATCTTTTGGATCCAGTGTTTTAAGATACTGTGTTAGTTCAAGTCCAGCTTGCCAGTCTATTTTGGTGCGGTCTAATAACTGAAATCTTTTGGCTACCCTAGCAACGTGTAAATCTATTGGACAAATAAGTTCGCTAGGTTTAATGGTATTCCAAATGCCAAAGTCAACGCCTTTATTGTCTTTACGAACCATCCACCTGAGGTACATATTTAGGCGTTTACAAGTAGAGCCTTTAATGGGTGTAGCAATATGTTTTTTAGTTCGTGGGGGGGCGTCGGGTAATGAAAAAAAGTACTGATGAAAATGATGAAGCCTCGCTGCTGGATTATTGTCAGGCGCCAGACAAAAAGCAGCTTCTAAACTTTCATGTGCACTGTAATGTGCTTTTAAAAATTCTATAAAATAGAGTAAATCAGTCGTGTTAAACGTACGGTGTTTAAATGCTAGTAATTTTTTAAGATCAGATTCTTTGTGCTGGACACAAAATTGATGTGGCGCATTATCCATTAGCTGCATCAGCTCTTTTGATTTTTGTATGATGGTAGTTCTGTTGCCCCATGCAAAAATGCTTGCAAAAAAACCTGCAATTTCAATGTCTTGTTTTTTTGAAAACAAATGCGGTATACAAATAGGGTCGGCTTTAATAAAACTTACCTGGTTGTATACCGCAACTTTTTTATCAAAAAATGCTTTGAGTGAATCTTGGTTTGTTGGGTTATCTCCAGCCATCGCCGTCTAATATATTTCCAATACCACCAAGTACACTGCCTTCTTCTCTTCGAGATGTGGTAGCGTATTGTAAAATGCGTCCTGCTAAACGACTAATAGGAAGGGTTTGAATCCAAACGGTACCAGGGCCTCTTAGCGTTGCGAAAAATAAACCTTCACCACCAAAAATGCTGTTTTTAATACCGCCTATAAACTGAATATCATATTGTACACCTGAAGTAAAGCCAACAATACATCCGGTATCAATTTTTATTAAATCACCTTCTTGTAATTGTTTTTGTACCACGTGACCGCAGGCATGTAAAAACGCCATACCATCACCTTCTAATTTTTCCATGATAAATCCTTCTCCGCCAAATAAGCCGGTACCTAATTTTCTTTGAAATTCGATGCCCACACTCACACCTTTAGCAGCGCAAAGGAATGCATCTTTCTGACAAATAATTTTATTTTGATACCTCGATAAATCAAGTGGAATAATTTTACCAGGGTACGGTGATGCAAAACTTACCGTTTTAATACCGCCTGAAGTATTGGTAAATGCTGTCATGAATAGGTTTTCGCCTACTAGTAGGCGCTTACCAGCATTCATTAATTTACCTAAAAATCCTGATTGTGCGCCGCTGCCATCACCAAATAGCGTTTCCATTTGGATACCATCTTCCATCATCATAAAAGCACCAGGTTCAGCAATTGCAGATTCGTTCGGGTCTAATTCAACCTCCACGTACTGCATTTCTTCTCCATAGATTTTGTAATCGATTTCGTGATTTTGTATCATAACATTTTATTTTAAAACCAGCTACCAACAAAGGTTTCGCCAGCGTTTTGTAATTTGTTTTTTCTTGCTTTAACTTTTATTTTTTGCTTAATCATTGCAGCGACCATTAAAAATAAGAAGATAAATGTAAATGGAGGAATACCTAAAAAGCTAATCCAAGTTCCACCAAACATTTTACGCATAGGTCTACGAAGGCGCTCTGCAATTAAATACATACTTGGTACAATAATGAGTGTCATGAAAAACGCAAATGCAAGTCCAAATATAATGGTCCAGCTAAGTGGCTTCCAAAACGCAACACTGTCACCCCCTAAAAATATATGCGGGTTTAATTCAGAAAATAAAGTGATGAAATTGATATTAAATCCAATAGCAATTGGAATAAATCCAAGTATCGCTGCTACTGCAGTAAGTAATACCGGAATAATTCTGGTTTTACCTGCTTGAATAATGGCGTCTCTGGTTTTCATACCTCTGCTTCTTAATTCATCGGCAAATTCAATGACTAGAATTCCGTTTTTAACCACAATGCCCGCAAGACCTACAATACCTAAACCTGTCATCAGGCCCGATACTTCCATACCTGTAATTGCAAAACCTAAAAACACACCAATTACACTAAATAAAATTTCACTTAAAATGATTACTGATTTACTTACCGAATTAAATTGCAACACAAGGGTAAATAAAATAAGCATGAGTGCAATTAAAAGCGCTTTACCTAAAAAGGCAACGGTTTCTGCTTGTTGTTCTCCTTCTCCGGTTTGCTTAATCGTTACAGCATCTGTTACGCCTTTAAAGTTTTCAATATGTTTTCCAATCACTTGGTTAACAGCCGTTGCATTATAGCCTTCGGTAGTTAACACATTAGAGCGTAATGTAATTAAGCGTTTTTGATTTTTGCGTTTCACACTTCCAAGTGTGCTAGTAGGATCTACTTTAACAAGTGCACTGATCGGAATATTTTTAACTGCACCGCCGGAAGCCATATCTCTAAACGATAGACGCATATTTAATAAGTCTGTTAAGCTTTTTCGCTGAACAGCATTGCTTCGCAATTGAACTTTAAATTCTTCTTTTCCTTCTTTGATTTTAGAGATTTCTTTACCAAAAAGGGCCGTTCTAATTTGCATACCAATTTGAGCTGTTGAAACACCTTCAATAAGCGCACGTTCTCTATCGATACTTAATGTAATTTCAGGATTTTTTAAATCTACATCCATTTTAAGTTCTTCTACACCTGGTACACGAATAGAATCTAAATAATTTTTTAGTGAAGAGGCTGTTTTGATCATAGCGTCAAAATCTTCACTGGCAATTTCAATATTAATGGGAGGATCGGTTGGTGGTCCACCGCTTTCTTGGTTCACACTAATTTCTGTACCAGGAATACCCTGAACCGCTTGCCTTACTTGTTCTAAGTATGGAGCCGTGCTTTTTCCATGTCTTTTTTCATATTCTACAAAAGACACTTGTATACGGCCAAGTTCACTTCTTGTAGTTCGGTCTCCACTGCTAGGATCGGCGGCATTAACGGCCACGTTACTAATGATACTTTCTACGATCGGATTGCTTTTGCCATTTTCGGTACCTAAAACTTTATTCACCCTACCTTCTAATAAACGTGTAATGGAATCGGTGTAACGTACATCAGAACCTACGGGTAATTTGAGGTACACATACAACTGGTTAGGATCTCCTTTAGGGAAAAACGTTACAGGTATTCTGCCTCCAATAATAGATCCTACAAAAATAAATAAGGAAACAAAAAAGAGTGCAATGATGCCTATGAGTAAATGAACGGGTCTCCAGCCTTTTAACGCCCATTGTAACAATGACTCATAATGATTCATAATCCAAGGAAGCGCTTTGTTTTGAAAATTATGAATTGCATCCGTAATAAAATACCTGTTTAATACAACAAGTAACATGAACGTAATTAATAGGTTTCCAAAAAATGGAGCACCAGCTATATCTAATAACAAACCAAGGCCAACAGCGATCCAAAATCCTTTCTTTTTAAAGATGGCAGACTTAGGCTCTTTACTATCTGTTTGTGGGTGATTCATAAAATCAACAGCAAATACAGGGTTCATAATAAATGCGACCACAAGCGATGCTGTAAGTGTAAATATTAGCATGGTGGGTAGGTACACCATAAACTTACCAATAATTCCGGGCCAAAACAGGAGTGGAAAAAATGGCGCAAGGGTTGTGATGGTTCCCGCTAGTACCGGTATAAAAACTTCTCCAGCGGCCATCTTTGCAGCATTGTTGACACTTAATTTCCCTTTGCCTTCTACAAATATGCGGTGCGTATTTTCAATTACTACAATGGCGTCATCCACAATAATACCAAGCCCAAATAATAGGGCAAAGAGTACAATAAAATTGAGGGTTACATGTGTTCCAACAATTAAATCCGCACCTGGTAAAAATACAAAAGCAACAAACATACTTAGTGGAACAGAAAGTGCCACAAAAAATGCATTGACAACACCCATAAAAAACATAAGTACAATGAGTACAAGAATAAACCCAATGATAATGGAGTTTACGAGTTCATTAAATGAACTTCTCGTTGAAATACTTTGATCACCCGAAATCACCGCTTTTAAATTATTCGGATAAATTTTCCCTTTACCTTCCTCCACAATCCTTTTTACACCATCCGAAGTTTCAATTAAATTTTCACCACTTCTTTTAATGATATTAAGTGTTACCACGTTTTTGCCATCTAGACGCGCATAGCTTTCACGTTCTTTAGTCGTATCCGTAACGGTAGCAATATCTTTAAGATAAATAGGCGCTCCACTGGTATTTCTAACAATGATATTTGCAATGTCACTCGCTGTTTTAAGTTGCCCCTTTATTTGCAAGGTCCTTTTCATGTTACCTACTTCTAGTAAACCACCAGAGATATCCATATTTTCTCTTTGAATGGCATAAGTGATATCATCAAAAGTAATACCAGCGCTTTGTGCACGGTAATTATCTAGATTGATTTGAAATTCTCTTTCCGGAGCACCTACAATATCTACTCTATTAATTTGAGACAGATCTTCTAGTTTATCTTTTAAGTCGTCGGCGTATTTTTTAAGACGGGGTAAATCAAAATCACCACTTAAGTTCACAGACATAATAGGCTGCTCACTCAAGCTTACCTCTAATACCGTTGGTTCTATGGTTAAGTCTTTGGGAAGATCCTGCTTGGCTTTATCTGTAGCATCCTTCACTTTTTGAAGTGCTATTTCTGTTTTAACCTCTGTATCAAATTCCACCATGATCGCCGAAAAATCTTGCTGCGAATTACTCGTAAATTTTTTAATTTTTGCACCAGTAATGCTTTTGATTTGCTTTTCGATGGGCCTTGTTACTAGGTTCTCGATATCTTTTGGTGAATTACCTACATATACAGTTTGAACATAAATGGTCGGAATTACGATGTCTGGAAATTGTTCTTTAGGCAGCGTAACAAACTGATAAATACCAGCAAGACTCACAAACAAAATCACTAAATAAATAGATGTTTTGTTTTTGATACTCCAGGTTGTAGGCCCAAACTCTTTGAATTTGGCTTTTATATTTTCTGTGAATTGCATACAATATTTTTATTCGTATTCTAATTATTTACTAGCAAGTACAATCAATTGCCCATCATACAAACTCTGAAATCCTTCTGTTACAATTTGGTCGCCTGCTTGTAAACCCGATTTGATTTCTAATTGATCTTTGTAGAATTCGCCTACTGTTACCATGCGTTTGCGTGCAATTAATTTACCCTTCTCTGCTACAGCTACCATTACGTATTTTCCAGTTTCGTCATTTTGTAAGGTATTAACTGGGATAGCAATGGCATTTGAAATGCTATAATCTAAAATTTGAACAAGTGCAATTTGATTGGGTCTCAAATCTTTATCTGCAGCCACTTTAGCTTCAATAAAAAAGCTTCTACTATTAGGGTTGATAATCTTACCAACTACAGAAATAGGCGCTTGGATACTCTTTTGTAAATCAGGAAGGTTTACGGTTAGCTTGGTTCCAGTTTTAACACGTTGGCTATAGTTTTCAGGCACTTCTGCAGTAACTTTTAGTTTTGTGGTGTTTACTATTTTAATTTGACCCGCACCAGCAAAAATCTCACCTACACGTACGTTCACGTCTTCTACCACACCGTCAACATCACTATATACATTTGTAAATTGCACTTGCTCACGACTAATTTTTACTTGCTCTTGAGCTGTTTTAAGTTGATTTTCTAATAATTCAACATTGTTTTTTGCTGATATAAGTTGTACTTCTGTTCCAATATTTTGTTCCCACAAATTCTTTTGCTTTTGATACAATGTTTTTGCAAAAGATAATTGTGTTTTTAAAGTTTCTAAACCTTGCTCGGCTGCAATTAAAGCTTGACGCTGAATAGCGTCATCTAATTTTAAAAGTAGTTTTCCTTTGGCTACTACATCGCCTCTTTTTACAAATAAACCTTTTACTTGACCACCACCACCGCGCGCAGTCACATAGGATACGCTTTCAGACTCAATTTTACCTTGCAAATCAATGAAGTGATTGAATGTTTGAGAAGCAAGCACCGCTGTTACAACAAGTTTACCGGTTGCTTGGTTAGCAGCTGCTGTATCGAGTGTAGTAATTTCTGTTTCTAGCGCACTTATTTCTTTTTTCAGTGCAGCTAATTTATTTTTTTTGTCGTTTAAACTTCCACTTTTTTCGTCTCCGGCGCATGCCAAAAACGTGACTAAAACGCTAAGAAGTGAGATTTTAATGATTGCTTGCATGGTGTATATATTTACTTATTATTTTAATTATAATTTTCCTGTTGCTTTTAAATAATCAACGCGCGCGATTATGGCATTATACATGGCGCTAATGTAATTGGTTTGCGCAGTTACTAAATCCGTTTGCGCACCCGTAATTTCCATATTGGAACCAGTTCCTATTTCATATTTCTTTTTGGTTTGCGCGTAAACAGATTCTGCTAATTGCATATTCTTTTTTTGGTTGTTGAGGGTACTAATAGCAGTTGCGAAATTCATTTTTGCTTGCGTTACTTCTGCATCAATGTTGATTCTTAAGTTTTGTAATTGATTTTCGGTTTGTTGTAGATCAATTTTAGCTTTTGCGATTCTTGCTTTTCTTGCAAAACCATCAAATATGGGTGCACTAATATTAAGCCCAATAAAACTCGTAGTAAACCAATCCCCTCCCTTAAAGAAGTCAAACTGATTTCTTTGGGCATTTTTTGTGTATGCACCAGACATGGCTATTGTTGGTAGATAGCTTAGTTGATACCTTTTAATATTGTATTCGTTTAACTTTTTACCTAAGCTTACGGCTTGAAATTCTTTTCGGTCTGTGTAGTTGTATTCTTGATTGCTCGCAATATCAGTAGTGATTTGATCTTCAGAAATTTTGTCTGTTAAAACCAGCGTGTCTTTGACAGGCATACCCATTAAGGTTTTAAGGCCTATATATCCAAGTTCAATTCCGTTTGTAGCTTTTAATTTTTCAGTTTGTAAATTGGCAATTTGTACGGCAATTTTATCGAGGTCCAATTTTTCTATAAATCCATTTTTGTATAACTCTTTGGAGTCGTGCTCTAATTTTTTAAGTCTATCAATATTTGCATCTAGTAGTCCAATTTGAGTTTTACTTACAACCAGTTGATAATAAATTTTATGGATATTGGTTTTAATCATCTCCTCGGTTACTTCTGCTGATTTTTGCTGAAGTGAAATAGTGGTTCTGCGCGCTTGAAGTGCTACAAATACTTGACCATCAAATAGTAGTTGCTGTAATTGTAAGCTTCCATTTACATTGTAGTTGGTACCAAATCTAACGGGAATAAACGTTCCTGCAGTACCTCCAAAAATTTCACCTGGAAGTAGAGAAACAGGAAGTTGTAAATAATTGACACCGCCAAGTGTTGCGTTTACACTAGGTAACGCAGAAGCTGTCACTTCTTTATTAATGGCTTCTTGGCTTTTAATAGCCAGCAATGCATTTTTTACTTGAAGGTTATTTTTGTATGCATAATCGACGCATTGTGTAATGCTAAATTCATTTTTTGTTTGTGCAGTGGTCTCGTTTACAAACGCTATCAGCGTTAGAATAAGACTGGCTACCAGCATCCTTTTCGTGTTCATTTTCATTTATTTTAGTCTTTCTTGCTTATATGTTTCGATTATTTTTAAACCAGCTTGTGTAGACATGCCGTGTAAAAAATTATCGGTTGTTTCGCTGATTATTTGAATGGGCGTAAATTTGTTGGAAGGAAAATGTTCAAAGTCAAACATTAAAAACATGTTGGCGAGTCTATATCTGGTGAGTACATCAACATCAATGTCAGCTCTATACAATCCTTCTTGTTTACCTCTTTCAATATTTGCTTTTGTGATGTCATAAAAGAAGGTGTTTTTGTGTGTTTTAAATTTTTCAAAAGCAGTACTATGGTATTTTTGTAAGTCAAACATCACGGATGGGTTCATGTGTTTGAGCATTTCTTGCACTGTATCGAGGGCCAAAAAAATTTCATGAATCGCATTTTCGCTAATGGCCGCATACTTGCTAAACTCATCTTGGTGCATTTCAATTTCAATATTGATCACACCTTCTACGAGTGCATCTTTATCTTTAAAGTACTGATAGATGGTTTTTTTGCTCATACCTAAGTGGTTGGCAATTTCATCCATACTCACACTTCTAATGCCATATAGCATAAAAAGCTCATGTGATTTGGTTAAGATTCTTATTTGCGTTTCCATTTTCTGATTGAGGGCGCAAAACTATGGAAACTTTTTATGTAATCAAAGTTTCCATTGAAAAATAAACCGTAATTTTGATAAACGGTAGTTTGCGCCAACTATCCATTAACTTGCACCCAAATTTCAAGCATGAACACCAGTTATAAGGAGCTTAAAGCTAAGATTACGCTCAAGCGCTTGATCCAATTTTTTTTTCAGGGTCTTATCGTTTTAGCCCCAATAGCAGTTACCATATGGGTTGTGCTTGGTTTATTTCAATGGGTGGATGGTTTTTTGCCAAATTTAATTAATACATTGTTTCCCAGTGCTTTAGACAAAAATTTAGACGGTTCCTTACGTAAGATTCCTGGGTTGGGTTTTGTTGTTGTGGTTGTATTGGTGCTATTTGTAGGCTGGCTCTCCTCTTTATTTGTAGTTGAAAAGTTAGTATCGGTTTTTGATACTGTGCTTGAAAAAACGCCTGGCATTAAATTTATTTATTCGTCCGTTAAAGACTTTTTAGAAGCTTTTGCTGGTAATAAAAAGAAATTTGACAAACCTGTGCTCGTTAATGTTGATGCATCCGGTGTTTGGCGAATTGGCTTTATCACCCAGCCTTCCAATACAGAGTTTGGGTTACCAGAACATGTTACAGTGTACGTGCCCCACTCTTATGCGATCTCAGGGATTACGTATATCGTTCCAAAAACAAATATTAAAATATTAGATAATGTATCTGCAGTAGATGCGATGAAATATACCGTTTCGGGTGGCGTAACGGATGTTCATGACGATAGCATTATCCCTGATCTTAATGAAAATGAAACTGCATAATTTTAATTCTGGACCTTCTATTTTACCTCCCGTTGTGATGCAAAAAGCAGCGGAAGCGATCATGGATTTTGAGGGCTCTGGTTTATCTATTTTAGAAATTGGACACCGTACTTCATTGTTTCAAGATGTAATGCATGAAGCGGTACAATCTGTAAAATCACTGATGAAAATTGGTGAGGATTATGAAGTTTTGTTTTTACATGGCGGGGCCACTACGCAGTTTATGCAAGTGCCCATGAATTTACTCGATACACATGAAACAGCAGCCTATTGTGACAATGGTATATGGGGAAATAAAGCCATCAAAGAAGCAGCTCATTTTGGAAATGTGCAAGTGGTAACGGATAGTTCTACTAACAATCATACCCGCATAGATAAAAATTTTATAGTTGATCCTTCCTATAAATATTTACATTTTACCACAAATAATACGGTAGAAGGAACACAGTGGCATACGCTTCCAAACACAAGCGTGCCGCTCGTTGCAGACATGAGTAGTGATATCTTTTATGCCCCAATAAACTTTAATCAGTTTTCACTGATATATGCTGGTGCACAAAAAAATATGGGTGCTGCGGGTGTAAATATGGTGGTTGTAAAAAAAGATTTATTAGGAAAAATTTCTAGAAAAATTCCTACTATCATGGATTATCAAAAACATATTACAGCTGGTTCACTCATGAATACACCACCTGTTTTTGCAATCTATGTAAGTTTATTAACGCTCCGTTGGATCATTGAAGAAGGTGGCCTAGCGGAAATGAAATTACGCAATACCGCTAAATCAAATTTATTATACCAAACCATCGATTCATTACCTATTTTTGAAGCACGTGTTGCTAAAGAAGATAGAAGCCTAATGAACGCTGTATTCTTTTTAAAAGATCAAAGTTTAGAAGACAAATTTTTAAGTCTTTGTAAAGCAGAAGGTATGGTTGGGGTTAAAGGATATAGGACCGTAGGGGGTGTACGTGTAAGTATGTACAATGCCATGCCCCTATCAAGTGTTCAAATATTTTGTGACCTCATGAAACATTTTGCTTCTAAACATGGTTAAATTTTTTTATAAAATTTTATTACTGATTTTCTTGGTTGGCTCGTTTAACGTTACGGCCAATGCACAGCAAACTGTTGTTACGGGTATAGTTACAGATTTAAATAGCGGCAATCCAATCCCTTATGCAACCATTGTTTTTAAAGGCGGTCGAGGAACAGTAACAGATAGTGCTGGAAAATTCAAGCTTGTTGGCACCAATCAAATTGGAAGCATCAAAATTTCTTATGTAGGCTACAAAACGATTACTAAAAATATTCAAATAGGTAAATCGCAAGTTGTAAATATTATTATGGAAGTAGATCCACTTCTTTCTAATAACGTTACCGTTTCTACCAACAAGCGCGCTCCGTATAAAAATAAAAATAACCCAGCCGTAGATCTTATTAAAAGAGTGATTGCAAATAAGTCACTTAATCGACCGGATAGTTACGATTATATCCAGTATGAAGAATATGATAAGATTGAATTATCGCTCAGTAAAATCCCCGAAAAAATTACCAATAGCAAACTGCTAAAAAAATATCAGTTTTTATTTGACAATCGTGATACTCAAAAAATAACCGGTAAAACGCTTATTCCAATTTATTTAGAGGAGCGTTTGTCTAATCATTATTTTAGAAAATCTCCAGAAAAAACAAAAGATGTTATACTTGCTCAAAAGCGTGTAAACTTTGGAGATTACGTAGATAATGATGGCGTGAGCACCTATTTAAATAGGCTCGTAATGGATATTAATATTTATGAAAACAATATCCCTTTATTCACCCACGAATTTTTAAGTCCCATTGCAGATGTGGCCCCTACATTTTACATGTATTATATTAGGGATACCATAACAGATGCGAATGGGTTAAAATTAGTGAAGCTCTATTTTACGCCACGTAATACCAACGATTTATTGTTTAGAGGCACCATGTACATTACACTTGATGGTAATTATGGTGTTCAAAAAATGACCATGTTTATTTCTAAAAACGCAAACGTTAATTTTGTTAGAGAATTAAATATTGATTTAGATTTTGAACAAGGCAATGATAGTAGATATCATTTAATAAAAAGCACTGCATTTACAGAAGCAGCTTTAACAAAAAATAGTAAGGGCGGTGTATTTGGTGGTCGAACTGTTTCTTATAAAAATTACACCATTAATAAAGCGTTACCAGATTCGGTCTATTCAGGACCTTCGATGGTAGTTAATGCGGATGCTGCAGCTTACAACGAATCATTTTGGAATGCGAGTAGGCATGACACATTAACAAAAGCAGAATCTAAAGTTTATAGCAATATTGATAGTCTCGAAAAAATGCCGTCCTTTAGAAGAACGATGGCCGTTGTCACACTTTTAGTGGCTGGGTATACAGCCATTGGCCCTATTGATATGGGTCCTGCTGCCACTTTTTATAGTTTTAATCCCGTAGAAGGATTTAGGCTTAGGTTGGGTGGGCGCACTACACCAAAATTAAGCAAGCGCGTTTATTTTGAAGGCTATGGAGCGTATGGCTTTAAAGATGAAAGGTGGAAATATTTTGGTGGTGTAACATACTCACTCAACAATCAAACGATTTATGCATTCCCGATGCATTTTGTGCGCGCGAGTTATCAAAAAGAAACTAAAATACCAGGGCAAGATTTGGAGTTTGTGTCGGAAGACAATATTTTACTTTCATTAAAAAGAGGGCTCAACGATAAGTGGACCTACAATAAGTATTTGAGAATAGACTATGTACATGAATTACCTAGTAGGTTATCTTATACCATTGGTTTTAGAAATTGGAGACATGAAGCAGCGGGTGGACTTATATATGAAACAGTAAAAAATGGACAAACAGTCGTTGTTCCGGAGATTAATACATCTGAAATAACAGGACAAATTAGATGGGCTCCTCACGAACAGTTTTTTCAAGGAAAAGTATATCGAATTGCAATGGTCAATAAATATCCTATTCTTACCCTTAATTACACAGCTGGTTTAAAAGGGGTGATGGGTAGTAATTATAATTACCAAAAACTAAGTTTCACTTTTGATAAACGTTTTTATTTATCTCAACTTGGATTTACTGACATCAATTTTGAAGCCGGGTATATGGTTGGAAAAATTCCGTATCCGTTATTAAGTATTCCGCGTGCCAACCAAACATACGCCTACCAATTAAATTCTTATAATCTTATGAATTTCCAAGAGTTTGTAAGTGATAGGTACACGTCTTTATTTGTTGAACATTATTTTAACGGATTGATATTTAACCGAATTCCTTTATTCAAAAAACTAAAACTCCGAGAGCAATTAGCGGCTAGGGTTATTTATGGAAGTTTACGAGATGAAAATGATCCTTCAAAAAATCCTGATCTAATTGCATTTCAAAATCTGAATGGTGCTGTTACAAGTTTTAGCCTTAATCAAGGACCCTATTTTGAAGGCAGTGTGGGCATTGGCAATATTTTTAAGTTTTTGCGCGTAGACCTTGTTAAAAGGTTTACCTATACCAATAATCCTTATATCACCAAACTGGGTATTCGTACAAGATTTAGATTTGATTTTTAATGAAGGGACAGGTCAATAACATACTTAAAATTATTGTAGTTGCAGCTATGATCTTTCATAGTTCAAATACAAACGCAGCTGCTGTTATAGATTCCTTTCCAGTACCTAAAACAGGCCCTAAACAACTTTTTTATTTGCAAAGATCCACTAATAGCAATACCATCATTTGCGATCTTAATACCGATGCTAAGGGTCAAGTAATCAAAGACAATCCCGTTCATGTATATTGGATCAGGTATGATGAGGGCGGTGAAAAAAAAGAGCTGAGCTATATTCAGCAAACTTTTGCTTACGGAATTAAGCATGAGTTAATGTCAAGTGGCGTTTATAAACTTCATTTTGTTTCTTACAAAAAACAAGTCTTTTATTTAAAGCGTTCTCCAAAAGACAATCAGTATAAAGTTTATTTTATCCTAAATAACAAAGAGTATCTTTTGCAAAAATTATATGTACGAATTGATGGTGGTACATTTTGGGTGCCCAATGTAGTTTATATGGAACTCATTGGTAAAGATGAATATTCTGGCACTCCATTTTCATATAAATTCAAGCCTTAATTCACGAGAATTGCCGATATTTGAATCATGGCAATCATTCAACCTTTTAAGGCTTTGCGTCCGCAGCCTCAACTAGCTAAACAAGTAGCTAGCCGTCCTTACGATGTATTAAATAGTGCAGAAGCAAAAAAAGAAGCAGCAGATAATTCGGCGTCTTTTTTACACATTACAAAAAGTGAAATTGATTTACCAGAATCGTTAGATATTCATGACGCCCAGGTGTACGAACAAGCCAAAGAAAATTTAACAGCATTTATAAAACGCGATGTACTTTTTAGAGAATCTAAAGACTGCTATTACATTTATCAATTAATCATGCATGGTAGGTCTCAAACTGGACTTGTATGTGTAAGTAGTGTGGATGATTATGAAAATGATATTATCAAAAAGCACGAATTTACAAGGCCTGAAAAAGAACTAGACCGCATCAATCATATCAAAACATCGGGCGCTCAAACGGGTAATGTGTTTTTAGCTTACCGCAATAATATTGGGTTAGATGCACTTATTGAAAACTGGAAGAAAACAAAAACCGCGGTGTATGATTTTGTAGCTGATGATGAGATCCAGCATACGATTTGGGTAGTCAATGATGAATTGACCATTCAAAATATTTCTTCAATATTTGAAAACGAAATTCCTTGTACCTATATCGCAGATGGCCATCATAGGGCTGCTTCTGCTGCGAAAGTACGTGCTGCTTTAGGCACTAATGCCAGCAAAAATGCAGATTATTTTTTAACCACTTTATTTCCTTCCAATCAGTTATACATCATGGATTATAACCGTGTGGTAAAGGATTTAAATGGATTAACACCTGCTGCTTTTATTGAAGCAGTATCGTTAAAATTTAATGTTGAGCAGTTATCAAAAGAGCCATTTAAGCCACAAGCGCTTCATGAAATGGGTATGTATTTAAATGGTAGCTGGTATAAGCTCACCTCAAAGCCTGGTACTTTTACTGAAGATCCAATTGGTATTTTAGATGTAACAATTTTACAAAATAATATTTTGGATGGCATATTAGGTATTGTAGATCCGCGTACCGATTCTCGTGTAGATTTTGTAGGTGGTATTAGAGGGCTTCAAGTACTCGCCGATAGGGTAAATACTGGTCAATTTGCAGCAGCATTTAGTTTGTATGCTGTTACTATCGATCAGTTATTTGCGATTGCAGATGCTGGAAATGTGATGCCTCCAAAAAGCACTTGGTTTGAGCCTAAATTAAGAGATGGTTTATTAACACATCTTATTTACGAATAGTTTAAATCCATGCCATGCATATGAAACGACTGTTTGATTGCCTCGATCACCAGCTAGCTCATTTTCCCAAACAGGACATGCTTGCTGCTAAAGAAAAAGGTCTTTGGAATACATATAGTACAACTGCTGTTGCTAGTACCGTAGATGCCTTAAGTGCCGGATTATTATCACTGGGAGTGAGTGGTCATGGCTTTACCCCAGAATCTAGTGACAAAATTGCTATCATGAGTAGCAATAGGCCTGAGTGGGTCTTTACTGATCTAGCTTGCCAACAAATTGGTGCTATTTTAGTACCCTTATATCCAACAACCAACCCTATCGAAGTAGAATTTATTTTAAATGATGCAGCGGTTGGGTATGTTTTTGTTAGCAACTTCGAGTTGTATGAAAAAGTAAAATCAGTTGCTTCAAAAGTACCATCTATTAAAGGCATTTTTACATTTGATGTTATAGAAGGTGCGGTGCACTGGACTTCACTTACAAATGCCGCAACACCGGACCTACTAGATCAAGTAGCAAGTATTAAAAAAACAATTCCGGTTACTCAGTTAGCAACTATCATTTATACATCCGGTACAACGGGTGTTCCTAAAGGTGTGATGCTGAGTCATCAAAATATTTATAGCAATGTGATGTTTTCAAAAGAGAGTTTTCCTTTTGAAGACGCGCCAGAATCTAAAGTGCTTAGCTTTTTACCGCTCAATCATATTTTTGAAAAAATGGTTACGTACATTTATTTGTATAGTGGCATTTCTATTTATTACGCCGAAAGCCTTGATACCATTGGTGATAATTTAAAAGAAATTAAACCAGATGGTTTTACAACCGTACCGCGCCTGCTCGAAAAAGTATTTGAAAAAATAATGGCCAAAGGCGCCGAACAAACAGGCATCAAGAAAAAATTATTTTTTTGGGCAGTGGCGCTTGGTGAAAAGTATGATAACATACAAAGTGGTGGATTTTGGTATAACCTACAATTAGCCATTGCCAACAAAATCATTTTTACAAAGTGGCGTGAGGCCCTTGGAGGTAACGTTTCTTTTATTGTTACGGGTGGTGCAGCTTGTCAGGTAAAATTGCTCCGCATTTTTAATGCAGCTAAAATACCTGTATTTGAAGGCTATGGTCCAACCGAAAATAGTCCAGTAATAAGTGTGAACCGAAAAGCCAAAGGCGGAACAAAGTTTGGAACCGTTGGTCCTGTAATTAATGGCATAAAAGTAAAAATTGAACCCGATGGTGAAATATGTGTAGCAGGCGAAAGTGTGATGGTGGGTTATTATAAGCGTCCAGATTTAACGGCAGAAGCGGTGATTGATGGATGGCTCCACACGGGCGATATTGGTATTTTTGAAAACGACATTTTCTTAAAAATAACTGACCGTAAAAAAGAACTCTTTAAAACCAGTGGTGGTAAATATGTTGCACCACAGCCTATCGAAAACAAGTGTAAAGAAAGTCAATTTATTGAACAGTTTATGGTAGTAGGTGCCGATCGTAAATTTGTAGGAGCGCTGATTGTACCATCTTTTGGAACTTTAAAATCATGGATGGAAGATGAGGGTATGACCTTCACTACAAATGCTGCAGCAGTTACAAATCCAAAAGTGATAGAACTATACAATACAATTATTGCTGAGTACAATACCTTTTTTAACCACGTAGAGCAAGTGAAAAAGTTTGCTTTATTGGATAAAGAGTGGACGGTAGAGTCTGGCGAGATGACGCCTAAATTAAGCCTGAAACGAAAAGTGGTGATGGAAAATTGTAAAGCAGCTATTGAAAGTATTTATGCCGAATAATCTGGCTGTCTTCCAATAGCTGCGTTGGTATATTTTATTCTACGCCTGGTTGTTTTAATTCCCAGTTTGTCTTTTTCTTTTCTACGTCAACCATATTTTTTACGTCACGTAGTAATTTTTTGGCGTCATAAACAATACCGTCTTTGACGGTGTATTGTACGCCACCTATTCTTGTAATTTTATTGTCAGGTGTTAAATGCACTGCACCCGTGCCGTATAGTACTTGTAAATTTTTGAGTGGGTTGGCATTTACAATTACAATGTCTGCAAGTTTTCCAACTTCTACACTTCCCAAATCTTTTTCTTGACCTAGAGCTTGTGCGCCATATAATGTGGCAGATCTTATAACTTCTAAAGGATGAAATCCTGCTTCACGAAGTAGTTCTAATTCTCTAATATATCCAAAACCATAGGTTTCATAAATAAATCCATTATCAGATCCAGCCGTTACACGACCGCCTCTGTTTTTATATTCATTTACAAAAGTCATCCATAACCTGTAATTGTTTTTCCATTCTACTTCTTGTTCTGTACCCCAGTTAACCCAGTATGAACCGTGCGATTGGAATGAGGGTTCATAAAATTTCCATAGCGATGGAAGGGTATAATTTTCGTGCCACTCGGCTCTGCGCGCGCGGTGTAAATCTCTATTGGCGTCGTAAATATTAAAGGTTGGATCGAGCGTAAAATCTACAGCTAATAACTCACTCATCACTTTATTCCAGTGTGGTGTATATGGCGCTGCCGCTTGCTTCCATAATTTTCCGGCTTCTTCGAAACGGTGTTCTTCGTTGTTGTAATTGTAATCAGCTGGGAAGTTTTGAATGGTTTTATCTTCAAAAAGTGCTTCTGGTAAACCGTACCAGTGTTCCATGCTAGTCATGCCCGCTTTTGCAGAGTTAACAACGTTCCATCTGGCTACATCAACTTGTGCGTGGTGACATGTAGAGCGGAGCCCTAATGCTTTATTTTCTCTGATAGCAGCGTCCATCACTTCTGGAGGTGCACCAAAAAATTTAATACCATCGGCGCCATTTTTAGCGTTTTCTCTTACCCAAGTTCTGGCTTCTTCTGCATTTGTAATAGGCGTTTTACTTCCTTGCCCAAAAGCAGTATACGCAAATATGCGGGGTGCAGTAATGGTATTTTCTGCAGATTTTGTTTTATGATCTAGCACCCAAGAAAGGCCATTTCCTGCCGATGGGTCCCTTATGGTGGTGATACCATGTGCCATCCATAATTTAAAAACATACTCTGCTGGTGTACCTTGTTCTTTTCCACCAATATGGCCATGCATATCAATCAGGCCTGGCATGGCATACATACCTTCGCAATTGATTTCTTTACCACCTTCTTTTAAAGCGGGTCTGCGCGCTGCATTGATAGGTAAACTTGGACTACCTACGTTTTGAATTTTTACAATTCTATTTTTTTCAATCACAATATCTACCGGACCAAAGGGCGGTGCACCTGTTCCATTGATAAGTGTTACACCTCTTATTATAAGTTGTGTGTAAGGACCATCGCCTTCTTTAACAAGTGGCGCTTTTGTAATTTGGGCACCTGCTACAAAAAAAATTTGTAGAACTAGGATGCTGCTCAATAATTTTTTAAGCATGGTTTATTTATTAATTGATCTAAGGTATTTATCTCTGATGATATCTTGCACTTCTTTTCCTTCTATTTTACTTTCAAGCCAAGAAATAACGTCGAGGTACATGAAGGCGCGGGATGCTAATTTGTCTTTTTCTACTTCTTTAAGGTTTTCTAATAGTTTTATAAAAGCAGGTTTAAGTTCACTTGGTTGTAGTCTAAACGCGCGCTTTAAGAAACTAAAAATTTCTGCTTCGGCAAGACCCAAATTTTCCATTTTTGCCATAAACCTGGTTACCGATTTTAGTAAGTATTCTAAAATTTCAAAGTTGCCAAGTTCGTAATGTGCAATGAGGTGAAGGAGTCTAGCATAACAACGTAAGTCTGTTCTTAAATCACCTTTTAAATTGATGACTTTATTTAAATAGTCGATGCTCATACTATAATTGCCAGCACCAAAATATAAAGAGGCAAATTTGTAATAGAATACAAGCACACGATGCCTATCTAAATAGAGTTCGTACTCCGTTAATTTTTCTTCTATCATCGGAATCTCTGCAATACCTGCTTCAAAAGTACCTTCCATAAAATGACGGTTAATTTTTGAAAGATTCAGGTATACAAATGTTTGAATTTTATTATTTTGATTTTCTAGAACCGTAGGTGTTTGCGTAAAGGCTTCAAACCTACAAATGGTATCATTAAATTTATGGTAGTTGCGTAAATCAAAATGTGCACTCATTAAATTGTGCATGCCTTTGATATAATGCGCCGTTTCAATTTCAATCATTTTTGGTTCTGTCTCAAAAAGGTCTACCCATTTTTGACAGTATCTATAATAGAGTAAAAAGTCTTGTAAAATAAAGGCGTACCAGCAGTAACACTGGTATTTGTAGAGCTTTTCATAAAATCCTTCACAGTCTTTAGATGCTTCTATTAATGATGGATTGAATAAAATATCAATGGCCGCTTTGTCATTGTCATTACGGGCGTGTCCATTTTTTATATACCAACTATAAAGCTGTAATGAGATGTTTGATAATTTTCCAATGCTGGCTAATTTCAAATTTACATCCTCCACTTCATGCGTTAATAAATCGGCTCTGTCCTGCATACTTCTTGTTATGTGCAGGGCTTCAATTTTCTTTTCTAAAAAAAGAACTTGTAAAATATAAGTGACTTGGTTATTTGACTTAGCAAGCTCTTTAACCTTGTCAAGTATTTTCAGACTCTGTAAATAAAGTCCTTTATTATAAAGCACACGCGCAAAATCTAGTTGCTCATGTAATTGTAAATCTATGTTGCTGTCTTTTTTAAGATCTCGTAAACTGGCCAGCACTTCTTGGTAAAGCCTTGCTTTAAGGTTGGAGAGCTGACTTTTTTGGATGAAATCGTTTTTTTGGAGTAGGACTTCTTCGTCGTAATGGGCCATTTTGTCTAGGGCATCAAAGAGCTGAACCACTTTAAGGTCACCATTAGCCGCATCTGTTTTCATAAATATCTTAAAATGACGCTTTTCGGCGCGTTCTAACGACTGTATGAGCTGAAATAAGGTATCGGTACTCCTGTTGGGCATGGTAATTAGATGTCTATTAAGTATATGATAATCAGTTACTTAATATCATTTATGGCTTCTTATACAGTGTAAAATAAGCCCAATTTTGCAAATTTGGAGCAACTAAGTAGTGGTAAATTCGGAAAAGACTTTTCATGGCTGAACAAGTATACATATTTGATACCACCCTTCGAGACGGCGAGCAAGTGCCTGGTTGTAAGCTAAATACGAAAGAAAAAGTAGGTTTAGCGCTCAAGTTGGAGGCACTGGGGGTTGATATTATTGAGGCAGGATTCCCCATTTCTAGCCCCGGCGATTTTGAGTCCGTGTCTGAAATTGCAAAGCTGGTAAAAAATGCAACTGTTTGTGGTTTAACTCGTGCGGTGCAAAAAGATATTGAAGTGGCAGGCGAAGCATTAAAGCATGCCAAGCGTTCACGTATTCATACCGGTATTGGTACTTCTGATTTTCATATCAAAGCCAAGTTCAATGCTACCCGTGAAGAAATTATTGCAAGAGCAACGCAGGCCGTTAAATGGGCGCGCAATTTTACAGACGATGTAGAATTTTTTGCAGAAGATGCAGGCCGTACAGACAATGAATATCTGGCGCGTGTAGTGGAAGCTGTTATTGCAGCTGGTGCTACAGTGGTAAATATTCCGGATACAACGGGTTATTGCCTACCACATCAGTACGGCGAAAAAATGGCTTATTTAAGAAACAATGTTTCAAATATTGACAAAGCAGTTTTGTCTTGTCATTGCCATAACGATTTAGGACTTGCTACAGCGAATTCTATTGCAGGTGTCATTGGTGGTGCTAGACAAATTGAGTGTACCATCAACGGACTTGGTGAACGTGCTGGTAACACTGCACTTGAAGAGGTAGTGATGATTTTAAAGCAGCACGCTTCTTTAGGTTTTTATACTGGTATAAATGCGGCGATGCTCAATCCAATAAGTCGTGAAGTGTCTGATATCATGCGCATGGCGGTGCAACCCAATAAAGCAATTGTGGGTGCCAATGCATTTTCACATTCGTCAGGTATTCATCAGGATGGATTTTTAAAGAGTGCCGAAACCTATGAAATTATTAATCCAGAAGCCGTTGGCGCCGAAGGAAGTAAAATTGTACTTACAGCAAGAAGTGGTAGAAGTGCCCTTGCATACCGCTTTCAAAAATTAGGTTTTCAATTTGACAGAAACGATATCGATATTTTATATCCTTCTTTTTTACAAATAGCAGATACAAAAAAGGAAGTGATGGAAGAAGATTTGCAAGCACTAGCAACCGCGCATACAGCACAACTTGTGCATTCATAGATAGAAGAAACGAAACGCGTTATGGGAAAAACATTATTTGAAAAAATTTGGGATACGCATATTGTACAGGAAGTTACAGATGGTCCGTCGGTACTATATATTGACAAACATTTTATCCATGAAGTAACCAGCCCGCAAGCTTTTAAAGGCATTGAGGACAGAGGTATTTCAATTTTTAGGCCAGCTCAAATTGTGGCTACTGCAGATCACAATGTGCCAACACTTAATCAGCACTTACCTATTACCGATGCACTGTCTCGTTTTCAGGTTGATACCTTAATTGAAAATTGTAAAAAACATGGCATCGAATTATATGGACTAGGACATGAGCATCAGGGTATTGTGCACGTGATAGGTCCGGAACTAGGCATTACCCAACCGGGCATGACCATTGTTTGTGGCGATAGTCATACGTCTACGCATGGTGCATTTGGAACCATTGCATTTGGTATTGGTACTTCAGAAGTTGAAATGCTTTTTGCGTCGCAGTGTTTATTACAAACAAAACCAAAACTGATGCGCATTAATATCGAAGGCGCACTTGGTAAAGGCGTAGTTTCAAAAGATATTATTTTATACATCATTTCAAAAATTAGCGCAAGTGGCGCCACCGGTTATTTTGTAGAATATGCAGGATCTGCGGTTCGTGCACTTTCGATGGAAGCGCGCATGACCATTTGTAATATGAGTATAGAAATGGGCGCAAGGGGTGGACTGATTGCACCCGATCAAACTACATTTGATTATATAAAGGGGAAAACCTTTGCACCTGCTGGTGCAGCATGGGATACAGCACTTGCTTACTGGCAAACTTTATATTCAGATACAGATGCAGCTTTTGATGTTGAGCTTACAATCGATGCCGCAACTATTGAACCTATGATTACCTATGGTACCAATCCTGGACTGGGTATTGGCATCACAAAAAATGTTCCTACTACTGCTCATATGCAGGATGAAGGGGAACAAAAAAACTTAGAGAAAGCATTACAATATATGGGTCTTACGGCTGGTCAATCATTGATTGGCATGCCGGTACAACACGTATTTATTGGTAGTTGTACCAATTCAAGAATTGAAGATTTACGACTGGTGGCTTCACTTGTAAAAGGGAAAACAAAAAATCCAAACGTGCAAGTAATGATTGTGCCGGGTTCACAAAAAGTGGCTAAGCAAGTGGTACAAGAAGGCCTCGATATTATTTTTAGAGAAGCGGGTTTTGTAATTAGACAAGCTGGCTGTAGCGCTTGTTTAGGTATGAACGAAGATAAAGTACCAGCAGGAGAATATTGTGTGAGTACTAGTAACAGAAATTTTGAAGGCCGACAAGGTGCTGGTGCACGTACATTATTAGCAAGCCCATTAACAGCAGCAGCATCGGCGGTTACAGGCGTTATCACTGATGTAAGAACCTTACTTTAAGCAATTAACAATGAACAAGATTAATACGATACATAGCCGCTTTGTACCCTTACAAGAAGAAAACGTAGACACGGATCAAATTATTCCGGCACGTTTTTTAAAGGCAACTACCAGAGATGGTTTTGGTAAAAATTTATTTAGAGATTGGCGTTATCATAACGATAACGAATTAGAACCAAAGCTAGATTTTATTTTAAACGATGCAAGTTACAGCGGACAAATTTTAGTGGCTGGAAAAAACTTTGGTTGTGGATCGTCACGTGAGCACGCTGCATGGGCCATTAAAGACTATGGCTTTTTAGTAGTGGTGTCCAGTTTTTTTGCTGACATTTTTAAAAACAATGCACTCAACAATGGTCTTTTACCTATCACGGTATCAGAAGCTTTTTTGGCGTCCATTTTTGCATTGGTTAAAGAAGCTACATTATCGGTTTGTTTAGAAAATCAAACCATTACCATTGATGCAACAGGCGCGGTTGAAACATTTGACATCAATGCCTATAAAAAAACCTGTTTATTGAATGGCTACGACGATATTGATTATTTAATCAGTAACAAAGCGGCTATAGAAAATTTCGAAAAAAATAGAGTGTAAGCAAATTATAAATAGAACCTTGGTGTGTTATGAATAAAAAAATTGCTGTTATACCTGGAGATGGTATTGGACCTGAAGTAACTGCGCAAAGTATTAAAGTGCTAAATGCCATTGGTCAAAGATTTGGCCATGTGTTTAGTTACGAATATGCGCTCATGGGTGCGGATGCGATTGATAAAACAGGAAGTCCATTACCAGATGAAACGGTAGCAACTTGCCTCGCATCCGATGCCGTATTGTTTGGCGCTATTGGTCATCCAAAATATGATAATGACCCTTCTGCTAAAGTTAGACCAGAGCAAGGGCTTCTAAAACTTCGTAAAGATTTACAACTCTTTGCCAATATCCGTCCAATTGATACCTACAAAGCACTATCGCATATGTCTCCTTTAAAAGCGAAGCAATTAGAGGGTATTGATTTTGTCATTTTTAGAGAGTTAACCGGTGGTATTTATTTTGGCAAAAAAGAACTCGCTGCTGACGGACAATCTGCAAGCGATTTATGTTCTTACTCAGTAGCTGAAATAGAAAGAATTGCGCACCTCGCGTTTAAGTACGCGCAAAACAGAAGAAGAAAATTAACCCTGGTAGATAAAGCCAATGTATTAGAAACGTCTAGACTTTGGCGCAAAGTAATTCAGGGTATGAGTGCTTCTTATCCGGATGTTACCGTCGACTATATGTTTGTGGACAATGCTGCGATGCAAATTATTTTGTATCCCGCACAGTTTGACGTGATCCTTACCGAAAATTTATTTGGAGACATTATTAGTGATGAGGCGAGTGTATTAAGTGGATCATTAGGGTTACTACCTTCTGCGTCGGTGGGTAATCAGGTGGCACTTTTTGAACCCATCCATGGTTCTTATCCGCAAGCAGCAGGAAAAGATATTGCAAATCCGCTTGGTTCTATTTTATCTGCTGCCATGTTACTAGATCATTTAGGTATGCCAGATGAAGCAGTGGTTGTTAGAAAGGCAGTGGACTGGACACTTTCCAATGGTTTTGTTTCTAAAGATATTGATCCAATCAATAATTATGCAACAACGGCTATTGGTGAAATCATCAGTGATTTTATTGAGAAAAAAAGAGACACTGAAAAACATAATAATGATGGTGAAAATAAATCAACCATTATTTAAATAAGCGCAAATAACAAATTATGGCTTCATACTATAACGAAAATACGGTCCTCTTTTTAAATGGTGAATTTGTAAAAGCGGTGGATGCAAAAATGGATTTGTATAGCCAGTCGCTTCATTATGGCTATTCTGTGTTTGAAGGCATTCGTTCTTATAAAACAGAGGATGGTACTACAAAAATATTTAAGGCAAAAGAGCATTTTGACCGTTTTAAGGCTTCTGCTCAGGCTATTAACCTCCCTTATACCTACAACACCGAAAGTTTAATTGAGAGCACGAATAAATTACTTGCATTAAATAATTTAGGCGATGCATATATAAGACCGGTGGTGTATGCGCCAGCAAATATGTCGTTTACGCAAAACACTGAATCCTTTGTATTTATTCAGGCCTGGGAAATGGGTCCTTTTTTAGGAGACAAAAGAATCCGTGTCATGACTTCTTCATTTCAGCGCCCCAATCCAAAAGGATTTAAAATTCATGCAAAAGCAGCAGGTCATTATGTAAACTCTATTATGGCAAGTCAGGAAGCTAAGGCCGCTGGATATGATGAGGCACTGCTTTTAGACATGCATGATCATGTAGCAGAAGCGCCAGGCGCCAATGTGTTTTTTGAAAAAGATGGCACGCTGTATACGCCAAGTTTAGGGAACATTTTACCAGGAATTACACGCGCAACGGTAATCGAACTATGCGCTATACATGCTATTCCAGTAGTTGAAACTAGTTTTGGTATTGATGCTATTAAAGGAGCGGATGCTGCATTTTTTTGTGGAACAGCAGCAGAAGTGATAGGTCTCGAATCGATAGACGATATGCCATTTACAAAAAATTGGGACGACACCGTAAGTAAAAAAATTCAATCCGCGTATCAAAAATTAGTACGCAAAAATAAATAATCATGACAAACGAATTAAATAAGTATAGCAAAACACTCACACAAGACGCAACACAACCTGCTGCGCAGGCTATGTATTATGGTATTGGTTTAACAGATGCCGATATGGCAAAACCGCAAGTAGGTATTGCTAGCATGGGTTATGATGGTAATACTTGTAACATGCACTTAAATGATTTAGCTGCGATAGTAAAAAAAGGAGTGTGGGATGCACAAATGGTAGGCCTCATATTTAATACGATAGGCGTGAGTGATGGCATGAGTAATGGAACACCTGGTATGCGTTATTCACTCGTAAGTAGAGACGTTATTGCAGATTCTATCGAAGCCATTTGTGGAGCACAATATTATGATGGTATCATTGCGATTCCGGGTTGTGATAAAAATATGCCTGGTAGTTTAATTGCGATGGGCCGTTTAAATAGGCCTTCTATTATGGTGTATGGTGGAACCATTGCGCCGGGACATTATAAAGGTCAAGATTTAAATATCGTTTCTGCATTTGAAGCGCTCGGTCAAAAATTAGCCGGCGAATTAGACGAAGCAGATTTTAAAGGCATTATTCAGCACGCATGTCCGGGTGCTGGTGCATGTGGTGGCATGTATACTGCCAATACCATGGCATCTGCTATTGAAGCACTGGGTATGAGTCTTCCTTATTCTTCTTCTAACCCAGCGTTAAGTCCCGAAAAAAAGCAGGAATGCGTAGACGCTGGAAAAGCGATGCTTTATTTACTCGAAAAAGATATTAAGCCTTCCGATATCATGACACGCAAAGCATTTGAAAATGCAATTACAATAATTATGGTACTAGGCGGAAGCACTAACGCAGTATTACACATTATTGCGATGGCAAAAAGTGTAGGTGTGGATGTAACACAAGATGATTTTCAAACCATTAGTGATAGAGTGCCGGTACTTGCCGATTTTAAACCGAGTGGCAAATATTTGATGCAAGATTTACATCAGTATGGTGGCGTACCTGCTGTTATGAAATACTTAATAAAAGTAGGACTACTGCATGGCGATTGTTTAACCGTAACCGGAAAAACATTGGCAGAAAATTTAGCTGCGGTACCTGATTTAGATTTTGATCAGCAAAAAATTATAAAACCACTTTCACATCCAGTTAAGCCAACAGGTCACTTACAAATTTTATACGGCAATTTAGCAACTGGCGGTTCTGTTGCAAAAATTAGTGGTAAAGAAGGCGAACTTTTTGAAGGACCAGCGCGTGTATTTGATGGCGAAGAGGAACTCATTGCAGGTATTCATTCGGGACGCATAAAAGCAGGCGATGTTGTGGTGATTAGACAAGTAGGTCCAAGAGGTGCACCCGGTATGCCTGAAATGCTAAAACCTACGTCTGCCATAATTGGCGCGGGACTTGGGAAATCTGTTGCACTGATTACAGATGGAAGATTTAGTGGTGGCACACATGGTTTTGTGGTAGGCCATATTACGCCAGAAGCTTTTGTGGGTGGATTAATTGCACTTGTAGAAGACAATGACGTTATTGAATTAAATGTTGCCACTAAAAAGATGACACTAAAAGTGGATGATGAAACCATTGCAGCGCGCCGCGCAAAATGGGTAGCACCCAAACTAAAGGTAACAAAGGGTTTGTTGTTTAAATATGCGCAGTGTGTAAAAGACGCTTCGCAGGGTTGTGTAACTGATGAACTATAAATACAAAATGATGCAAGCAGAATTAAAAAAACCATCTTTAGCTACACATGAACATCCGTTAGAAATATCAGGATCGCAAGCGGTGCTCGAAGCATTTATTGCAGAAGGGGTGGATACTATTTTTGGTTATCCTGGTGGTGCTATTATGCCTATTTATGATGCACTGTATGATTACCACGACAAGCTAAAACATATTTTAGTGCGTCATGAGCAAGGAGGTATTCATGCCGGCCAAGGTTATGCGAGAAGTAGTGGTAGGACGGGTGTTGTATTTGCTACATCGGGGCCTGGTGCTACTAATTTAGTAACAGGATTAGCAGACGCGCTCATTGATAGTACACCACTTGTTTGTATTACAGGTCAAGTGTTTGCACATTTATTAGGTACAGATGCATTTCAAGAAACGGATATCATCAATATTACAACGCCTGTTACCAAATGGAATTATCAAGTAACAGACGCTACAGAAATTCCACTAGTGTTAGCTAAAGCATTTTTTATTGCGAGTACTGGTAGACCTGGTCCTGTACTTATTGATATTGCAAAAAATGCGCAGCTACAAAAGTTTAGTTATACGGGATATACAAAGTGTGATCATATTCGTAGTTATAGACCCAAGCCTATTGTTCGAAAATCTTATATCGAAGAAGCTGCGGCACTTATCAATGAAGCAAAAAAACCATTTGTCATTTTTGGACAAGGGGTTATTTTAGGAAGAGCTGAAGAAGAATTTAAAGCCTTTATTGAAAAAGCGGGACTACCTGCAGCATGGACTATATTAGGCCTTAGTGCGTTACCTACGAGTCATCCTCAAAATGTGGGTATGCTTGGAATGCATGGTAATTACGGCCCCAATGTATTAACCAACGAGTGTGATGTATTAATTGCAGTGGGTATGCGTTTTGATGACCGTGTTACCGGAAGGCTTGATAAATACGCCAAGCAAGCCAAACTCATTCACCTCGATATTGATCCTGCCGAAATTGACAAGAATGTAAAATCTACGGTGCCTGTTTGGGGTGATTGTAAAGAAACACTTCCACTATTAACGGCGCTCGTTCATGAAAAAAAACATACCGATTGGTTAAATACTTTTCATAATTATACGAGGGAGGAACACGACATTGTCATTGATCAAGAACTGCATCCTGCTAGTGGTGAAATAACCATGGGTGAAGTTGTAGAAGCACTCAATGAACTTACAAATGGTGATGCCATTATTGTAACAGATGTAGGACAACATCAGATGGTTGCATGTAGGTATGCAAAATTTAATGAATCAAAAAGTAATATCACGTCTGGAGGCCTTGGTACCATGGGCTTTGCACTTCCTGCGGCTATTGGTGCAAAATTTGGTGCACCACACCGCGAGGTAGTAGCCATTATTGGGGATGGTGGATTTCAGATGACACTTCAAGAACTTGGTACTATCATGCAAGCGCAGGTATCCGTTAAGATGCTCATTTTAAATAATCGTTTTTTAGGTATGGTACGTCAGTGGCAGCAGCTCTTTCATGACAAACGCTATTCTTTTGTTGATATACAAAGTCCCGACTATGTACAACTCGTAAAAGCATATGGCCTCGAAGGCAATAGTGTTGATGACAGAAAAAATTTAAAAGAAGCACTTCAAAAAATGTTGGACTCAAAAGACTCCTATTTATTGGAAGTGATGGTGGGCAAAGAAGACAATGTATTTCCAATGGTACCACAAGGTTGTAGCGTATCTGAAATCAGGTTAAAATAATAATTATGAAACAGGAATATACCATTACCGTTTACACAGAAAACCAAGTGGGTTTGTTAAACCGAATCGCCATTATTTTTTCACGTCGAAAAATTAATATCGAAAGTTTAAATGTTTCTCCTTCCGAAGCAGAAGGCATTCACCGTTTCACCATTGTTATCAATGAATTTGAAGAAGTGGTACGCAAACTGTGCAGACAAATTGAGCGTCAAGTAGAAGTGCTAAAAGCATACTTTAATACGGGCGACGAAATTGTGTGGCAAGAACTTGCACTCTATAAAGTACCCACAGATGAGGTTGCCGAAAAATTACAAGTAGAAAGGCTACTTCGCGAATTTGGTGCCCGTGCAGTAGTGATACGAAAAGACTATACCATTTTTGAAACAACGGGTCACCGTGAAGAAACAGATAAGTTATTGGCCGTATTAGCGCCATATGGCCTCATTGAATTTGTACGAAGCGCACGTGTTGCTATTATTAAAGCAAGCAATGGCTTTCACGAAAAACTAAAAGAATTTGAAGCAGTCGAACCTGCTTCTGAACTCATTGAAAACGAATTTTTAAACAAACAAGCCGAGGTATTCTCGATGTAAAATTTTAATAAATAAAAACAGCAATCATGGCAAAATTAAATTTTGGAGGTGTTGAAGAAAACGTGGTAACGCGTGACGAATTTCCGCTAGCAAAAGCGCAAGAAGTATTAAAAGATGAAGTAGTAGCAGTTATTGGCTATGGTGTTCAAGGTCCAGGTCAAGCGCTTAATCAAAAAGAAAACGGCGTTAACGTTATTGTAGGTCAGCGCAAAAATTCGAAAAGTTGGGATAAGGCGGTAGCTGATGGATTTGTTCCCGGTCAAACTTTATTTGAAATAGAAGAAGCGCTAGAGCGCGGGACTATTATATGTTATTTATTAAGTGACGCTGCACAAATTGCCATGTGGCCCACTGTAAAAAAACACTTAACGCCAGGTAAAGCACTTTACTTTTCTCATGGATTTGGTATTACCTATAAAGAGCAAACAGGTATTATCCCACCAGCAGATGTAGATGTGTTTTTAGTAGCACCTAAAGGATCTGGAACTTCACTTCGCCGTATGTTTTTACAAGGCCGTGGCTTAAATTCTAGCTATGCAATTTTCCAAGACGCAACCGGAAAAGCATTTGACCGCGTAGTAGCTCTTGGTATTGCTATTGGAAGTGGGTATTTATTTGAAACAGATTTTAAAAAAGAAGTTTTTTCAGATTTAACGGGAGAGCGTGGAACTTTAATGGGTGCTATTCAAGGTATTTTTGCTGCTCAATACGAGGTACTCCGTAGTAAAGGGCATACCCCTTCAGAAGCTTTTAATGAAACGGTAGAAGAGTTAACACAATCTTTAATGCCACTAGTTGCCGAAAATGGAATGGACTGGATGTATGCCAATTGTTCTACTACCGCACAGCGTGGTGCGCTTGATTGGTGGAAAAAGTTTAGAGATGCTACAAAGCCTGTCTTTACTGAACTGTATGAGAGTGTAGCTGCTGGTAAAGAAGCTGCTAAATCCATCGAAAGCAATAGTAAACCTGATTACCGCGAAAAATTAGAAATTGAATTAGCTGAACTACGAGATAGTGAATTATGGCAAGCTGGTAAAACAGTAAGAAGTTTACGTCCAGAGAATCAAAAATAATGAACGCGCTCATGCACGATACAAATGTTTTTCAATTGGATTTTTCTGGCGCTTATGCGCGTTTAAAAGATATTGTAAAAAAAACACCGCTTACGTACAATCATAATTTATCACGTAAGTATGGTTGTGACGTGTATTTTAAGAGAGAGGACTTACAAATTGTTCGCTCTTATAAATTAAGAGGCGCTTATAATATGATGAGCCTTTTGCCAGCCAGCCAACTTGCAAAAGGGGTTGTATGTGCAAGTGCTGGAAACCACGCCCAAGGATTTGCATATAGCTGTAAAAAGCTAAATGTACAGGGCGTGGTTTTTATGCCCATTATAACGCCCAACCAAAAGGTAAGTCAAACTAAAATGTTTGGCGAAGGTTTTGTAGAAGTTAAATTGGTGGGCGATACTTTTGACGATTGTGCAGTAGCTGCAAAAAAATATACCGAAGAACACGGGCTAACCTTTATTCCACCTTTTGATAATATCAGAATTATTGAAGGCCAGTCTACGGTTGGTATAGAAATTTTAGAAGAACAGCAAAACATTGATTTTATTTTTTTACCCGTTGGTGGTGGGGGCTTAAGTGCTGGCGTTGGTGCGTATTTTAAAACCTTTGCGCCTCAAACAAAAATTATTGGTGTTGAACCAGAAGGTGCACCTTCTATGCTTACAGCGATAAAAGCCGGACAGCCAGTAAAACTTGATAATATTGATAGTTTTGTTGACGGAGCCGCCGTTAAGCGTGTGGGTGATGCTACATTTGAAATTTGCAAACAGGTTATTGATGATATGCACCTAATTCCAGAAGGAAAAATTTGTTCTACTATTTTAAAATTATACAATGAAGAAGCTATTGTGGTAGAACCAGCCGGTGCCATTTCTGTTGCTGCCCTTGATGATTATGCTGACCAAATCAAAGGAAAAAAAATTGTGTGTATTGTGAGTGGCAGTAATAATGATATTGAGCGTATGCAAGAAATTAAAGAGCGCTCTTTACAGTTCGAAGGCCTCAAACATTATTTTTTAATACGCTTTGCACAAAGACCGGGCGCCTTAAAAGAATTTGTGAACCAAGTACTTGGCCCCACAGACAATATTACCCGCTTTGAGTATATGCAAAAAAATAAAAAAGATAGTGCGCCCGCCCTTGTTGTTGTTGAGTTGGAATCCCCAGAAAATTATCAAGTGCTCATT
>JBIISK010000024.1:0-33839 GCA_044341045.1 Sediminibacterium sp. | reverse complement strand
AAACTGCTACTACCCTTCTACCATTACTAAAACTTTCATCAATATCTGCAGTGTATCCGGCCTTGGCTAATTTTTGAATTACTTTTTCAAACATGCGCCTCAGCTCATTTCTGCGCTTATATAAACTAAGTCTAATTTTTTGTAAATCGTCGGATGCATTGTCTTTAACAACTCCTTGTTCGTCTAATACCGCATCAATACTATCCTTGATATTTTTTTCGTAGTACGCATCTGCTAACACATGGGCCAACGCACTAAAAGAAGTTCTTTTTTCGGGGTCAAACCATCTAAAAATATTTTCGGCATTAATGGTTAATTTTCTGATAAGCATCCATTGATCACCTCCTAGTAACGCGCCCGGAATCCCTAATAATTTTAATTCTTTTTGTAAGTGATAGGTAAAATCGTTGGGGAAATACTGCGCCTGTCTTAGTAGCATGGCAAACTCGTGTGTTTGGCGCAGCTCTTTGTGAATATAGTCTTTATGGGTATGGATGCGCAAATTTTGAGCACGATCCTGCGCATACACGGTTTTACAATGCGCTTCCAACAAAGCTTTAACTTTGTCAAACTCTAGCTGATAAAGGGCTGTATCGGGATATAGTCGCATCATAATTTCAAAAGCAGCGCAAAGGTAAGCCAAGAGTCGTTAAACCTTTTACAAGATTTTATGTTTTAGTAATAAGTAAGGATCATCAAAGGATTCTTACATTTGATCATAAATATAACCTTATGCGTTTATTACTTGTAACCCTGTTTGCGGCAACCAGCCTATATGCATGTAGTCAACCCGTAAAAACTAAAACTAAACCAGCCATGAGTAACGCCTCAGATAAGCTTGAAACCATTTATTTAGGAGAAGGATGTTTTTGGTGTACCGAAGCATTTTTTCAGCGCGTTAACGGCGTTGTTAGTGTAGAAAGCGGATATGGCGGAGGTTTTGTAGAAAACCCAACTTATGAGCAGGTATGTGATAAAAATACGGGCCATGTAGAACTTGCAAAAGTGGTTTTTGATCCAGCCGTTGTGAGCATCGACGAAATACTTGAAATATTTTGGAAAACGCATGATCCAACAACACTCGACCAACAAGGCAATGATATAGGCCCGCAATATAAAAGCGTGGTATATTATGTTACAGAAACACAAAAAAATGTAGCGCAAAAATATAAAGAGGCACTTGATAAAAGTGGTGCGTTTAGTGCACCCATTGTTACTACTATTGAGCCTTTCAAAAATTATTATCCTGCCGAAAACTACCACCAAAATTATTACAATAGCAATACCAATCAGGGCTATTGCCGCTTTGTAATTGCACCTAAATTAGAGAAGTTTGAAAAAGTGTTTAAGGCAAAACTAAAACACTAATTAGAAAAGTTTGGCATGCCTTAATTCTAGTAAATTAAGCGCATTGGGTTTAAAGCCTGTGATGCTTGGTTGCACCAAATGAATGGCCATATCATACCACATTGGAATAATGGGCGCTTCATTAATCACGAGCTGATCCATGGCTCTATATAGTTCATACCTTACACTATCGCGTGTTTCTAAAAGTGCTTTTTCGTAGAGAACATCAAATTCGGCATTTTTAAAACGTGTATAATTAGGTGGCGCCGGATTTTTGCTATAAAACATCGCCATATAATTTTCTGCGTCGGGGTAATCGGCAATCCAACTAGCTCTAAAAAATAGCGCAGCAGACTTTGCTGTTTGTTCTAACAATAAACTTTTTTGAATAACTTCTACCTGAACCGGAATCCCAACTTCTTCCATTTGTTTGGCAGCAAAAGAAGCAATATCAGCGTAAATAGCAACCGTTAATAATTTAGTTGTTGGCAGACCTTTGCCACCCGGATAACCAGCAGCAGTAAGGAGTTCACGCGCTTTAGCCGGATTGTACGTATAACCTTTTACAAAATCAACGTTGTTTGATGGAAGCCCAGCAGGCACAAACCCAGCCTGGGCCGGAATACCGATTGAATTGCGCATATACATCATCAACTGTTTTTTGTTGATGGCGTAATTCATGGCCTGACGTACTAATTTATTACTGGTAGCTGCACCTTTTGTAATAGGGTTATTATTATCCACTACAATTCCAAAATACTCGGTGTTTAAATAAGGATGCTTTATTAAATTTATTTTTCCTTCCCAGTCTTTTCGAAGCGTTCCGTTTTTGGTTAAAATTTCATCTTTAAAAGAAGCGTCAATATCATTTACAAAACTGAGCTTGCCTTGTCTAAACTGTAAAAACTCGGTGGCTTTGTTGTCAAAGAAATTAATTTTTACGGCGTCTATATAAGGTAATCGAACACCGGCTGTATCAACCTCCCAATAATTTTTGTTTTTATGAAGTATCATCGCCTCTCCTTCATCCCAAGACTTAAGGGAAAAAGGCCCGGTACCACAAGGATGTCTTCTAAAATCTTTGCCATATTTTTCAACCACTTCTTTAGGCACCACACTACAATACTGCGTACTTAAAATACCCATAATTGGATGAAACGGACGCTGCAACCTTAGTTCAAATGTGGAGTCGTTGATGACCACAAAAGGCATAATGGAATCTACCCTGCCATTAAAAATCCAAGCACCACTACTTGCCACCGTTTTATCTATAATTCTACCTAGGCTATAAGCCACATCTGCGGCAACCATTTTTCGTCCTTTGCCTCCTTTAAAAGCGTCATCATTTGTAAAATAAACGTTGGTGCGTAAATGAAAACGGTAGGTTTTACGGTCTTCACTTACCTCCCAAGATTTTGCCAATGATGGCACTATATTTAGGTTGCTATCAATTTCAACGAGGGTATTATACATCTGGTGTACCGCCCACATGATCGATTGGTTTTTAGCAAAAGCCGGATCAAGGGTTGCAATACCAGTGGCCTCATTGTAACTAAATACATTTTTTGAAGTAGCCGTATTTTGGGAACAGGACGCTAATAAACAAAGCGCTGCACCCATTATAACAATGAGTTTAAGCGATTTAAAAGCATTATATAGGTGGCGCTGGTGCATCTTGGCACCGAATATCCTATTTTTAAGCGATCAATAAAGAGGTTCACGTAAAAAAGTAGATAAAATAGTTCATGGGCAGCCGTATCTTGAATTAAATTTCGAAAATTGTAACTTTGCAAAAAATCACTTCAATGAAGGCAGGTATTTTAGGAGGAGGGCAACTAGGTAGAATGCTTTTGCAAGCAGCAGCAAATTATACCGTAGAAACTTTTGTTTTAGAAAACGACCCACACTGTCCTGCTGCACATTTATGCCACAACTTTATACAAGGCGATATCACCAATTTTGATGACGTATATGCATTTGGTAAAAAAGTAGACGTATTAACCATCGAAATTGAAAATGTAAATATTGAAGCACTAGAAAAATTGGAATCAGAAGGCGTAAAAGTTATTCCAAAACCAAGTGCCATTAAAATAATCAAAAACAAAATCAAGCAAAAAGGATTTTACCAAGTAAACGAAATCCCAACTTCCGATTTTGTTGTTACCCATTCCAAAGAAAGCCTTCCACATCACCATGCCTTTTTACCTGCCGTACATAAACTTAGCGAAGGTGGATATGATGGTAAGGGTGTTCAAATAATTAAAACCAAAGAGGATTTTGAAAAAGGTTTTGACGCGCCTTCGGTACTAGAAAAAATGGTAACCATCGACAAAGAACTTGCCATGATAGTGGCCATTGCTCAGGACGGTTCTGCAACCTTATACCCTCCTGCCGAAATGATTTTTGATCCTATTTTAAACTTATTAGATTATCAAATTAGTCCAGCCATTTTACCTGAAAAAGTAGCTTGGAAAGCAGAAGCCATTGCATTAAAACTTGTAAAAGCATTTAATAGCCCTGGGTTGTTTGCCGTAGAATTATTTGTTACCAAAGACGAAGAAGTTTTTGTCAACGAAACTGCACCTCGTGTTCATAATAGTGGGCACCATAGCATTGAAGCAAATTACTCGAGCCAGTACGATATGCTATGGCGCATCATGCTTAATTACCCCTTAGGTAATCCGGATGCAATTTTACCTTCTGCGATTGTAAATATTTTAGGTGCCGAAGGATATAATGGTGAAGCAGTTTACACCAACCTTTCAGAGGTTTTAAGTATGGATAATGTTTTTGTTCATTTGTATGGCAAAAAGCATACAAAGCCTGGCCGTAAAATGGGTCACGTAACCATTATGCACACAGACTATCAAGATCTTAGGTATAAGGCCAATAAAATAAAACACACACTTAAAGTAGAAGCAAAAAATAATTAGAAAAAATTAATCAAAGCCTACATTATCGAACTTCTTTTTTTGAAGTTCCATTTGGCATTTTTTTGTTGATATTTAGAGGCTTTGTATAGCCAATCCCCATCATACTTTTTATTTGCATGCCTGGCGAATTTTTATTTTCTCCAAATAGCCTTACATCATCATCATAAATTAAATCCAGATTGTAATTTGCCGAAAAATATTTATTGATTTTGAAGGAGAAAAAATTGGTCATAAATACGTCAATATTTTCTGGCTTATTTGAATAATTGGAGAATAAATCTAAACGACCTCTATAATTAATATTACGAGCAATAACATTATTGTGGTTGATGGTCGCAAATAAACCTACATCCTGAATCGAATTTTTCCCTTTTGGAACACCATACTTTCCTTGAGCAGCTAATTTATTATTAGCTACAATCGTCCATCGTGCTGTAAGCGGAGATAAGAAAATAGATAACTTGTCGGAGGTTTTATTATCAAATCCTGCGGATACAAACACATACGCTGGTGATAAAAAGGAAGAAGCAAAGTTGGCTACATTGTTAGAAAAAGTATAACCATCAAAGTATTGCGATCTAAAATTAAATAGTCCGGACATGTACCACTTTCCGGTATTATCAATTTTATACCCGTATTTACTTAAAATGTCAAAACGATCATCGTTTTTCCGGCTTCCTAAACTAGTGGTTTGCACATAACCCAGATTCATATCAAAATTATTATCCCAGTTTTGACGTCCTTTCTTGTAGTATAAGAAATAATTAAAGTAGCTATTTACAGATAGTGAAAAATTATCGCCCCCCGCAGCCCAGTTACTAAGTGACCCCTGAGACAGGTTTGCATTAAAAATACCACCTCTTTTCCAAAGCCAATTGGCCGTATCGGAATCTTTACGAATGGTACGTGCAGACTCATTTCTAATTTTATTAAGCACTTCTTGCCCAAAAGCCTGACTTCCAATAAAAAAAGCAACCCAAAGGGTTAGGCCATACTTCATGCACTAAAAATTATAATTGTTACAAAACTAATTGATTAACAGAATTTTTAGCGTTTTATAGCTGACAAACTGGCACAAATCGGTGATTTTATGTTAATTTTGCCATTAAATTAGATAGTAAGGATGGAAACCCTCGCTTTAGTAGGAAAAGAACACGACGAACTTAGACAAGGAGAAGCTTTCAAACCCTTCTCAAACGATCCTAATAAGTATAAAAAAAGCTTCTATATAGAAAGCTATGGCTGTGCCATGAATTTTGCAGATAGTGAAGTTATTGCCTCTATTTTAAATAAAGTGGGATATGGTGCAACCAGAATTGTAGAAGACGCTGATCTGATTTTTTTAAATACCTGTTCCATCAGAGAAAAAGCAGAACAAACCGTTCGAAAACGTCTCACGGAATTCAGAAAAATTAAAGAGCAAAAACCAGGTACATTAATTGGTATGCTTGGCTGTATGGCGGAAAGGCTTAAGTCCAAATTATTAGAGGAAGAAAAATTAGTGGATATGGTGGTTGGGCCTGACGCCTACAGAAGCCTCCCAGGACTCATAGAAGAAGCAGAAACCGGACAAAAAGCAGTAAATGTTTTACTGAGTAGAGACGAGACATACGCAGATATCGCCCCGGTAAGACTTGACAGCAATGGCATTAGCGCTTTTGTTTCTATCATGCGTGGTTGTAATAACATGTGTAGTTTTTGTGTAGTTCCATTTACAAGAGGCAGAGAAAGAAGTAGAGACGCACATTCGATTGTTGCTGAAGCCACAGATTTATTTAATATAGGATTTAAAGAAGTAACATTACTTGGTCAAAACGTAGATAGTTACCACTGGATCAATGAACAAAATAATGAGGCGGTTACTTTTGCGATGCTACTAGAAAAAGTAGCTTTAATTGATCCAAGCTTACGAGTAAGGTTTAGTACATCTCACCCTAAAGACATAACTGACGAAGTACTACATACCATTAATCGATACCCCAACATTTGCAAATACATTCACTTACCGGTTCAAAGTGGAAGCACTAGACTACTTCAACTCATGAACCGCACCTATACGCGCGAATGGTATATTGCTAAAGTGAACCGCATTTTTGAACTGATACCAAACTGCGGTATCAGTTCCGATATTATAGCAGGTTTTTGTACCGAAACTGAAGAAGATCATCAAGATACTTTAAGCATCATGGAGCATTGTAAATACGATATGAGCTACATGTATTTTTATAGTGAAAGACCTGGAACCCTTGCTGCCAAAAGATATACCGATGATATTCCAGAGCCCGTTAAAAAAAGAAGGCTTCAAGAAATTGTGGACATGCAAGGCGTACTTTCTACTGCGAGCAATCAAAAAGATGTGGGCGCTGTTTTTGAAGTATTGGTAGAAGGCAACAGCAGAAAAAATGAAAACGATTGGTCTGGACGCACATCTCAAAATAAAGTATTGGTGTTTCCAAAAACCGCTGGCATAGATTTAAAAGGAAAATATGCGCAGGTAAAAGTAACGAGCTACACCAGAACTACCCTTCTTGGCGAAGAGGTGTTTTAAAAATATTTGAACGAATTTAATAAGGTCAACTATGGATCTTCAAAGTATAAAAAACAGATTTAACATCATTGGTAATGCACCTGCATTAAACCATGCACTCAATACAGCCGTGCAAGTGGCTGCTACCGATTTAACGGTGCTAATTGTAGGTGAAAGTGGCGTTGGTAAAGAAGTTTTTTCTCAAATTATTCATGCCTTATCGGCGCGCAAACACAACCCATTTATTGCGGTAAACTGTGGCGCTATCCCGGAAGGAACCATCGACTCTGAATTATTTGGTCACGAAAAAGGATCTTTTACGGGTGCTGTTGATAGCCGTAAAGGATATTTTGAAACCGTTAGTGGCGGTACTATTTTTTTAGATGAAATTGGTGAAATGCCCATTGGCACGCAAGCCCGCCTGCTCCGCGTTTTAGAAACCGGCGAGTTTATTAGAGTGGGTTCTTCTAAAGTTCAAAAAACTGATGTTCGCGTTATTGCAGCAACCAATAGAGAGCTATTAGAGTTTACACAAAAAGGAAGATTTAGAGAAGACTTGTATTACCGTTTAAGTACAGTCCCTATTCGAGTACCATCTTTAAGAGACCGCAAAGAAGATGTGAGTTTACTATTCAGGAAATTTGTAGTAGACTTTGCAGAACGTTATAAAACAACACCCGTTCAATTAGATGAAGAAGCCAAAGCAATACTTATTAATCATCCTTGGCAAGGTAATGTTCGTGAACTAAAAAATATTGCAGAGCAAATTTCTGTATTAAGCAATACCAAATCAGTAAACGCTTCTACCCTACAAGAATTTTTGCCAGATCAAAGTAAATTTTCTAGAATGCCAATACTTGCTGGTCAAAACCAAGGTGGTGAGTTTGCCAACGAGCGCGAAATTTTATACAAGCTCTTTTTTGACATGAAAAAAGATGTAACAGAGCTTAAAAAAATGTTTGTAGAAATACTGCAAAACCCATCATTAGCAGGTGCTGCAGCCAATTTTACTAGAGCATCTATTTTACAAGATTTTACGGGTCACGAAGTAGACAATAATCCACAACATTTTATCACTCCGCCTAATAATACAACAGCTGCGCAACCGGTCTTGTTACAAGACAATGACATGCATCAACACGAAGAAATTGAAGAGTCTTTAAATATTATAGACAAAGAAAAAGAACTGATTTTGAAAGCGCTTAAAAAACACAAAGGCAAAAGAAGAGATGCTTCTTTAGATTTAGGAATCTCTGAAAGAACGCTATACAGAAAATTAAAAGAGTACGACATTGAAGATTAAATCATCAATCATGAGCCAAACAAAAAAATATTTCAACCTATTTATTATTGCTGCAATCCTACTTACAAGTTGTGGTATTTATAAATTTAACGACGCCAGTATTGACCCAGCCGTTAAAACCATCAAACTAGGTTTTATAGAAAATAGAGCGCGTTATGTAAACCCGCAATTGAGTCCTAAACTCAATGACAAATGGCAATTAAAAATAGCCAGTCAAACAAAACTTACTAGAACCACAAGTGATGATGCACATTATGTTATCAGTGGTACTATCACAAATTACGATGCATCACAAACTGTGGGTGTAAGCAATCAACAAGCTTCTACCAACCGATTAACGGTAACTGTTCATATTGTTTTTAGAAATACGCTTTCCAATAAAACCGAGGAATTTGACGTGAGCCGAAGTTTTGATTTTGACGCCAATTTAACCCTCACACAAGCAGAGACCAGACTTTTAGATGAGATGGTGAGAAGTTTAATTGACGATATGTTTAACCGTATTTTTTCAAACTGGTAATCTATTTGTACATTTAGCCTTTAGTAATTTAGCATGAGTCATTTCAGTAATTTAGCAGCAAAACACCTCACAGGTAAAGAAAATCTGTCTGCTACTTCTGTAGATGAACTAGAGAGTTTACAAAAACAATTCCCATATTTTGGCCCTGCGGCTGTGCTAGTAGCGGTAAAATCCCATCTTAAAGGCACAGAAACGAGTAAAGCCGCACTTGCGGTTAGAAATACGGGATGGTTTCAGCATATTTTAACCGCCCCCGTACCTTCTGCAATTAGTAATATTATTAGCAAACAGCTTGCAGATTACAATAAACCGGTTACCCCAGACCAGATTTTGGAGATAGAATCGCCAGTTTTATACCATACCATCGATTATTTTGCCTCACAAGGCATAAAAATAGACCTAAATCAGGGTCATCAAGACGAATTGTCTACTAAGCTTAAGAAGTTCACTGATTGGCTAAAAGAGGTCAAGCATCCAGCCCCAGAGAGCCAAACAACAGCCAATTCAGAGGCGGATACCCCCTTTTCTAGCGATTCAGACATAGAAAAGGCCGTTGTAACTATTGCCGAAAAATCCAATGAATCTAGGGAAGTTGTAACCGAAACTATGGCAGAAGTACTTGGAAAACAGGGTCGCCGAGAAAAGGCAATTCAGCTCTACCAAAAATTAAGTTTCATAAATCCTGAAAAATCCGTTTATTTTGCTGCCAAGATTCAACAATTAAAAGGATTATAAGATGACTATTTTGTTTCTAGTGTTAATAGTAGCTGCTTGTGTAGCTTTAGGTTTTGTAGTATTAATCCAAAACCCAAAAGGTGGTGGTTTATCTAGTAATGTGGGTGGCATTAGCAACCAATTTATGGGTGTTAAACAAACCACTGACGTTTTAGAAAAAGGCACTTGGTTATTTGCAGCCATTATTGCTATTTTGGCTTTACTTTCTACCCTATTCTTAAAAGGCGGAACAACTGCAGCTCCTGAAGATTCATTACTACAAAAAGTAAATACATCAAGTGCTGCGCCTGCAGCTCCAGCACCAGCTCCTAATCCAGCAACTACTGCAGATACCACAAAAAAATAAAATAAACTTTTGATATTTAAAACCCTGTCTGTATATGCAGTCAGGGTTTTTTGTTTAAATTGAAGTCATGAAAAAAATTGGAACGACCATCATACTCATTTTACTAATTGCAGGTATTGTTACCACCTGGAGTATTTTTACGTCAATCACTAATTTTTCAGGCACACAAAAAAGCTTTACCGTCGATCAATCCATTGTAAAAAAAGAAGCCGTAATTAGTTACCTAAGCAAAGAAGGCCTCATTTCAAATAGTTTAGGACTGAATATACTATCGATGGTTCTTCCCAATTGGGACTTGGTAAGACCTGGCAAATACCAATTAAAAAAGGGGCAAACAGCTTGGCAAATTGCAAGAATGCTAAAAAATGGTAGAGTTGCAGAAGTTAAACTAGTGATTAATAAGCTACGCACCAAAGAAGACTTTGCGAGTCTTATAGGCAATCAGTTTTCTACAGACTCTACTGCCGTGATGCAGTTTATTACCAACAATGATTCGTTGCAACCTTTTGGTGTAGACACAAGTACCTTTTACGCAATCATAATCCAGGACACGTATCAGTTTTACTGGGATACACCGTTTAAACAAATTTTAACCAAATTAAAATCTTACCAAGAAAAATTTTGGGATGATATTGATCGTAGAAACAAATTACAAACAAAACATCTAACAGATATAGAAGCCTATACGCTCGCTTCCATTGTGGATGAAGAAACCAATGTAGTTTCAGATAAATATAAAATAGCGAGCGTTTATATCAACAGACTCGCTAAAGAAATGCCACTCCAGGCTTGCCCTACCATCAAATTTGCGCTTAAAGATTTTACCATTACGCGCATTTATGAAAAGTATTTGTCAAGCCCTTCACCCTATAATACCTACCGCAAAAAAGGATTACCGCCGGGCCCTATTTGTACCCCATTACCAGCAACCATTGACATTGTGCTTAATGCACCAAACACCAATTACTTATATTTCGTTGCGAAAAGTGATTTTAGTGGTATGCACCATTTTAGTCCAACGTACGAAGAGCATAACAGATATGCCATCCAATATCAAAAAGCACTTGATATATATATGGCTAAAAAAAATAAAAAGCCTTGATAAAATTACACCGCATCATATTATCATGGCCACCCATCGATTACGTTGTTAAAAAAAGTAAAACGATGGTGATACCCGGATTTCAGGGCATGCCCGTATATGATGTAGTGGTATTTTTTTTCAGACAAATCAATAAAGTAGGATTAAACGAAAGAGCTTCTGCCATTACGTTTAACCTGATTATGGCGCTACCTGCTGCGATGCTTTTTTTGTTTTCACTCATACCCTATTTTCCTACTTCCTTTAAAGTAGAAGCGCAAATATTAAAACTATTCAAAGACATTACCCCCAATAGCCAAACCTATGCAGTTATAAAAAATCTAATCAACGATTTATTACAAAAGCACGTAGGTATTTTTTCGTTTGGTTTTCTTTTACTCATTTTTTACGCGTCCAATGCCATGATGGGTATTATTAGAACCTTTGACAGGTCCATTCAAGAGCAAAAAGGATTTTTCATGCACAGGCGCTGGCGTGCTATTAGGCTAACAGCCATTTTAATTATACTGATCATCGCTTCCTCACTCATTTTAATTGGTCAAGAACAACTTGCCTCACTGGTACGAAGTTTGTTTCAACTCAAAAGAAAAACGACGCTTCCCTATTGGAATGGCGTAAGATGGTCTATCATTATTGGGCTTTTATTTACAGGCATTTCACTGATTTATACCTATGCGCCATCCGTTAAAAAGAAATGGCCTTTTGTTTCCGCTGGTTCTTTATTAGCAACCACCTTAACGCTATTAACCACTTTAATTTTTTCTTATTGGGTAGACATGTTTGCCAGTTCTAGCTATAACAAAGTATATGGCTCAATAGGAACCATCTTAATTATCATGCTCCTCATGTATTTCAACTCCTTAATTTTATTAATTGGATTTGAATTAAACGTGAGTCTCACTTATTTGACCAAGGAAAAAAACAAGCCTGTAAAAAATAATCTTTAAAAATTAATCGTCAGCGCACCAATCCCCGAGCAACCTTTCTTGACGCTCAAGCGTCATAGTTTGTTCATTGTAATGCCCAGCATTCATTTTTTGACGATGCGCCTCGTAAATAGATACCGCACAAGCCACCGAAATATTCAGGCTTTTAATAAATCCAAGTTGAGGAATTATAAAATTACCATCTGCCAGTTCAATAGATTCTTGACTCACGCCATCATGCTCGTTACCAAAAACTAACGCCACCGAATCCGTAAAATCTATATCGTATAAACTCACCGCATCAGAAGATAAATGCGTGGTATAAATTTTATTGTAGTTTTTTCGTAGCGATTCAAAACATTCTTTGACATTTGTAAACTGATGTACGGTTAGCCATTTAGCTGCACTACTACTACTTTTAACACCAAAATAATCATGCTTTGCAATTTTGGTATTGAGAATATAAATATCCTGAATACCTACCGCATCACAAGTGCGCATCACTGCCGATATATTGTGTGGATCATTTACATTTTCCATCACCACCGTTAAATTGGTTTGTCTATTTTTAATCACCGATAACATTCGGTTGTAGCGCTCTGGTGTCATGTACAGTAATTTAAAGTAGCGTAATGCCTAAACCAGGCTTATCCGTAATATGTACGGTTCCGTTATCAAATGTGATGCCCGTAGCAATGTCTTCCGAAAGTAGTAACGGCCCATCCATATCTACATGATCTAGTTGCGGTAAAAAATGTGCGATGGCCGCAGAACCAATCGTAGACTCGTTCATAGAGCCCATCATTACTTTTAAACCAAGTGAGCGGGCAGTTTCAATCATGCGTAGTGCAGGAGTAGGTCCGCTACATTTTGTAAGCTTAATATTGATGCCATGAAAATGTCCTGCACATTTTTGGACATCAGATTCCATCACGCAACTTTCATCGGCGTATAAAGGAAGCTCCGATTTTTCATAGAGTATTTTCATGCCTTCCCAGTTGTCTTTGGCAAGTGGTTGTTCAATAAATTCTACGCCCATTTTTGCAAGTAATGGAATTTTTGTGAGCGCTTCCTCGGTGGTCCAACCAGCATTGGCATCTACCCTAAAAACTGCTTTTGTAGCTGCCGTTAGGGCTTCCATAATTTCTATATCCTCCGGTGTACCCAGCTTAACTTTATAAACCGGCCAAGGTTTAGCATTCATTTTTTCAACCATTGTAGAAATGGTATCAATACCAATCGTATAATCTGTAATGGGTATATTTTCCCATTTTGTGTTCCATAATGTATAGAGTGGCTGCCCCTTCATTTTTCCATATAAATCCCAGCAGGCCATATCAAGTGCCGATACTAAAAATGGATTGTTTGGAAATAAATGATGCAAATAATGCCAATAACGCGCAGGATCAGTTAGTGCAAACTTTTCTACCATCGCTCTTTTTGACTCGAGGTCTTCAATCATTTTTTCGACAGTAATATTGTAGTAAACAATGGCAGGCGCTTCACCAAAACCGGTAAAATTACCCAGCGATAATGAAACAACAAGAGATGGTTGATGCGTTTTTGTACGCCCATTTGAAATCGTAAATGGATACTCAAATGGTAACGCGATAGATTTATAATTAAGTTGCAATGCTCATTATTTAGGTAGGACAAATATAAAGCAGAAACGATAAACTATGGCTGTGCTTATGCCCTGCCACTCGCTACAATACAGGTATGTAAATCACTATTGAAACTATCTTGTTCCAATAAATTTTCGAGGGTCATATGCATGCGGTACTGCCAGTAATGCGACGGGTTGGCCGGAACATTGATACGCTCGTCGCTCGGGTTTTGTCTGCGCAAATCAGCGTCGATACCTAGTAAATCCTGAAGCTGGAACGTACTCCACATGGCAGGCGCATATAAATGCTGCATCACAATAGCTTTATTGATATCCGCTTCACAAAACTGCGGTGCTTTACCTGACTTACCTAAAATTTGATTGTAAAACGCCTGCGTTTGATTTGCATTTTCTTCCCACCAACCTCTAATGGTACTCATATCATGAGTAGATGGCGTTACCACGCTTAAATAAGGCGCATCTTTTGGATGGAAAAAGGGCGTGTGTGGGTTTTTAGGCATCCTTTGTATTTCGAGGCTCAAGAGCCCTAATTGATTCATTACATCTGGCACACAAGAAGGCACCAACCCAAGATCTTCACCACAAACAAGCATATTGGTTACACGCTTAAGGGCAGGAAGTTTATTGAGGGCTTCTTTTTTCCAAAAATCGTCTTGTCTTCTAAAAAAATAGTCAACGTATAATTCACGTAAATGATGTTGTGTGGCTTCGTCAAGTGCTTTAAAAGCAGCCGTATTTTCGATACCAAACCTTACGTGAAAATAATTTTTTCCAGCGTAGGTTTTTTCTTTGGCCTCTATAAATAACACATTGCTTATTACCTGATACAAGCCCTGTTTAATTTTATTATTAAAATCATCCTCTGGTAATGCAGCAAAATGTTTTTCAACCAAACGCTGTGTAGCAAAAGCTGGTTTTAAAGTGTACTTTCCAAAACCATCATAGGCTAGAAACTCCGCTTTTACCACTTCATTATCGTAACCAAAATAATCCCACAATACTTTATCAGTAATAATAGGCTTGGCATATTCATGCGCACTGATATGAATGCCACGCTCTTTTAATTCATTTTCATGAACCGGAATGGCAGGAACAAAATGTCCTAAAATGCCTTCAACGGCGTCCATAGGAATACTCCAAATTCTAAAGAACCCTAAAATATGATCAATTCTAAAGGCATCAAAATACAAACTCATTTGCTCGAAGCGCTGCTTCCACCAAGCAAAACCATTGGTGGTCATTTCATCCCAATTATACGTTGGGAAACCCCAGTTCTGACCCGCTACCGCAAAATCATCGGGAGGAGCACCGGCCTGCATATCCATGTGAAATAAACCCGGATGTTGCCATGCATCAACGCCATATCTATACACACCAATGGCAATATCACCTTTTACAATCACACCGTTTTCATGCGCGTACGAAGTAGCCTCTCTTAATTGAACATCAAGTAGATACTGAATAAAATAATATTTTTCTACAATTAATTTTACGGATGCATCGTGTTCAACCAAAGATTTAAAATCGGTTTCAGAATAGGTATTGTGTTTAGGCCATGCATTAAAATCGGTGGTACCATACTGATCCCTGCAATAACAAAAAGCTGCATAAGAGGCTAACCAGTGCTGGTGCTTTGCATAAAAGTCTTTAAACCCTTTACTGGAAAGGGTTTTAGCTCCTATTAAAGCATACAGCTCATCTAATATTTCATATTTAATACTAGACACAGCTTCATAATCAACAACATCAAGTGCATTGAGTGTTGATTTAGCTGCAGCAAGTTTATCAATTAATTTATTATTAGAAGCGGGTATTAATGTATCAAAATTAATATAAAGTGGATGTAATGCAAACGCAGAAATAGCCGCATATGGATAAGAATCTTTCCATGAGTGCGTTGCAGTGGTATCGTTAATAGGTAGTAATTGTATTTTCTTAAGACCTACTTTTTTAGCCCAGTCTACCAGTAATTTAATATCTGCAAATTCTCCAACCCCTAGCCCATTATTGGATCGTAAACTAAATACCGGAATGGCAACCCCTGCTCCTTTCCATGTATTGTTAGGAAGGAGTGTAAATCCATCATTTACGATGGTAAGTTTGCTAGCGCTTGTTGCATCATGTAAAATCCGGTCGTTTCCATTTTCAAATGCAACAAATGATTTTTTAGCAACATCATAAATTCCGTATTTATAAGCAATCGGAAATTTAGCTTTTGATAAATCAAGTGATACCGAAAAATAATCTTCTCCCTCTTTACGAGAAAGCAAGATTGGATTTTTTGCATCCCAGGCTTGTAAATATGCACTGTCTCCTAGCAAACAAATTGTTTGTGTAGAGGTTAATAAAGGACTTTTTACTTTTAATTGATGCGTCACATGTTTTGGAGTTGGTACATCAATAATTGCAAAACTATATTTTAAAAGCACATTTTTAAATGGCTCAGTATAAAATGCATTTTCGACATAACCTGCTGCATTCCAACTATCTACAAATAAAACTGACTCCGTTTTAATGACAGATGGATTAAAGGTTTTATCATTACCCCAATCATAACTAATGGTACCATCTCCATTTTTAATAAAGTATTGGTAGCTAATGCTTTCATCAACAATATCTTTAGTGCCAAATGGTATATTGAGATGCCAATAATTTTCGTTGAAATAAGTAAGCGGAACGGCTTTTTCGATGTCGTTGTTTCCTAAAAGTGGATGATTACCAACAACATAAATAATTTGACCAAACTGAGTCGTAAACCTTAATTGAAATACCAACGTAAAGCCAATAGCCTTCTTCGAAACAAGACTATACGTAGATGTCATATCTACCACTTTATGCATAAGGGTATCCAAATTCTTTTCCTTGGCCAACACAATCGTTTTATTGCTAGCTAAATTAATAAACAATGTGTAATTATCACACAATAGTTCCAAAAATTTAACCGATTATCATGTCGGCCCCTTTTTGTGCAATCATAATAGTTGCAGCGTTGGTATTACCAGACACAATGGTAGGCATAATCGAAGCGTCAACGACCCGTAAATTCGCAATGCCGTGCACTTTAAGTTCATGATTTACAACAGATTGAGGATCGTTACCCATTTTACATGTTCCCACTGGATGGTACAGGGTTTCAAGGGTTTTATTGATATGATCCGCTATTATTTGATCAGTGGCTGGAGGTGCAGGAAGTAGCATTTCTCCATCTCTAAACGCATCAAAAGCACCCGCATGAAGCACTTCGATGGCCTTTCGCATCCCTTTTACAAGTAGAGCCCTATCATCAGTGTTAGATAAAGGATTAAGTTCAATACTTGGTGGCTCCGATGGGTTAGAGGACTTTAATTTAATTTGACCCCTACTTTTTGGATGTAAAATAATGGCCATTATCGAAAAGCCACTATACGTAGGATACGTATTAACATTATAAATATCTGTCGAATAATCGGGCTTTACCGTTAAGGGTACAAAATGAAACTGAATATTGGGTTGCCCTTCACCCAAACTACCATCTTCTTCCAATTTAAAAAATGCATTAGCCTCAAGCGGACTATTAGACAACGGCCCCGTCTTAAACAAAATGTGTTGAAGACCCGCCATACCCATTTTAAATGGCTTCAGTAAGTCATTTCCGGTAGGAACCGTTGCTAGCGCACTTGCCCCACTCCATACATGATCTTGTAAATTTTTTCCAACACCTGGTAAATGCGTAACGGCTAAAATGCCATGTTTTGACAATTCATTTTTATCACCTATGCCAGATAACATTAAAATTTGTGGAGATTGAATAGCACCTGCTGCAATAATTACTTCTTTATTGCAATTGTAAATTTCTGTTTGACCATTTTTATTTTTCACCTCCACACCTACTGCAACACCTGACTCTAACAACACACGTTTTACATAGGTATGCGTTAATACAATTAAATTTTTTCTTTTAATAATGGGTTTTAAAAATGCAGCAGCCGAACTGTGACGCTGGTTATGTTTAATTGTAAATTGTAAAAGACATGCACCTAACTGCTCTGCACCATTATAGTCTGGATTAGACGCTATGCCTTTCTGGGCGCAAGCTTCAACAAATGCAGTAGCCACATTAGAAGGTGATGCTGCATGTGTTACATGCATAGGTCCGTCCGTTCCATGATACTCATTGGTGAAATTTAAATTGCGCTCCGACATTTTAAAATATGGGAGTACCGATGCATAATCCCAACCCTCGTTACCAAGTGCTGCCCAACTGTCATAATCTTGTTTATTGCCACGCACATACGCCATTGCATTGGTGGCACTGCAACCTCCTAATACTTTACCTCTTGGAATAAATAATTTTCGATTGCTTACCGCCTCACATGGTTCGGTCCAAAATGCCCAATCAACTTCTGTATTATTTAATTTTGAATAAGCACCCGGAATATTGATTTCCATTTTAGAATCGGGTCCACCCGCTTCTATTAAAAGTACTTTTGTAGCCGGGTTTTCTGACAACCGATTTGCCAAAACACAGCCAGCCGAGCCTGCTCCAATAATTATATAATCATATAGCATACTTAAATATAATAAAAAAGACAAAAGAACGTATTTTTAGGCCCAGCTATGACGGAGATAAAAGCACATCCACTTGTTATTTACACAGACGGTTCATCGAGAGGAAACCCAGGCCCTGGTGGTTATGGTGCCATTTTAATTTGGGGCGAAAAAGTAAAGGAACTATGGGGTGGATATAAATATACCACCAACAACCGTATGGAACTTATGGGTGTGATTCAAGCACTTATGGCGGTGACCAAAAAAAACATACCCATTACTATTTATACCGACAGCCAGTACATTGTAAACAGTGTCGAAAAAAAATGGCTCGATAACTGGATCAAAACCAATTTTAAAGGCGGTAAAAAAAATAAAGACCTCTGGCTCACTTATGCAGCCCTCGCCAAAGATTTTACCATCAAATTTGTTTGGGTAAAGGGACACGCAGAAAATAAATTCAATAATCGTTGCGACGAACTTGCAACCACCGCCGCCGATGGATCAGATTTATTAGATGATGATGGGTATGAAGGATAAAAAAACGGGATGACCAGCAATTTGCCAATCATCCCGTTTATGTGTCTGGGGGTTATTTCTTTATTAAATTATCTAATGATATACATTCCACTGATTCCTATAGTTGGCGAATCGAGATATGATGATGAAGAATAATAAGGATAAGAGCCTCCTCCACTTGAACTAATATTGACTCTCACAGTACCATTATATCTATTTACATCTAAATACCCTGAAAAAGAATTACTACTTCCAGACGGCGACGGCATGTAATAATTTGAATTGGATGAGATGCTTACTGAACCAGATCCGTCATAATCTGAAATAAAATTGCTAGCAATGGGAAGTGGTATTTCAATAGATATGTTTGACGCCGAACCACCCATACCATAATTATAAAAACTGGCACTACCATTCAATTTAATTGTAAGGGAGAAACTTACTACATTACCAACTCTTTGATAAAATCCTCCTGAATTATTTACACTAAAATATGAATAAGAATACATGCTAGAGTTATTTGTAATATAATTAACTATCCAAGTTCCCGATGCAGGATAATTTGAAATAGACCCATCTGCCATTAGATATTGTGATGAAGTTCCAGTGGGTGTTTTAAATCCTGAAGCAGTTATCGTTCCACTAGTTTTTACATTTGTCACAGATGTATTTCCGAGTTGAATATTATTGCTTGCTGCAACAATTGCACCATTACCTATAGCTGTTGAATTAGAAATTGTTCCTGAACTAACATTTGCATTATATCCAATTGCTGTATTATTAGTACCTGTTGTATTGGTTGAAAGTGCGCCACTTCCTATTGCGGTATTAGAACCTCCTGTGGCACTACTTAACGTATTGTATCCTATAGCGGTATTATCATTTGGCCCACTTCCATTTGATAAAGCTTCACTACCTAAAGCAGTATTGCGACTTCCAGCTGATGACCCACCTTGATAACCTTGCCTTATAGCATTTGTACCAACTGCTGTATTGTCATTACCTCCATTTAAAGACTGAAGTGTGGCAAAACCTATCGCTGTATTATTATTTCCTGGTGTACCATTTACAAATGGAGCATAGCCAAACATTGTATTTTGAATACCAGATGAAGGCACACCAGCAGTTAAGGTATTAACGGAAATATTATTACTAAATGTTTTAGCGCCAGCAATAGTTTGAACTCCAGTAGAGATCATTCCTGGATTCGTTCCATCAGCAGCGGATAACGTTAACGTAGTTCCACTAATTGTTCCGCCATTAGCATATGATGTTGTTGATGTATAATTTAATGTTGAAACACCTAATGTTATTCCTACAGAACTAGCAGCGGTTAACCTACCCTTAGCATCAACAGTAAACGTAGGTATGGCTGTTGCTGACCCATAAGTACCTGCATTAACTGTTGTATTAGATAATGTTGCAGAGCCTGTTACATTAGCAGTCCCATCAAATGAACCACTCGTATAAGTTACGTCACCGGTTAAGGAAATAGTTCTTCCGGTTTCTAATTTTGTTGCTGTTGCTGCATTACCTGTAATATTTATTTGATCACCCGTATTGGTTCCCGTAATAGCTGCGAGTTTTGTTTTTTCTGCAGTTGTATAATCGTTGGTAGATAATTCTTTACCAGTAACCTTATCAACTTTAGTAGCTAAACTTGAAGTTACATCAGTTGTATTTGCTTTTAATGCAAGTGCTGTATTTGTTGCAAGTGAAGATAAATCTTGATCCCCTGTATTGGTTCCAGTAATTGCTGCAAGCTTGGTTTTTTCTGCAGTTGTATAATCGTTGGTAGATAATTCTTTACCAGTAACCTTATCAACTTTAGTAGCTAAACTTGAAGTTACATCAGTTGTATTTGCTTTTAATGCAAGTGCTGTATTTGTTGCAAGTGAAGATAAATCTTGATCCCCTGTATTGGTTCCAGTAATTGCTGCAAGCTTGGTTTTTTCTGCAGTTGTATAATCGTTGGTAGATAATTCTTTACCAGTAACCTTATCAACTTTATTAGCTAAACTTGAAGTTACATCAGTTGTATTTGCTTTTAACGCAAGTGCAGTATTTGTTGCAAGTGAAGATAAATCTTGATCCCCCGTATTGGTTCCAGTAATAGCTGCGAGTTTTGTTTTTTCTGCAGTCGTATAATCATTTGTAGACAACGCTTTGCCCGTAACCTTATCAACTTTTGTAGCTAAACTAGTAGTAACAACTGTTGCGGTTGCTTTTAAATCAAGCGCAGCTTGTGTAGCTGATGATACTGGCTTATCTATATCAGCTGTGTTGTCTACGTTACCTAGACCTACCATGGCCTTGGTGATACCAGATACCGTTCCTGTAAAGGTTGGTGATTCGATATTTGCTTTTAAGTTAATCGAAGTAAAATATGGTTTAAGCATAGCAGCAGTATCCGATATATTTAGTTTGGTATCCATTCCTTTTACATTACCTGCATATAATGCATATGGTGTACTCCAAAACTGTGAAGTTCCTAGGTCTACGTATTCGTTATTAACGTTCCAACTTGCAGTAGGTACGGTTGGCTCTACTGCTATTTTTAAGTTTAAAAAGAAAGGTCCGTTAGCCCAGTCAATATTTGCAATACTACTCACACCACTTGCATAGGTTCCTTTACCAAGTACAATAGTAAATATACCAGCAGAGGAAGCTGTTACTTTAAATGTTTCTGAGTACACAATAGTACCTGTAGCCGTTTTTGCAACAATGGCATCTTTAACATAGATCACTCTACCTGCAGCAGGGTGACCATTAGCATCAGTAGCTAAGGCTTGAAACTGAATACCATCAGGTGCTTGACTTACCTGGGCATACGTAGTTGCGGTTGTACATAATACAACAAGTAGTAACGCTGTTTGAATAAATTTCTTTAACATAAACTGAGTGTTAGTGGGTATTGCTTAATTAACTTTAATGATTTTTAGTTCACCTGTTTGGGTGATTGATTTGTAGCGGATATAGTATACACCTGCTGCTTTATTTGCAACATTGATGGCATATCCTGCACTTAGTTGTGCTACACTTGTGTTGTATGCGCCTACTGTTTTACCATCTGCTCCAATAAGTGCTAAACTTACCGTAGCTGATGTCTCAATAACAGGCTCGGCTGTTTTAACCCATAACGTTGTGGTGACAGGGTTAGGATAACAAATGAGCTTTAAAGGAGTATTTGAAAATGCCGGAACAATACAACTGCTTACAAAAAGGCCAGCCGTGGTAGCATTATACGCGCTTAAACCAGTGTATAGCTTGATACATGAAGAAGCATCTAATACCACAGAACCAGAAAAACTAGGCGTGGTAGATCCTGTATTACCAACAGCACCAATACTAAATACGGTGCTGATAGGATTTATGTTTTGTGCTCGAAGGCCATTACAGCATAGTAGCACAACAACAAAACTAATTACCCGCAGTGTAAACCGCTGTGATTGGTGTACCATTATAATCGTGTAAAATGATGAGATTAGTAGCTGTAATTGAAACAATCTGATAAGACTGTGTGGCTGGTGTGCCTGACGGGAAATTAACGTAGCGCTCAATAAGCTGCTCCGTACTTGGCATATCCCATGATCCTACAAATCCATCGCTGTCTTTGTAAAGGTTATTTACAGCAAAAGTTTTGTAGTAACGCTTTTGCGCGTAATTCAGCGGCAAAGAAGTAGCCGTAGATACGTAGCTCGTTAAATACCACTTGGTGGGTGTACTACCTGTGCCTGTTAAGTAAACCTTATTTTGTGTTAAAGGAGAAACAGATTCTTCCTTGGTGCAGCTCGAAAATATGAGCATTAACAATGAAATGAATGATACCTGCCTAAAGATCAATTTTAGTTGCTTCATAATTGTATTTCAATAAATTAGAAACACAATTTGAACCCTAATACTATTGTTTACAAATTATAGAGGTAACTCGGTGAATAATGTGGTAAAAATTTATGTTACCTTGATTATCAGTTATTTATAGAGTTGATAAAATCAGAAGGTGTTCCTCCGTGAAACTTCTTAAATGGCTTGTAAAGGTGATGACGCGAATTAAACCCAGCTTCAATTGCTAAAGCATCAATCGAATAACGCTTGTATTTTGGCGACTTAACTAGGTCAATAAAATAATTGACCCGCGACTTATTGACCAAATTGGCAAAGCTCATGTTGTAATATTTTACGCAATAATCTTGCAAAATCTCAGTAGAATCTATCCCATTTTGCCCACAAAATTTTTCAAGTGTGGCATCTTCATTCAAAAAATAGTTATTGATAAAAAAGGGGGTATAGAAGTTAACATCTGTGATTTTTGTGTTTTTATCTTTTATAAAGTTATTTGACATCGTAAGCTTTAAGCTTTGGTTATTGATAAACCTAGGACGGTAATAAACAATAAACAAAATAAGATAACCAAGTACTATGAGCATAATATTCCCAAGTTCGTACGTCAATAAAATAGAATTCATGACTGCAAATACGCACACACTAAAAAACTCTAATGCTACAAAAGCCTTAGTCCAGGTTTTGATTTTGTCGTAATAAACATTACCAATAGATGCTTTTTTGAAAATTAAGTATACGATTCGTAAATTAATTGTAAAAAATAAAAAAAATAAAACTAATCGGGGGTATAAGTTTAATTTAAAACTAAATTTCTGTGTAAACATTAAAACAGGATCCATCAAAATATCCAGATCAATAAACACAGCACTCAGTGTGAAAAGATAAATTTGATACACTGAAAAAATTAATACTACCCCTGCAAAAAGCAAAAGTAAATATATCCAGCGCTTGTCTTTGTCAATATATAAATGAGAGAGTATAAGTGACATGGATGACCATATCAAAAATTTTAATACAGGAAAACTTAAAAGAATAATTGCATTAATATGGTTATACCAGACAAGAAAACTAAACAATCCAACACAAAAAGTAAGTAATAAAAAGTAAGCCTTTAAAATTATAGGCCTTTTCATTGTAAACATTACATCAAAAAATACAATTGTTGCAAATACTACAATTGAAAAAATGTAATAAGAAAAAATAGAATCTAATGTTGACATTTGATCCAATTTTAATGGGGGTTAAAAAAAGTTTCAAAAGCTACAACTGCACTGAAATAAGTGCCTGGCAATATCTTTTACAAACTAACTATGCGATAACTTTCTTGTTTTTGGTGAATAAACTATACGCACCAAACAATATAGCGCCAAAAATGAATGTAGCAATCATGCTATTCGCATAAAATGGAACACCATCTAGATAACACTGAATTAAACCAGCAAATGTTTTAGGTCTATTCCATCCGCCGCCAAAAGCCCACACAGAAAAATTAGAGAGTATAAAATAAACTGTTGGACCTGCTAAAAAAGCGAGGCTCATAGAAGCAATTTTTTTGGTCTGAATTAAAAAACCAAAAGCTGCAAGACCAGCAATTAAAATGTAGTTAAGCAACTGACCACTGTAAAAACCTTGGTAATCCGTTAAGTGGTTCTTGTATAATACTTCAAAAAATAAATCTGAAATAAACATCGATACTAAAGGCATTGCAAAAGCCCATTTTTTATTTCTCACACAAAGGGCACCGCTAAATAATGCAATAGCAATTTGAGGTGCAAAACCCATAGGTCTATTAGGCATGATTCTGTATAAAGCACTAGCAACGATGGTTAAAACTAAAGCAACGATTATGGATCTAGAAATTTTCATGTATATATTGTTTCAAAACAAAAATAGGTACTTCGTTACATTCTAAGTAGCATCAATTTTCCTCATGTTGTGAATAAGCTACCACAGATGGCACGAAAGCCCTATAAATTAGGGTTTTTCCAGACGAATGTAAGGTGATATAATTTCCTGGGAATACAACGAAGGCCTCCCCTGTTTTAATGCTCATTTCATTATTCACCACGCAACCGCCTTCTACCACTAAAAACATTTCCAAACTATGCGTTTCATGGCTATAGCCATTGGAGCCATCAAGATTAATGGAAGCAATGCCAAAGTCGTGAACTGGAGCTGGATAAACGCTTTCACCCATACAAGGCTTGGTACCTTCAATAATTACGGGCTCAATATGTTCAAATTTTATGTTTTTGATAAGCTCTGGCACATCAATATGCTTTGGTGTAAGACCACCTCTCAAAACATTATCACTATTAGCCATTAATTCCACATTTTGACCTTCTAAATAGGCATGAGGCACGCCGGCATTCTGAAATATCCCTTGGCCTGGCATTACACAAACAATATTAAAAAGGTATATCGAAAAAACGCCCTTGTCAATGGGGAATATGCCATCAGCGTTTTCGTATAATTTTGACACCCACCAATCTGGAGAATTTTTGTCAATTTTATTGTCATGTTTGTTACGAAGGGCTCTTTTTACCACAGGGCTGAGCAAGCTATCCACCTGTGCCTGCTCCATTTCCATCAAAAAGGTATACAAGCCTTGTAATCCGTCCGCCTTAAATAAGGGTGCTAATACCTGAAATTCTGCTGTACTTTCTAGGGTTTCTAATATTTTTTCTTCAGATTTAAATCCATGTAACAGCCAGAACTCACTCATAGCCAGCATAATCTCTGGTTTATGATTGGTGTCTTTATAATTTCGGTTGGGAGCGTTCAATGCAACTCCAGCTGCCTCTTCCGATTCAAATGCGACCTTTGCATATTCTTTGGTGGGATGCACTTGTATAGAAAGCATGTCTTTTACATCCAGTACTTTAAACAAATATGGCAGTCCTCCAAAATGAGTAAAAACGGGCTCAGATAATGCAGTTTTTGGATCCGAGGCAATAGCGTCCGATAATAAAACAGGCAGCTTATTTACTTCAATGCTAGACGGACCGCCCTTATGAACCCCTAACCAGTATTCCGCAAATGGAGTATTATTTGGATTTTCAATACTAAGCAATTGAGGTAAAAAACGAGTGCCACCCCAACTATAATGCTGCACGGTACCTAGTAATTTATGAACGCTATAATCAAATGACATGCTTACTTTTTTTATAAAACGAAAAATACAGTCATATGTTTTACAACCATTTAATTTTAACAAAATGTCATCGCAAAACCTGCAAATAGGAAAACAAGGTGAAACTCTAGCCGCCAATTACCTATTAGGGTTAGAATATAACATACTTGACATCAATTGGAGGCATCATCACTGGGAAATTGATATCATAGCAGCTTTTGGCAATACCATTCATTTTGTAGAGGTAAAAACCAGAACCAGCCTGCAATTTGGCCACCCCGAACAGCATATTTCAGGTAAAAAAATGAGGCACTTAAAAAATGCAGCCTGCCATTATCATTATCTACACCCAAACTTTAAAAACATACAGTTTGACGTGATGGCCATTAATTTAGAGGCAGGTAAAGAACCTACCCTATATTTTATTGAGGACGTTTACTTCTAGTAGCGCTCCATCATTTTTTCAACCATCTTAAATGTGGCTGGGCAGTATGATATATTTTGCTTGTGTACGTGTAAGTATTCAACAAACTTTTTCTTTTTTAGATGCGGGAAACCGGCACAGTCTGCGGGTCTTACCTCATATATAGCACACGTATTAGTAGACAAATTTAAAAATTGACAAGGCTGTGAGACATTCACCCAATCATTATCTTTAGCATCATACTCGAGCCAAGTAGCTTTAAACTCTTTGGGCGTAATATTAAAGTGCCCAGCAATTCTTTTTATATCGCTAGCCGTAAATGTAGGGCTCATACTTTTACAACAATTGGCACAACTTAAACAGTCTACTTCTTTCCAAACTTCGGCATCAATAGCAGGTGCATTTTTATCTAAATCTTTAGGTGGTTTACGGCCAATTTTTGATAAGAAACTTTTAAAAGATTTTTCGTGTTTTTTAGCCTTCTGTTTAAACGACTTAAGATTCACCTGCATTTCTTGACTTTACTTTGAATAAATTTGGTGTCGCAATATCGGTTAGCTTACCTTCATTTCCAAATTAACCGGTAAACACTGCGCAATTAACAATTAACCGATGTGGGAAGCCTATAAAAAAGGATACAAAGCATACTTACGATTAGAGAAATCTTTGAGTGACCATTCTGTGGAAGCCTACCTACATGACGTTACTAAACTAACACAGTATTTACAAGTAGTGGATGAAGCAAAAAATCCTGCAGCTCTTACTCTTAAAGACTTACAGGCATTTGTAAAATGGATTGGTGAACTAGGTATGGGGGCTACTACACAGGCGCGCATTATTTCTGGCATTAGAAGTTTTTATAAATACCTTTTAACAGAACAGCTAATTACCATTGACCCGTCTACCCTACTAGAAGCGCCAAAAACAAGACGCAAATTACCAGACACACTTAGCTTTGAAGAAATAGAACTCCTTATTGGCGCCATCGATTTATCGAGCCCAGAGGGCACTAGAAATAAAGCCATTTTAGAAACCATGTATAGTTGCGGATTACGTGTAAGCGAACTTGTGGGGCTTAAAATTTCATGCTTGTATTTAGATATTGGTTTTATCAGGGTAATTGGCAAAGGCGATAAAGAAAGGCTTGTACCCATTGGAACCGACGCCATTAAGTGTATTAAAATTTATAAAGACACGGTGAGGTCACACCAGGCTGTTTCAGAAAAAAACCAAGACATTTTATTTTTAAATAGGCGCGGCAATGCCCTAAGCCGAGTGATGATTTTTTATATTATTAAGAGCCTGGCGCTTACAGCTGGCATAACAAAAGTGATTTCACCCCATACCTTTAGGCATAGTTTTGCCACCCATTTGGTGGAAGGTGGTGCCGATTTAAGGGCCGTTCAAGAAATGCTGGGTCACGAGAGCATTACAACCACCGAAATATACACCCACCTTAACCGCGATTTTTTAAGGGATACCCTTCAACAGTTTCATCCAGCATTTAAAAAATAGTGTTAGGTTTGCTATTCTAAAAACATAAAGTTTTATCTATGAAAAAAATACTCACTATTGCAGCCGCTTTTGTAACCATGTTTGCAAGCGCACAAATTAAAATGCCTGCACCAAGTACCACACAAAAAATTAATCAAGATTTTGGTATGGGTGCCATTGAATTAACATACTCTCGCCCTAATATTAAAGGCCGTACGGTATTAAAAGAAAAAAGTGAATTAGCCCCTTTAGGTAGCATATGGCGCCTTGGTGCAAACGCAGCAACTAAAATTAAATTTACAGATAAAGTTACCATTGGTGGTACCGAATTAGAAGCGGGCACCTATGTTATTTATGCAATCCCTGGTAAAGACATTTGGGACGTAATTATTAATAAAGGCGTTAACAATTGGGGATCCGATGGATATAAAGAAGCAGAAGACGTTGTTCGAGTAAAAGTAAAAGCACAAAAAGCTACTAACTTTGCAGAAACTTTTACCATGCAGTTTGAAAACATCGCTGCAGAAACTTGTGAATTACAAATGGCTTGGGCTGGTGTGCAAGTAGCAGTTCCTATTAGCACTAATATTAAAGACCGCGTTCGTGCGCAAGTAGAAAAAGCTTTAGCTGCCGATGCAGTGCAAGCAAATACCTACAATACTGCTGCCAATTTTTATTATGAGTTTGATAAAGACTACAACAAAGCATTAGTTAATATTACAAAAGCTGTTGAAGGTAATAAAGAAGCTTATTGGATGTTATTATTGAAAGCTAGAATCGAAAAAGCGCTTGGCGATAAAGTAAGTGCTAAAGCAAGTGCACAAAAATGTATTGATATAGCTACTGGCAAAAATGCAGACTATGTAACTTTTGCAAACGAACTGATCAAAAGTTTATAATCTTTTTTGCGAATAACGCAATGTATATAACTAAAAAGGCCCGCTACAATAAATAGCGGGCCTTTTTATATTCATAAATTTATTTTTTCTCTGCCATATCAGGAATCGCTTCTACCTTGTAAGCCCCTGCATCTAATTTGGCTTTTGTTTCAGTAAATGCAATTAATGTTTCCTGTATATCAGCGTCAGTATGCGCTGCTGTAGGAATTAAGCGGTAAATAATATGTCCTTTAGGAATAACAGGATATACTACAATCGAGCAAAATATTTTATAGTTTTCGCGTAAGTCCATTACCATGGCAGTAGCTTCTTCTACCCCACCTTTCATGTATACGGGTGTTACAGGCGTATCGGTTTTACCAATATCAAAGCCGCGCTCTTTTAAGCCAGCTTGTAATTTTAATGCATTGCTCCATAACTTTTCTTTAAGCTCTGGCATAGTGCGAAGCATTTCGAGGCGCTTTAAATTACCGATCACAAGTGGCATCGGTAAACTCTTTGCAAAAATTTGCGAACGAATATTGTAACGAATAAAATCAATGATGGTTTTATCACCTGCTAAAAATGCACCGATAGAAGCCATTGATTTTGCAAAGGTAGAAAAGTACAAATCAATAGCGTCTTGACAACCTTGTACTTCACCAGCACCAGCGCCTGTTTTTCCTAGGGTACCAAAACCATGCGCATCATCAACTAGTAATCTAAAGTCATACTTGCCTTTTAATGCAGCAATTTCTTTTAGCTTTCCTTGGTCACCAGCCATTCCAAACACCCCTTCAGTAATTACTAAAATACCACCTGCCTTTTGCTTTTCAATAAGCGCAGTAGCACGTTGCATTTGCTTTTCAAAATCTTCAAGATCGTTGTGCTTAAACACATAACGGTGACCAGGGTGTAAACGTAAACCATCAATAATACATGCATGGCTTTCTGCGTCATACACGATTACATCATGTCTTCCACAGATAGCATCGATGGTACTCATGATCCCTTGATAACCAAAGTTCATGAGTATCGCGTCTTGTTTAAAAACAAAAGCAGCAAGTTCACTTTCTAATTGTTCGTGCTGATCGGTATTACCACTCATCATACGCGCACCCATTGGAGATGCTAACCCGTATGCAGCAGCAGCGTCCGCATCTGCTTTTCTTATTTCTGGATGATTGGCTAAACCTAAATAGTTATTTAGGCTCCAAACAACCATGTCTTTGCCTCTAAATTTCATTCTACTGCCTATTTCACCTTCTAACTTCGGGAAAGCAAAATAACCATGTGCTCTTTCACGGTGCTGACCTAATGGTCCAGCGTTCTTAAGGAGTTTCTCAAAGATGTCTGCCATATATTATCATTATTTCTTTGGTAATCAATAAAAATTGATGCAAAATTAATCTATTTATACACTCAATTCGTGTTGGATTTATGCACCATTGTGTACCTTAGTCGTTGAAATATGTTAAAAACGCATTTTAATAACCCATTTCTTATGAAAAAGCACTTGATTTTTAGTCTTTTAAGCCTTTTTGCAATAAATGCCAATAATGGCGCTATTGCTCAAAAAACAACGTCTTCTTCTGCGCAAAAAGGGAGTTTAGCCCCTGCTGTGGCCAGACCTAAGCTTGTGGTAGGCATTGTAGTGGATCAAATGCGCTGGGACTATTTGGTGCGTTTTAGACCTCTTTTTAAAGCAAATGGAGGGCTAACCAGGTTATTAAGCCAAGGATACTCTTGTGAAAATAATTTTATCCCTTATACCCCAACGGTAACAGCTTGTGGACACACTTGTGCTTATACAGGATCAGTTCCTGCCATCCATGGAATTACGGGTAACGCTTGGTGGGACAATCAACTCATGCGTAATGTGTATTGTAGTGAAGACAAAACCGTAAAAGGTGTTGGCAGTAAAACAGAGGCAGATGGTCAAATGAGCCCACGCAACATGCTCACAACAACCATTGGCGATGAGTTAAGACTCGCTACTAATTTTAAAAGTAAAGTAGTGGGTATTGCGATTAAAGATAGAGGCGCCATTTTACCAGCAGGCCATAGTGCTACCGGTGCTTATTGGTATGAAGGTGCTTCTGGTAATTTTATTACAAGCACGTATTACACCAATCAATTACCTAATTGGGTGAATGAATTTAACAATAGAAAAGTTGTTGATTCATTATACAAACTCGGTTGGAATACCGTGTTACCAACTGCTACTTACGCCGATTATGCAACAGCAGATCAAAAAGAGTATGAAGGCAAACCATTTGGTAAAGATGCGTTAGGATTCCCTTACGACTTGTCTAAATATATTGGTAAAGATTACGGTAAAATTTCTTCTACGCCACATGGTAATACCCTCACTACAGAGATGGCAAAGGCCGCAATTATTGCCGAAAAATTAGGACAAACTGGCAATACTGATATGCTTACCGTAAGTTATTCTTCTCCTGATTATATTGGCCACTCTTTTGGTCCAAACTCATGGGAAAATGTAGATGATTATGTAAGACTTGACGAAGAACTAGGCAGATTTTTTGCCTTTTTAGATGCACAAGTTGGTAATGGACAGTACACGGTGTTTTTAACCGCAGACCACGCAGTGGCGCATGTTCCAGGCTTTATGACTGAAAACAAATTACCAGGTGGCACTGTAAATGATGCAGGTATTCAAAAAGAAATGAACGCTCAATTAAAAGCAAAATATGGTATCGATAATTTAGTGGTGAGCATGTACAATTATCAAGTGCATTTAAACCACAACAAATTAGATTCTGCTAAAATTGATGACGCTCCTATTAAAAACTGGATTGCTAGTTACATGAAAAAAAATGAAGCAGTTGCCAATGCGTTTCCAACTTCTGAAATCATGACTACACCTATTAATAGAACACTTCGTGAAATGCTTGCGAATGGTTTTTATCCGCGCAGAAGTGGTGATGTTCAAATCATTTTTAAACCTGGCTATATCGATGGTGGCAACACTGGAACTACCCATGGTTTATGGTATCCTTACGATTCGCATATTCCATTATTATGGTATGGTTATGGTATCAATAAAGGAAGCTCACACAAAGAAACCTACATGACAGATATTGCAGTAACACTTGCTGCACTATTAAAAGTGCAAATGCCCAATGGTGCAGTTGGAAAAGTAATTGAAGAAGTAATTAAGAAATAAATTGTTGATGTAAAGCTAGCACCTGCGGAATCAGTAATGCTTTTTCATTGTTATCAAGCACTATATTACAACGCTTCATTTTTTCGGTATCGTCTAGTTGATGTTGCATACGCTTTAGCACTTCTTCACGCGTAATATTATCTCTGGCCATTACCCTTGCTATGCGCAGATCTTGAGGTGCAGTAACGCCAATGATCGTATCGAGTCCAACATTAGTTCCGGCTTCAAAAAATAAAGCGGCTTCTTTTACAATGTAGGGACTTCCCTGCTCCTCCCAGTGTTTGGCCCATTCATTAGCGGCATTAATAGTTGCGGGATGCACCAGGGCATTTAATTTAGCGAGCTGGTCTGGGTTATTAAAAACAAGGGTTGCTAAATACTTTCTATCTAGCAACCCGTTCTTATAGGATTCTGATCCAAAAGCAGCGATGATTTGTTCGCGCAATACTAGATCCGAAATTAATATGTTTTTTGCAGTGGCATCGGCGTCAAAAACAGGTACGCCCAGTACTTTAAAAATACCTGCTACCGTAGATTTACCGGCACCAATGCTTCCTGTAATACCAATCTTAAGCATTTGCTTTAGCAATCGCTAAAGTCCAATCCATGCTAATAGAAGACTTTTCAATTTTAAGATAGCTACCAGGGCTAACTTCTAATTGAAGCGTTCCATCTTCATTGATTTTATTGATACTGCCGTGGATACCAGCGATGGTAACAATACGATCACCCTTTTGCATGTTATCAATAAATTTCTTTTGGTCTTTTGCTTTTTTAGCTTGTGGGCGAATCATAAATAACCAGAAAACTAAAATAATGGCACCCATCATTACTAATTGTACCATACCGCCTCCACCTTGTTGTGGATTACCTGCTAACAATACTAAACTTAAACTGTTCATCTCTATTTTTTTTTGTTATTTGAAGCATTAAAATTAACCTTTTGAATCTTACCAGACTCGGTTAATTCTTTATGAATATTATCTAAAATTCCGTTTACAAATTGACCACTTTGTGCGGTACTATAATCCTTTGCTAAATCAATATACTCATTTATGGTTACTTTGGTTGGAATGGTTTCAAAAAATAACAATTCGCAAACACCCATTCGCATCAAAATCATGTCTAGTAAGGCGATACGCTCTGCGTCCCAGTTTTTTAACTTAGGCTTAATTAAGTCTGCAGCTACTACTTTTTTATCGATGGTTGTTTCTAGTAAGCTTTGTGCAAACTGCCATTTTTCGGTACCCACCATTTCTAATATATTAACACCAGCCGGTTTTTGAATGTAATTTAATACCAGCTGTTCCATCATATCCGCGTCATCATCCCAGTTATGAAACACTTCTTCGATATGCTCAATAAATGCTTCATTTGGAAGCATGAGATTGGTAAAAATAAACTTGATAATTTCTTTTTCCTTGGCCTTGTCTCTAACGTCACTAGCCGTGTATAACTGATAAATATCAGACTCCGCTAAAGCATCAAACGTCTTTTTTAGGAGGTCCTTTGAAATGGTGTGATGGGGCTTAAATACTTCTAGTGCTTCTTTAAATGTTTCACTTTCGATGATTTCCCATAATAATGAGTTACCCGCAATTTTAGTATTTACGTTTAAATCGTCATTGGAAGGAAGGTTACGGGCCGCACGGTTAAATGCACTTGTTTCGGCGTAGCGGGCCACTTCTGTAATAAAATAGAGGAGGTATACGAATAGCTCATTACTCAGATCAAGCTGTTTTTTAAGCACTTGCACCGGATTTGGCAACTTGGCTCCTTCTTCTGCAGTTTCAATAATATAAAGGAGCTGCATCACTTTCACACGAATATTTCTTCTACTTATCATCTGGTAAGAACTTATTTGGGAGGGCAAATGTAGAAAGAAATTGCCCACAAACCGCCTAAAAATGAAAATTTGACACTTGTAAACCAAAACTTACTGCATCTTTGCTGCCCGTTCTGACAGGCTTTCGCCATTTTAGGTAGGCTACCAGGGTAAACCCTGAAATTTTGACCTAGCCTACCAATTGGCATGATAATAGATGAATAGGTACTGTTCTGGTTAACGATATACGTTTAGGAACAGATTTTTTAACTCAAACATTAAAAAACAAATACGGTATGGCTAAGAAATTAAGCGTAACGCCCTTACACGACAGAGTAATTGTAAAGGCTGCTGCTGCAGAAGAAAAAACTGCTGGCGGAATCATTATCCCTGACACAGCTAAAGAAAAACCACAACGTGGCGTAGTAGTTGCTGTTGGAACTGGTAAAAAAGATGAACCAATGACTGTTAAAGTTGGTGACAATGTACTCTATGGCAAATATGCTGGTACAGAAATCCAAATCGAAGGTCAAGACCTTCTTATCATGCGTGAAAGTGATTTACTCGCAATCGTATAATATTCATTCGTAAAATTAAATTGTTATATACATGGCAAAGCAAATTTTCTTCGATATCGAAG
>JBIISK010000054.1:0-10922 GCA_044341045.1 Sediminibacterium sp. | reverse complement strand
CTGCGAAGGCATTTAAGCCTTTAGTGTACACTGGTGAGTTCCAAATTGCTGAAGTTACCGTTGACGGTAAAATGTACAGATGTATCTTAAAAGATCTTCAGTTTGACAAAGTATCTGATGCGTTAATTCACTTAGATCTTTTAGAACTAGTAGAAGACAAAAAAGTAGTAGCAACCCTACCACTTAAATTTGTTGGAACTTCTGTTGGTGTTAAAGAAGGTGGTAAGCTCGTAATCAAAATCAAATCTTTAAAAGTGAAAGCTTTACCTAAAGATTTAGTAGAGACAATCAGCGTAGACATCACTAATCTTGCACTAAATGCAAACATTAGAGTAGAAGACGTGAAAGCAAATGGTATCGAAATCATGAACTCTCCACGTATTCCTATTGCTTCTGTAGTAATGACACGTCAGTTAAAGCAGGAAGAAGCAACAGCTGCTAAAGAAGTTAAAAAGAAGTAATTCACTTAACAATAACTTTACTAAAAAGGCCTTCGCATTTTCGAAGGCCTTTTTTATTGGATCTATCTAGAATTATATTTAGCTCACAAGTGGCTGCGCTTCTTTAATCCACTCATTAATACCTGGGCTATAATTAGACACGTTGGTATAACCTTCTTTTACAAGTAATGAGTATCCAATAGCCGCTCTATCTCCACCTTGGCAATGAATAATAACGGGTTTGTCTTTTGGAACTTTAGCAAGGTTTTGTAATAGTGTACCTACAAAAACATTGGTTGCACCTGCAATATGACCAGCGTTAAATTCTGCAGCACCTCTAAGGTCAATTACCTGCGCTATTGTATTTGCTTTTACATCACTAATGCTTACCATTTTAGAAGTTGATAATACACCATTAGCTAGTTCGTTGATTTTAGCAGCGTCCACAAAACCAAGGATATTGTCAAGACCAATACGCATTAATTTTCTGGTTAAATCATCCATTTGACTAGGAGCTGCTAATAAAATAAACGGCTCATTATATGTTACAAACCAACCCATCCAAGTAGCAAAAGAATTGTTGCCCTGAATATTGATACTACCCTCAATAAATCCTTTTTCAAAATCTTGTTTGTTTCTAGTGTCGATGAGTTTAACACCTTTATCCATCGCTGCTTTTAATTCGGCAGCTGATAATTCTTTAATGGTAGGCACTTCGGTTAACAAAGGACGATCTACTTTATTGAGTTCCTTCATTTTTGCAAAATACTTTGGCGGCTCTGGTTGATCCGTTAATAAGAAATCAATAAAGCCAGCTTTGTTGGTGCCATAGCTAAATGCCCAGTTTCTTTTTTTCTCGTAACCCACGGTTGTACTAGGTACAGCGCCTAAAGCTTTACCACACGCAGATCCTGCGCCATGGCCTGGCCATACTTGAATAAATTCTGGAAGGTTGGCAAATAAATTAATAGACTGGTACATTTGTTCGGCACCCTTGTCTTGTGTACCCACCATGCCAGCTGCTTTTTCTAATAAGTCTGGGCGTCCAATATCGCCTACAAACACAAAGTCGCCGGTAAATAACATTACGGGCTCGCTACTTGCTGGTGTATCGGTTAATAAAAAGCTTATGCTTTCGGGTGTATGTCCTGGGGTATGTAATACTTCAATTTTTAAATTACCCACCATTAGTTGCTGGCCATGCTTTAATCCTTCGTGGGCAAACTCATACTGCCAGCCTTCGCCACCTTCGTCAGACAAATACATTTTAGCACCTGTAATGGCCGCTAGTTCACGCGCACCACTTAAAAAATCGGCGTGGATATGTGTTTCAAAAATATGCGTGATTTGCATATTGTTTTGCTTAGCAATTTCGAGGTAGGTATCTACGTCGCGCTTTGGATCTATAACAGCAGCAACGCCTGCTTTTTGACAACCAATAAAATAACTTGCTTGGGCTAAGGTTTTGTCGTAAACATGTTGAAAATACATAAGTATAAATTTTTAGTTTCTGTTATTTTGATATTGCAAAGATGCGCCATCAAAAAACCTTACACTGTGACAAATATCACCTTATCAAATTAATAACCAGCCCTTAAATAACTCCAGCCTTCTTCTTGTTTTAAAATTACTTCACCCACGCCAGATGGCACGGTAAATACAGACGGAATAAGCATTTGCTTGGTAATGCCATACTTGCCCATGGTATTTTCGCAAGCACTAAAAATAATTCCTTTTTTGGAGAGCTGTTCTACATCTGCTACGAGGTGCGATTTGGCGGCCACTAAAAAATCGAGTGCTTTACCATGCACCACTACTTCGACACTCAAATTATTAGGCCAAATTTTAGAGAGGTTTTTAACGTTACCAATAACGCCACCCCATGCGGCAGTATCACCGCTATTTAGTTGTATCACCACTTTGTGCGTAATTGTATGGGTATGCGTTGCGCTCGTGTTTTGGGCCAACGCAGTTGTGCCAAAACCGAGTAAACAAAAAGCTATGAGAAGGATCGTGTTTTTCATATCCCACAATTTAATTCATTTTTATACTTTTTAGGCGTAAAAATTGGGTTGGTGACATTTATCACCTATCTTTTATTTTTATAAAGGCACTTTTGTGTCAAATTAAAAAATCATGGAAACAATTGGATATCTAGCATCCATTTTAATTGGCATCTCACTGGGGCTTATTGGCGGTGGGGGTAGCATCTTAACCGTACCCGTTCTGGTGTATTTATTTGGGGTAGAACCGGTGCTCGCTACTGCGTATTCTTTATTTATTGTGGGTGCGAGTAGTTTAGTAGGCGCCCTGCCAAAATACAAACAAGGTTTTGTAAATATTAAAACAGCGATCATTTTTGGTATTCCTTCTATTGCGGCTGTTTTTGCTACCCGCAAATATTTGGTCCCTGCCATTCCTACACAGTTAGGAACCATTGCCGGTATTGAAATTACAAAGTCATTACTAATGATGCTTCTATTTGCAGTGCTGATGGTAGCGGCTTCTTTTTCTATGATACGTTCTACGCCAGCTGCTGAAACAGACGAAACCGGCGAGCAAAAATTTAATTATCCGCTTATATTAGTAGAAGGTGCCCTTGTGGGTATGCTTACAGGACTTGTAGGCGCAGGTGGTGGATTTTTAATTATACCAGCGCTTGTGATGTTAAGTAAACTTCCTATGAAGCAGGCGGTAGGTACTTCACTACTTATTATAGCAGCAAAATCATTGATTGGATTTACCGGTGATGTAAGCAATACCAGTATGGATTGGACACTATTGTTATCGGTAACGGCGCTTGCTATTAGCGGTATTTTTATTGGCGATAGGCTCAGTAAAAAAATAGATGGCAACAAACTAAAAAAAGGTTTTGGTTGGTTTGTGCTCATTATGGGCCTTTATATTCTTGCACAGCAATTATTTTTTCCAATAGGCGGAAGTCATTAATTATTATGAAAAAATTATTTGTAGCTGCATTATTATTATGCTCCACTCTTTCGTATGCGCAGCACCAAGAGCTGAACGAAGATCCAAAGTTGTGGGGTAAATCTATTAAGCAGGTAGATAGTAGTAATTTATTGTACCGGTTTCAAATGGGCACCTTGCACGGACACTTACGCAGTTTTTTTAGTAGCAATTTTAATAAAAACAGTGAGATGGAATATGCGCAGGCCATTGGCGGCGGTATTCAATTTATTTCTAAACCAGTTTACAATCTTAAACTTGGGGTGAGTGGTTTTTTTGTATACGACGCGTTTTCGTCGGATTTGACAAAGCCACATCCTTTATCTGGCACCATCAATAGATACGAGCTTGGTTTATTTGATATCACAGATCCTGCTAACAAAACAGATATTGACCGTTTAGAGGAACTCTATATTCAGTACCAAAAAAACAAAAACACGATTACTGTAGGTAAGCAGTTACTCAATACACCGTTTATTAATTTGCAAGATGGAAGGATGCGTCCTACCGAAGTGCAGGGCCTTTGGATACAACATAAAAACAAAGAAAATAAATGGTATGCGGGTTGGCTTAATAGGTTTTCGCCACGAAGTACAGTAGCTTGGTATAAAACTTCGGAGTCTATAGGGATATACTCGGTTGGTGTAAATATTGACGGAACAAAATCGGGGTATAAAAATGCATTAACGTCAAGTGGTGTGGCACTTGTTGGCGCAGAAATTGGTAGCATCAAAAATTATAAAATTCAGATCTGGAATCAGTTTGTAGACAATATGTTTAACAGCGTATTTTTTCAAATAGACAAAACGCCAAATGCCAAGCAGTCTTATTATTACGGCCTTCAAGTAATAACGCAAAGCGTGGTTAATAAGGGTGGCAATATCGACGCTGCAAAAACTTATTTTAATCCAGGTCAATCCAGTTTGGTGATGGGCGCTCGGGTAGGACAAAAAATAAATAGTTGGGATTACTCATTCAATTATACCCGCATTACAAAGCAGGGGCGTTATTTAATGCCGCGCGAATGGGGGCGTGATCCGTTTTATACCTTTTTAATGGGCGAGCGTAACGAAGGTATGGGTGATGTGAGTGCGTATGTTGTAAAAACAAAGTATACCGCACCAAAACTACCACTCACTATAAATATGGGTGCTGGATATTTTAATCTACCAAGCGTTAGCAATTATGCACTTAATAAATATAGTTTTCCGTCTTATATGCAGTACAACCTAGATATGCGGTATGCATTTACGGGATTTTGGAAGGGATGGGAAGCACAATTGATTTATTTTTATAAGGATGCTACGGGAAATACGTATGATAACCCCAAGTTTTATATCAATAAAGTAGATATGGGTCATTTTAATTTTATTGTAAACTTTCATTTTTAAAGGTTGGCCATGAACCAAAATAACCGACGAAATTTTATTAAAAATGCTGCCGTACTTGGTATGGGTGTGCCCGCCGTATTAGGTCCAGTGTCTGCTGCTTTTGCCAGCGACGCTAATGCTGAACACGCAAATGCAAACGCAGGCACAAGCAAACAGGCGCCTAATCAGTTTAGCGTTTTTATTACTACCGATTTGCATGCGCAAATTCATACCCACGACGAATTTTTTTGGGAGAATGAAAAAGCTGTGTATAAAAAACGTGGTGGACTTGCCGTACTTAAAACCATGATTGATGCGTTACGTGCGCAGCATCCACAAAATATTTTATACGATGGTGGCGATTATTTTCATGGCCATGGCGTAGCGTCGTTGTCTGAAGGGGAAGCGCTTATTCCACTCATGAATGCGTTTAACTATGATTTAATACTTCCGGGTAACTGGGAAGTAGTGTATAAAAAGAAAAAAATGCTCTATGATATGGGGCATTCGAGTGCAGCAAAGATTTGCGCCAATATGTGGCACAAAACAAAAGATGCTGACAATGGCACGTTAATTTATCCGCCGTATTGGATTAAATATATTGCAGGCGCAAAAGTTGGTTTTATTGGCTTTACCGATCATTTGGTGCCTAAACGTCAATCCCCTGCATATAGCGAGGGTATTGGTTTTACGCATGCCACAGATAATGTAGCTAAGTATGTTAAGTACCTCCAAGAAGTAGAAGGTTGTGGTATTATTTTTATTGTAACACATATGGGACTTGCGCAACAAGTAGGTTTAGCCAATGACCCAAGCGTAGCTGGTGCCGATTTTATTTTAGGTGCTGACACACACGAAAGAGTGCGTGTTCCGATACAAGGAAAATATACCAAAGTGGTAGAGTGTGGTGCTTTTGGATCTTTTGTAGGAAAATTAGACATTACGGTAAAAGAAGGAAAAATAGACACCTATCAGTACGAACTACTCGATGTAGATCCGGTAAAATATCCGGCCAATAAAAATGTATTGGCGCTGGTACAAAAAGCAGCAGCACCTTATCAAGATTCTTTGCAAAAAGTAATTGGGTATACGTCTACTCCGCTGGTGCGTTATTTTGTTTTAGAAACACCCATGGATAATTTAATTACCGATGCTGTCATGTGGAAGTTTAAACCAGACATTGCACTTAGCAATGGGTTTAGATTTTGTCAACCACTTGCGGTGCCTCAGGGTGCTCAAAAAGTAGCCATCACCAACGAGTTTTTATGGAATATGTTGCCGGTAAATTCTACGGCTAAAAAAGGAGAAGTAACGGGGCAGCAAATTCTTGAATGGTTAGAAAAAGAACTCGAAAATGCATTTGCACCAGATCCAAGTAAACGATTTGGCGGATGGTTTGTGCGTTTTGCAGGCATGGAAGTAAACTGTACCATTGGAAAACCAAAGGGCCAGCGTGTTAACACCGTAAAAATTAAGGGACAGCCACTTGATAAAAATAAAATGTATACAATAGTGGCTTGTGAAAGAGAAGGGGATCCTAACGATACACTTTGTAGAATAGAAAAAGTAAGCAACCCGGTGGCAACACTAATTACTTTGCACGATGTAATAACGGAGTATTTAGCGGCTAACCCTGTTGTGGCGCCAAAGCTAGAAGGAAGAACCATCGCCACCGATAAGCCGGCTACTTTATTAACGCAACTAGAAGGAACGACCTATAACTTTAGATAATATTATTTGCCATGAAAAAACAATATCTCGTAATTATTGGACTTACTGCATTGGTGTTACTTTATTTTATGGTACGCTTTATTAATGGCGATATTTTTAAAATGGACAACAGCCTTGCCGTAACAGATAGTACCTGGTTAGCGCCAAGTATTTACGCAGACAATACGGTTAGCGGCGAGGAGCGTAAACTTGTTATTTACGGACAAGATTTAATTGCGCATACGGCTAAGTATTTAGGTCCTAAGGGTAGTGTAGCACAAATTACCAATGGCATGAACTGTCAGAACTGTCACTTGCAAGCAGGGGGTAAAGCATGGGGTAATAATTATGCAGCCGTTTTTTCGACGTATCCAAAATTTAGAGATCGTAGTGGACAAATAGAAAGTATTTATAAGCGTGTTGCCGATTGTATGGAAAGAAGTTTAAACGGTACAGCAATTGATAGTAATAGCCGTGAGTTTAAAGCGGTATACGCATATATAAAATGGCTGGGTCAAGATGTAGAAAAAGGACAAAAGCCGCATGGTTCAGGCATCGAAAAATTAACTTATTTAGACCGCGCCGCCGACCCTAAAAAAGGGCAGGTGGTATATACAGCGCAGTGTGTAAGTTGCCATGGTACTAATGGTGAGGGGCAATTGGCACCGGATGAAATAGAGTATGCGTATCCGCCACTATGGGGACCGCATAGTTACAATGATGGAGCAGGACTTTATAGAATTAGCAATTTTGCAGGTTATGTAAAAAACAACATGCCAAATTTAATTGCTTCTCACAAAAACCCTGTACTAACCAACGAGGAGTGTTGGGATGTAGCTGCTTATGTAAACAGCCAGCCCCGCCCACATAAAGATCAATCCAAAGACTGGCCTAAATACGATAAAAAGCCAATCGATTTTGCGTTTGGACCTTACGCCGATAATTTTTCAGAATCACAACATAAATATGGCCCTTACGAGCCAATCAAAAATTTTTATAAAAAATAAACAAACATGATGGAACAAATTATTCAACCCTGGCCCTGGTATGTAGCCGGTATTTTAATTGGGCTTATTGTGCCCGCACTTTTAATTTTAGGTAACAAAACATTTGGTATTTCTTCTAACCTAAGGCATGTATGTGCTGCGTGTTTTCCGGCGGACATTAAATTTTTTAAGTACGACTGGAAAAAGGAAATATGGAATTTCTTTTTTGTAGGTGGTATTTTTGCAGGTGCGTTTATTGCTAATTATTTTTTAATGACAGATGCCCCTATTGCAGTGAGTCCGGCTTTACAAGCGGAGTTGGCGGGTTATGGACTATCTGATTTTAGCTACATGTTGCCAAAAGAGCTTTTTAGTTTTGAAGCACTACTTACGGTAAGAGGTTTTATTATCATGGTAATAGGTGGATTTTTAGTAGGCTTTGGTACACGTTACGCAGGCGGTTGTACATCGGGCCATGCCATTATGGGACTTAGTAATTTACAATGGCCATCTTTAGTGGCAACCATCTCATTTATGGTAGGCGGCTTTTTAATGGCCAACATTATTTTACCTTGGATTTTATCTTTATAAAAACAGAACAATGAACAACGAAAAAGTACAAAATATAGATAGCAATACAGCATGCGTTAATGCATCGGAACAACAGCACCCAGGTTGGTATAATTTAAAGTATACTATTGTGGGTATAATTTTTGGAATTGTATTTGTAAAGGCCGAAATTATTTCTTGGTTTAGAATTCAGGAAATGTTTCGCTTACAAAGCTTTCACATGTTTGGTGTGATAGGCACGGCAGTAGTGGTAGGAGCAATCAGTGTTTTTTTAATTAAAAAACTAAATGTAAAAACCATCCACGGCGAAAAAATTGTAATTGCCGATAAAGAATTTAACAAGGGTCAAATTTATGGTGGCTTGTTGTTTGGATTTGGTTGGGCTTTAACGGGTGCATGCCCTGGTCCTTTATTTGCACATATTGGTGCCGGCTTTTACGCAGTGTTGGTAGTGATAGCAAGTGCTGTTGCAGGCACATGGACCTACGGATATTTTAGAGATAAGCTACCGCACTAATTAATAGCTAGCGGTCACTTATTTTTTAAGCCTTCCGTTTTCTTCCATCTTTTTCATGAGGCGGCTAATTACCTCGCGCGAGCTGTTAAGATCGGTAGCAATTTCTTGATGGGTAAGTTTAAGGGTGGTGCCAAATTTTTCTACCTGTTGTTTGAGGTAAAATTCTAGGCGCTCATCCATATTTTTAAACGCCACTTCGTTGACTGTTTTTAATAGTTCTTCAAAGCGGGTGCGGTAGGTTTTAATTACAAAGTAGTGCCAGCTTTTAAACTCGCTAAGCCACTCATCCATATATTTAATGGGGATGGTAAGGAGTGTAACATTTGTGAGGGCTTTTGCAAGCACATGACTTTGTTCGGCTTGAAAACTACATACCATCGAAACGGCGCATGCCTGACCTGGTGATATGTAGTACATGAAATACTCGTCACCTTCTTCGTTTTCTTGATAGAGTTTAACGGTGCCTTCTACTACCATCATGGTAGATCTAATATTTTGTCCCACTTTTAGTAGGGGCGTGCCTGCTGGAATTTCTTTTATTTCGGCATGCTCAAGTATGGCTTCGTACAAACCATCTTCTAAATTAGGAAACAGGTTTGTTAGTAGTTCTTTGGTTATCACAAATGCAAGTTACCCATTTTTGTGTTTTTTAACTAAATTTGACCCTTTCCCATACGCCATGCATAAATTTTTAATTGTAGGACTCGGTAATATAGGATCCGAATACGCACACACCCGCCACAACATTGGTTTTGATGTAGTGAGCGCTTTTGTGCTCAAGCATGGCGGAATGTTTAAAAACGACCGCTTAGCAGACGTGGCAACGGTTAGCTGGAAGGGCAAACAATTTATTTGCATCAAGCCTACTACGTATATGAACTTAAGTGGTAAAGCATTTAAGTATTGGATGGACAAAGAAAAACTAGAACCCACCCAAACGCTTACGGTGGTGGATGATTTAGCATTACCATTGTCTAAAATGCGTTTAAGAGGAAGTGGTTCTGATGCGGGGCATAATGGATTAAAAGATATTCAGTTAATGCTTGGTACCGATGTGTATCCTAAGCTTAGGTTTGGTATTGGCAACAATTTTAGCAAAGGTGGTCAGGTAGATTTTGTGTTAGGCAAATGGTTACCAAGTGAACAGCCGGTTGTTCAGCAAAAAATTGACAAGAGCATAGAAGTGATTGAATCCTTTGCAGCGGTTGGACTTGATAGAACCATGACGGTTTGCAATGCTTTAAATTTTGAAATATAAGAGACATGAAAATATTTTGTGTAGGCCGTAATTACGCAGCCCATGCCAAAGAATTAGGCAACGCAGTACCTGAGGCGCCGGTTATTTTTATGAAACCCGACACGGCGGTATTACCAAAAGGAGTGGACTTTGTATACCCTAGTTTTACTTCTGATTTACATTACGAAATTGAACTGGTGTTACGCATTGGCAAAACAGCCAAAAACATTAGCGCCGCTAACGCCCTTAGCTGTGTAGACGCCATTACGGTAGGAATTGACTTTACCGCCCGCGATGTACAAGCCGATTTAAAAGCCAAGGGCTTACCCTGGGAAAAAGCCAAGGCCTGGGACCATTCGGCGATTGTAGGGGAGTGGAAGCCTTTTAATACGGATGGTGCCGATATTTTGTTTTCCTTGACCAAAAACGGCCAAACCGCACAATCGGGCACCACCCAAGACATGATTTATAGCTTTGAAACCCTCTTAGAACACATATCTGGCTACTTTACCCTATCTCCCGGAGATCTTATTTACACGGGCACTCCTGCCGGCGTAGGCCCCTGTTTACCGGGCGATACCCTTACCGGTTTTTTAGGGGAAGAGAAATTGTTTGAATTAGCTATCAAGTAAAAACATTTAAGCCCTATATTTGCAGCCCTAAATGGACCTCTTGGCGAGGTAGCTCAGTTGGTTAGAGCACAGGATTCATAACCCTGAGGTCCCGGGTTCAAATCCCGGTCTCGCTACATGAAAATCAAGGACTTACGTTAAATCGTGGGTCCTTTTTTGTTTCTGCGTGAGGTTTGCGTGAGGTTTTGCGTGAGGTTTTTGTCATTTCTTAGTTCAAGCTCAGTAAGGGGAGCCACACTGGACAAGTCCCGCATATTGCGGGACTTTTTCTTTGTCCGTCAGTGAGTTAGGGTAGTTGCATCTTTTTTATTTTCTTTGATTAATTTTATTTATGAAATGAGATATTTTCTTTTAATTTTTATGATTTCAACAATGATTAATTCCGCAAATGGATTCCCTTCCATAGCAGATAAGACCATCAATATTGATGGAATAAACATCGCCTACAAAGACGAGGGAAGTGGTCAAATTATTTTGTGTCTTCACGCCTTAG
>JBIISK010000072.1:0-3192 GCA_044341045.1 Sediminibacterium sp. | reverse complement strand
AAAAGTGTCTTGCACAAATATGATAGAGTTAAAGATCTCGATTACACGGAGCCAAAGCCATGCTTATTTTTTTCTAAACTGGTTCATACAGCAGTAAAAGAATTAATTGAAAATGCCTGCAAATTTTCGGAAAAAGGAACACCCATTGTCGTTCGTGTTTTTGAGGATACCAAAGGCAGCAATATAAATGTCACTAATACAACAAGGCACTCAACAGCAGAAGCACTTAATCAATACCACCTTTTTGAACAACACCATAGAGATGTAGCAGAGCAACAGGGGCTAGGCATTGGCCTCGCCATTACTAAACTTATTGCAAGCATCCATAAAGGCAGTATAGAATTTAATGAAATTGAAAAAGAAACCTCGATTCGTGACATTACTGCCCTGCTTCATTTACCTAACAGTTAACACCACATGCTTGATTTTTTTACGCTTCCAGGTATACGTAATATGAATTTTTTGATCCGCTGTTTGAATTACATACGGGTAAGAAAATTCGGCACCTACCTCATTTTCTAATGCTAGTAAGGGTTCCCAATTTTTTCCATCTTTTGAAATTGCGACATTAAGTGGCGACCTATTAGGCGCTTTACAATTGTTGTAAACAAGTAAGTGCCTACCGTTTTTTAATGTAATGGCATCAATACCCGAATTATTATTGATTAAACTTGTTTGCTGCAGGGGCGTCCAGGTTTTACCATTATTATAACTCCAGGTTTCATTGGCCGTTCCATTTTGACTTCTTGTAAGGGCTTGTAAAATTTGATCACTATGTCTCAACATGGTAGGCTGTATTCCGGTAATGGGGTTTGCGTCATTAAGGTCTGGTCCCTTGGTCCAAGTTTTACCAGCATCGGGGGTATACTCAAAATGCACTTTCCATCCATTTTTTTCGGTGCTTGAAGGACATACAAGCATGCCGTCTATTTCATATGGTTGGTTTCTAATAGGGCCTAAAATACCATCTGGCAAGCGTTCTGGCTTACTCCAGGTAGCACCATAATTGGTTGACCTTTTCATCCAACCGGTCCAGCCCTGAACATTGGGTCCGATTTTATAAAAAAGTAGTAGCTCGTTTTTTGAAGTCAAAAATAAAACGGGGTTATAACAAGCATACCGAATGGAATCGTTTATAAAACCATCTGCAATTTGAATAGGTGCAGACCATTTGTTATTGATGAACCAACTTGCATAAATATTTACATCCCTGTCGCCTTCAAACTTACCACCAAACCAAGCTGTCATGATTCCTTTTGGTGTTTCCACAATCGTGGACGCATGACAAGATGCAAAGGAGGCTGTATCATATATGAATTGGCTGGAGCGAACCGTTTGCGCGCGCACCAAAGAGGAAATGCAAACAAAAAATATGAATAAAATCTTTTTGAACATAGCGTTTTATTTCCCAATACAAAACTTGGAGAAAATATAATCGAGTTGGTCATTATTGGTAATTTCACCAGTAATAAGACCTAAATAATGAAGACACTGTCTTATATCGAGTGCGAGTAAGTCTCCAGTAATTTTTTGATGCAGACCTGCATTTACATCTTCTAATGCTTCACTTAATTTAACAAGCGCTTCGTGGTGTCTAGCATTGGTAACCACCGTGGATTCGGTTTGCAAATCACCACCAACTGCTTTTGCTACAAGCGCATTTTTGAGTGTATCAATAGCCATTTTATTTTTAGCCGCAATACATACAACGCTTTCCATTTTTGCGAGCTGATCAAGTGCAGCGGCATCTATACAATCTATTTTATTAGCAACAAGTACATGCTTAATTCCACTATTCGTAAGCTCGGTAGCTACTACTTTAATGTCTTGTATACTTGTTGTTTGCGCATCAAAAAGATACACCACTAAATCGGCGGCGTTCATTTTTTCGAGACTTTTAGCAACGCCTAACTGTTCAATAACATCATCCGTTTGGGTACGTATGCCTGCTGTATCAATAAGTCTAAATAAAACGCCATCGATATTAATTACTTCTTCGATGGTATCACGTGTAGTGCCTGCTATATCACTTACAATGGCTCTATTTTCATTTAAGAGTGCATTGAGTAATGTAGATTTTCCTGCATTGGGTTTTCCAATAATAGCTACTTGTACGCCGTTTTTAATAACATTACCAAGTGCAAATGAATCTACGAGTTGCTTTGTGGCCCCTTGCAAATTAGATACCAAATTATGCAATGCAGAGCGGTCAGCAAAAGCCACATCTTCTTCAGAAAAATCTAGTTCCAATTCTATGAGCGCAGAAAACGTAATGAGCTGTTCACGGAGTGCTGCTAAATCGGTGGAGAATCCACCACGCATGGTATGAATAGCTGCACGCTTACTTGCTTCTGAATTACTAGCAATTAAATCTGCAACAGACTCCGCCTGCGCTAAATCTAATTTGCCATTTAAAAATGCACGCTGCGTAAACTCACCCGCTTTAGCAAGCCTTGCGCCGCGCGCGGTAATCGCTGCAATAATTTGCGATTGTATATATCCAGAACCGTGGCAACTAATTTCAATAACGTCTTCTCCGGTATATGATTTGGGGCCTTTAAATAAAGAGAGTACCACTTCATCAAGCACTTTGCCCTGGTCTTTTAACATGCCTACTACAATCGTATGCGAAGCTTGTTCCAATAAATTTTTAGAAGGAAACAAATCGTTTAAAATAGAAAAGGTTTGTGCACCACTAACTCTTATAACCCCAATCGCACCCATGCCAGGTGGTGTAGCAAGTGCTACCACAGTATCATCCCAATCAATTACATGACTTGCCACTTATTTTAAATTTTATCAAAAGTACACGAAATGGAATGAAAACAAAAAGCCACCGAAATTCGGTGGCTTTTTATAGATACAATTGTATCAAATTATTCTTCAGAAACCATGAATGTAATTGATTGTCTGTGACGATAAATTACGTTTCGGCCGTTTTGAACGGCTGGCTTCCATGATGGTCCTTTTTTAATTACACGAACCGCTTCTTCTTTGGTTCCGTAACCAGGATCGTTTTCTGCTTGTACTTCAGAGATACCGCCGTTTTTATCAACGATAAATGATACAATTACAGTGTATTTTCCTGGAGGTGCTCCATTGTCTACTGGTAAGTCACGATTCAGGTTACGCTCAAGGTATTTAGCCCAAGCAGGAAGTCCACCAGGGAATTCTGCAGGGATTTGTACCACG
>JBIISK010000023.1:0-33888 GCA_044341045.1 Sediminibacterium sp. | reverse complement strand
CATAAAAAAACCACTTGATTTTTATTCAAGTGGTTCATTTTCAATATTTTAATTTCTACTTTTTCTTCTTTTCTTACTCGTTATGAGCCCGACGAGCTACCGCTGCTCTACCTCGCGATGTTTGGACGGCAAAGGTAACGCCACAAGGCTAGTTCACCAAATATATTTAAACGATTTATAGGGGCTTAATAGATGAGGCTCCGCTAGTTTTAGAGTTAAACATGTTCACCGTTCCTTTGTACCTGATATCACTAGCACCCGAAATGTTGGCTTTTAGGGATTGATTGATGGTGAGTTTAACACTAGAAGCTCCTGAAGCAACCACCGCACAATTATTTGTAACAAGGTCTAGCGACTTAATCGAACATGCCCCAGAAATATTAAAATCTGTTTCTGTAGCTGTGCCTGACAAGCTAATGTTGGAAGCACCACTCGCTCCTACTTTTAAGCTATTTACTTTTACCGGTCCCTTAATATCACTAGCTCCTGAAACGCTAATAAGCAACCTATCAGATGTGATAGGGTCCACAAAAGAAACATTACAAGCACCGGAAACCGTTAACTTTTGCAAATCTTTTACCGTGATGTAGGCTTTTAGTTTATTGTTTCTAAGGCTTGACCAACTCCACCCCTTGTAGCGATAGCTAATATAAAGCACCCCACCTGAAACATTTGTTATAATATTACTTGTACCAGATGCATCACTTTTACTCACAGCCACTGCATCTTCTGTACCCTGAGAAATATACACATCAAAAGCATTTGTTACATTGATTGAAGTAAAGCCAGACAATTTTCTATCCTCGGCAGCACCATCAACAACCATTTTTTTACTTGTTTGGGCACATGCACTTGACAAAATGAGTAGCAAAAAAGCCACAGCAAGCGATTGTTTCTTAAACATCATAGGTATTTTTTCGTAAAACGTAAGTCCTTCCATAAAGTTACAGTTGGTAGCAACATTTTTTACATTTAGTTTTGTGCCAACAATTCCTCGGGGTGCTTATGCAATTTGCCATAGGCTGAGAAAATACCCGTAGAACCTGAACAGGGTAATGCCTGCGAAGGGAAGGTGTTCACTTTTCTAGTGCCTCCCATAGCTTTCTCCCTGTTCCCATTTATAAACTTTAAAACAAAAAAGATGAAAAAGTTTTTGGGAACAATGTTATTGGTAACTGCATGTCAAACCTTGTTTGCGCAAAGCATACAAAAAGACAGCGTCCAACTCCCACCCCTCGAAGTAAGAGCCATTAGAGCTTCCGAAAGAGCTCCATTTGCAAAACAAAATTTGACAAAGGCTGAGATCCAAAAAAACAATTTGGGTCCAGACCTTCCGTTCTTACTCAACCAAACACCATCGGTAGTAGTACAATCCGATGCAGGTAATGGTATCGGCTACACGGGCATTAGAATTAGAGGAACCGATGCCACCAGAATTAATGTTACCATTAATGGTGTGGCATACAACGATGCAGAAAGTATGGGCACTTTTTTAGTGAACCTACCTGATTTTGCTTCGTCGGTAAGCAGTATACAAATCCAAAGAGGCGTAGGTAGTTCATCCAATGGGCCAAGTGCTTTTGGTGCTAGTATTAATTTATCTACACATGAATTAAATGAGAAAGCATATTTCAGCACAAGTAATAGTGCCGGTTCTTTTGGGACTTTAAAAAATACCCTTCAATTTGGTAGCGGACTCATCAATAAATATTTTACCATTGATGCAAGATTAAGTAGCATCAAAAGTGATGGATATATTGATAGAGCGTTTAGTGACCTCCGTTCTTACTATGTAAGTGGTGCATACATTAGAGGCAAATCAAGCCTTCGCTTCACTACATTTTCTGGTAAAGAAAAAACCTATCAAGCTTGGTATGGAGTGCCTGCTAGTGAACTTGCAAATAATAGAACGTTTAATCCAGCTGGGTCAGAAAAATCGGGCGAACCTTACAACAATCAAACAGACAATTACACACAAACGCATTATCAATTATTTTTCAACCATCAATTGGCTAAAAATTTAGACTTACAAGTCACTAATTATTATACCAAGGGTGCTGGTTATTATGAAGAATATAAAGCTGATCAAAGATTATCTAGATATGGTATTCCTACCATTAACGTTGGTAACACAGCACACACTAGATCTGATCTTGTAAGAAGACGCTGGCTCGACAATGATTTTTATGGCCAAAACCTATCCCTACAATACAAAAAAAATGATGAAGAAATTTCTGTGGGTGGCGGATGGAGCACCTATACCGGCAAACATTTTGGAGAAGTTATTTGGGTAGAAAAAGCAAACGCGTTTTCACCAAAAAGATATTACGATTTACCTGCTATAAAAAAAGAAGCCAACTTATATGCAAAATGGCAGCATAGTTGGGCAACAAATTTTACCAGTTACATTGATCTTCAGTACAGAAATGTATCACACCGAATGGATGGATTTCACAACAACCCTACCCTACTTATCAATAGAAGTTTTGGATTTTTTAATCCTAAAATTGGATACCAGTACAATAAAAATGGATGGGTACATTATGCGAGTTACGCTATAGGACATAAAGAACCTAACCGTGACGACTTTGAAGTAGGTGCCGCCACACAGCCTAATCCAGAGAGATTACAAGACCTAGAAATTGGACTTGAAAAAAGAAATAAAAAAACTACTTGGAGCGCTAATTTTTACTACATGCGCTACAAAGATCAACTTGTATTAACCGGAAAAATAAATGATGCAGGTGCTTATACCAGAATGAATGTACCTAATTCATATAGACTAGGTATTGAGCTCATGCATACGACCATTCTCACTGAAAAGTTACAGTTGTCAAGTAATCTAACATTCAGCAGAAATAAAATAGAATCATTTACAGAGTTCATTGACAACTACGACACCGGTGGTCAAGACGCCATTACAAGAAACAATACCAATATTGCTTTTTCTCCAAACTTTATTGCTGCTTCTACCCTTGCTTATAAACCTACCAAACAGTTTACACTAGAATTACAATCAAAATGGGTAGGCAAACAATACCTAGACAATAGCTCTTTAGAAGAAAGATCATTAAAAGCATTTGCAAATCAGGACGTCAGTGCAAGCTATGAGTTTGCAAAAAAAACTGGCCGTTCTTTTCTATTAACAGCAAGAATAAACAATATCACCAATCAAAAATATGTACCAAACGGCTATAGTTATGCATACGTATATGGTGGCGAAACCATTACAGAAAATGGCTACTACCCTATGGCAACCATTAATTATTTAATTGGAGTTACAATAAAATTCTAGCATTTTTCTTTCCAGGCAAGCATGCCACCTGTTACGTTTACCACGTCTGTAAAGCCCATGGTTTCTAGCAGTAAGCATGCTTGCCCACTTCTATTACCACTTCTACAGTAGAAGTATACTTTTTTATTTTTAAGGTCTTCAATATCGTCAATTTGCATGCTTTGAACATGACCAAGCGGCAATAACAATCCACCAATATTAAATTCGGCGTGCTCATGTGGTTCACGCACATCTACTAAATTAATTTTTTCGCCAGTGTCGAGTATTTCTTTTAGTGCCTCTACTGTAATTGTTTGCATATAAAACCTATTTAATTTTTAATCGAAGGATTAGTGATAGAATCTTTAGGTGGAGGCGTATTACTCAAATACAAATCAACAAGCTGACCTTGTCTAATTTTATTAGGTAGCGGCATGCCTGTTAAAGAATCTAATTTAGTTGATAAATGTGCAGGCGTTTGTCTAAATACAAAAGAGGTTGTAGAATCTTTAATGGTCTCTAAAGACAATACAGATCCAACATTAATACGCTGCATAGAAAGCTTGCTGATAGCTTCTGGATATGTAAGTCCTACTAGGTTTGGCATATCCGTTTCTTCTCCACCCACGCCTGTGCCAATCACCAAACCAATAGTTGACCCTAGCGGAATTTTTACACCCTGTGCAATTGGAACACCATTAAAAAGTTGATCGAGTACTGCGTTACGCGCAAAATCAGGCTTATAGGTTACAGCCCCTAACTTTAATTGTAAACTTTGCAAATAAAGCTCTGCACTTTTAAGTGAAAACCCAACAAGCGAAGGCATTTCTACTTGTGGAGGCACCATTCTATTAATGGTTAAATAAATGGTTCGTCCGGCTTTTACAACTTCATCCGCTTCTGGTGTTTGTCTGATAACAGCAAGCTTGGCAATACTATCAACATAAATAGAATCTAATATCACTACTTCAAAACCATCTTTTTCTAGTTGTTGTTGCGCTGCTACATAACTCTGCCCAACCACCAAACTTACCTTGGCAGTTTTACCATATCCAGTAATCCATCCGAGCGATAAAAAAAATAGGATGAGTAAAAAAAATAGAAACCCAATACCAATTAGTATGTTTTGCCATAAAGGCTTTTGCACTATTTTTTGTATTAGGTTTTTCATGAACTATGCATTAAGCGATTCCTCCACAATAGAAGTATAAAATTCTTGAAGGCTCATTCCCATTGCTTTTACTTGTTGCGGAATAACACTTGCCGCAGACTGCCCCGGCACCGTATTCACTTCAAGCATATAAGGGAGGCCCTTTTGTTCGTTATAAATGAAATCGACACGCACCACACCTCTACAATTGAGTACTTCATATACTCTTTTTGCAGCAGCTTCTAATTGATACTGCATAGTGTCAGAAATTAAAGCAGGTGTCGTTTCAACACTCTTACCTTGATATTTTGCTTCAAAATCAAAAAATTCGTTGGACGTTTCAATTTCAGTAATAGGTAATACTTGCAAAGCCCCTTTTGTTTTAAATACACCAATGGTAAATTCTCTTCCACTAATAAATTCCTCTACAAGTACCTGGTTATCTTCTTTAAATGCTTTTTCTAATGCAGGCGCTAATGCATCTGCAGTCGTTACTTTACTCATACCAATACTACTTCCGCCATTGTTTGGTTTTACAAAAACAGGTAGTTGTAATTTTTCTAAAATATCTGCAGGCGCTACTGGCGTGTGTTTGAATAAGTGCATGGAGTTAGCCACTGATATGCCACCAAATGCAGCAACAGCAACTGTATAACGCTTGTTAAAAGTTAGTGCAGAAGTAGCCGCGTCACAACTCGTGTATGGAAGACCCAGCATATCAAAGTATCCTTGTAGTTTACCATCTTCACCAGGTGTTCCATGAATACATAAGAGCACCACATCAAAATTTATTTTATTACCGCCATCTGTAATCGAAAAATCATCTCTATTAACTTTTTGAGGCGCGCCATTTTCAGGCATATACCACCAACCCGACTGATTGATGTCGATTTGAAAAACATCAAATTTGTTTCGGTCTAAATTACCATTAACAGTAACTGCACTCTTATAACTAATTTGCGCTTCACCACTTAACCCACCTGTAACAAGTGCTACTTTTTTTTTCATAAACCCTTATCTATTTAAAAGAAAATTAGAGGTGTAGCTTGTCTTTTTTAGAAAGCAATTCTTCAACCGTTTCTTTGTATAACTCATCAGGTACACAACAATCTACTGGACATACCGCAGCACATTGTGGCTCTTCATGAAAACCTTGACACTCGGTACATTTGTTTGGCGTAATATAATACGTATCAACACTAATTGGAGAAAGTCGAGCATCTGTTGTAACAGAACTACCATCCATTAATGTAAAGCTTCCTTTAACTGAAGTGCCATCTGCAATGGCCCACTCTACCCCACCTTCATAAATTGCGTTATTTGGACACTCGGGTTCACAAGCCCCGCAGTTGATACATTCGTCTGTAATTTTAATAGCCATATTAAATGGTTTTGTTTGGGTTACTGAATTTACATTTGCAGTATCAAAAATACGGCCGACAAATGATTTTACAAGAACGAATTGAAATACTTAACAAATTAAGTGCCTATATGGCCGGAAATGAGCCAGAATGGGCCCTAGCTAAGGAAAGAGCAGCCCGTGAAAACCCCTGGTTTGCTCCCGAATTCATAGAAAAAGCCGTGAATTCGATCATATGTAGCTTTTTAGACCCAAAACTACTATCAGAATGGGCGGCTCAATATGGCGTGCCAGCCCAGCAATCAGCGCCCAAAAAAGTGGGTTTGGTGATGGCAGGTAATATTCCACTCGTAGGTTTTCATGACTTTTTATCGGTGTTTATTTCCGGACATACCGCTGTTATTAAGCCCTCTTCGAAAGATGAAATATTAATAAAACATATTGTTACGATACTTATAAATATGGACAGCCGTGTTTCGGAAATGGTATTTTTTGCACCACAACTTTCTGGACTCGATGCCTACATTGCAACTGGAAGCAATAATAGTAGCAGGTATTTTGATTATTATTTTGGCAAATTTCCAAATATTATAAGACGCAATAGAACATCAGTAGCGGTTATTGATGGCACGGAAACAGCCGCTGAGCTTGATTTATTAGCAGATGACATGCAAACTTATTTTGGACTAGGATGCCGTAATGTTACACAGTTATTTGTACCAGCCAATTATGATTTTATTCCGCTTTTATCAGCTCTGAAAAAATATGAATACTACCTGGATTTTCACAAGTACAAACACAATTATGACTATCATTTGGCGCTATTAATTATGGGTAACAAATATTATATGAATAATGACTCCCTTGTTTTTACCGAAAACGAAAGCCCTTTTTCACCGGTTAGCCAGGTGCATTACCATTATTACACCGAGCCGCAAGCATTAAGCAATTTAACCCAAAATACGGATATCCAGTGCATTGTAGGCCATGGCTTTACCCCATTTGGAAGCGCCCAAGCCCCTTCTTTAACAGACTATGCCGATGGGACAGACACCCTGGCATTTTTGCAGACTTTATAAACCCTTTGCGCAAAAAAAATGTTAAATAAGACAGACGGCACACAGACAAATTTGCAGCTTCGTTTATTTGTAACACAAAGGCATGTAATTTGTAGAACCTATTAAAAATTGTAACAATGAATATGAATTTCAAAACTATGGCCGCGGTGGTAGCCATTAGCGCGACAACTGCTATTGTAAGTGTTTGGGGAGTTAGCAAATTCACTGCATACCAACAAGCAGGTATTCAAGACCCGAGCAAATTACCTTTTAATTATGTAGGATTTAATAACAACAATGCGCCCGGCGTTGCAGTAGATTTTACCCCTGCCGCTACCACGGCGGTTCCAGCTATTGTACACATTAAAACAAAAACAAAAGAAAGACAAATTAGCAGTGGAGGTTCGGGAGGATCACGCGGAAGAAATCCTTTTTCAGATTTTTTTGGAGAAGACTTTGGAGATTTTTTTGGAGGCGGTCCTCGCGTTATGCCTGAACAACGTGCAAGTGGAAGTGGTGTTATTATCACAGAAGATGGATACATTGTTACCAACAATCACGTGATTGATGGATCCGACGAAATCAATGTTACACTCGGCAATAAAAAATCTTACAAAGCCACGCTCATTGGTGCAGATCCTAGCACAGACATTGCTGTGATAAAAATTGAAGCAAAAGGATTACCTTATTTAATTTACGGAAACAGCGACGATGCAAAACTTGGACAGTGGGTATTAGCCATTGGATATCCTTTAAGTTTAGACGCAACCGTTACAGCAGGAATTATTAGTGCTAAATCAAGATCTATTGATATCAATAGAAAACAAAGTGATAGACCTGTAGAATCATTTATTCAAACAGATGCTGCCGTTAACCCTGGTAATAGTGGTGGCGCACTTGTAAATACCACGGGCGAACTCATTGGCATTAATTCTGCAATAGCCTCTCCTACTGGGTCTTACGCTGGTTACTCGTATGCGATTCCGGTTAATATTGTCAAAAAAATAGTAACAGATATTGTAAAATTTGGTACGGTTCAACGTGCATTTATTGGCATTAACTTTTTGCCAGAAAACGTTACAGACGAACAAAAACTGGCTTACGAAAAAGAGTTTGGTATTAGTATCAAAGAAGGTGAAGGTGTGTTTGTAACAGATGTGCCAGCAAATGGCGCAGCTGCAATAGCAGGTATTAAAAAATATGATATCATTACAAAAATTGATGGTATAAAAATTACCTCTGGGCCAGAATTACAAGAACAAGTAGCCAAACGTAAACCGGGAGACAAAGTAGCCATTACCTACAAACGTGCTGGCAAAGAAAGCACCGTTACCCTTACATTAAAAAATAAAGTGGGCAATACGGATATTGTAAAAAATACTTCCATCATTGAAAAATTAGGTGGCACATTTGAAAACCTAGATAAAAAAATAGCAGCAGCCAATGAAGTAGAAGGTGGTGTGGTGGTTAAAAAAGTGGGCGAAGGACTACTCAAAAAAAGTAGAATGCAGGATGGGTTTGTAATTATAAGTGTTAACGGTTCAGAAATAAAAAGCCTAGAAGAACTCAAAGAAATATTAGCGAAAATAAAATCGGGTGTGGTAAGACTTGAAGGCTTCTATCCTGGATTTGAAGGTAGCTATACGTATCCGCTAAACCTTAGTGAGGAATAAGCTGATACACCAAATATTCTCCGGCTTGTAGTTCAAATTTTTGATTACCGGAAAACGAAAATTGTAGGCCAGAATATATTTGTTGAAAATTTCCTTCAAGTAATGGATCGCTAATTTCAAAAGCCAATCTATTATGTTCCGAAATATTGAGAAGCACCAAAACAACACTGTTTTGGTGCTTTTTTATAAAGCCTATAATACTATTAGGGTATGGCGTTTGTAGCATTTGGGGTTGACCAAATACAACCGCGTCATTTTGTGCGCGCAAAGAAAAAAGCGTCTTATAAAAAATATGCAGTGCGGGTTGTAGCGTAGGCCATGCTAATTCATCTTTTTCAAAAAATGACAACCGTTTATGATTGGGAATTTCTTGACCACTATACACAAGTGGTAATCCTCCCCAGGTAGCTGAAAATACTGCCCAAGCTTTAGCTGTGACACCATATTTTTCATACTCAGTTCCATTCCAACTGTTTTCGTCATGGTTCGAAGTAAAAAATAGTTTTTGCGTGTTTGATCCTTCACTTACATACATTTCAAGTTGTTGCAATACCGGATTTAAATTTGGCTCATGTCTATTAATTGAGCCACTGGCATGCATAAATACCCAGGCATAGGTGGTATCAAATGCTTCAAAATAACGCAGGTCTTCACATTCTGCTAGCCAGTACAAAGGCTTTATAATATCAAGTGCTTGCCTTGCTTCTACCCAAAAATCGAGCGGCACCAAATGCGCCATATCACATCTAAAGCCATCAATACCAAAACTATCAACCCAGTAACGCATGGCATCTATCATAGCGGCGCGCATATCGTGGTTATCATAATTTAAATCGATAACATCCCTCCATCCATTACGTTCTGTAAAATTTCCGTGGGCGTCTTGCATGTAAAAGTCTGGATTTGAAATTGTCCAAACATGATCCTGACCGGTATGATTGGCTACCCAATCAATAATTACTTTCATACCCAATGCATGCGCCGCGTTTACAACTGCAAAAAAATCTTGTTCGGTTCCAAACTCAGAATTTATATCCGTATAATCACTGCAAGCGTAATAACTACCTAAACTGCCAAGCCTGCCTTTTATACTAATGGGTGTCAAGGGCATAAACCATAATACCGTAACGCCCATATCTGCCAGTCTTGGAAGATGCAAAGCAAATGAAGCCAAGGTCCCCTCTTTGGTGTACTGTCTTACATTAACCTCGTAAATATTTGCACGGAGCGCCCAAGAAACAATTTTAAATAGCATGCCTATTTAATTTAGAAAACAAAATAGATAAAAGAAATACGAGCACAGCACCAATCACATTCAACCACAAAAATCCAATACCTACAATGTTATACTTATCTAATAAAAAACAAGCAATCACAAATATTTCACCCACAATAGCGGCCCAAAAAACAGGGGTACCCCCTACTTTTTTAGCATAAAAAGCCACTAAAAAAATACCCAATATAACGCCATAAAATAAGGAGCCGAGTACATTAACGGCTTCAATTAAACTGCCCATACCCGTTGCAAACTGCGCCGTTAAAATACAAAACACACCCCAACCCAATGTATACCATTTAGATGTTTTATAGTCTGTTGCGGATTGCGCCAACGTAGTGCCATCAATGGATTTGGACCGGTACCGCAAATGAAAATCGATAACGGTACATGAAGCAAGTGCATTAAGCGCTGCTGCGATAGAGCCCCATGCGGCTAAAAATATAACAGCAATTAATAAGCCCACAAGACCTACTGGTAAATAATCTACAACAAAACGTAAAAAGATATAGTTGGTGTCATTAACGTCTGCACCAGGTACAGCTGTTGCGATTACATTTTTATATTTTTTTTGTAACACCGTTAATGACTTAGCACCTTTTTGAATTTTATTTTCTAGAGCAGTATCTACCTTTTTAGATTGCACAAGCGTAGTATTTAATTCCAATTGCTTAGCCTGTGCGATTTTAAACTGATCTTGAATAGAAGACAATGAATCTTTATAAGGGGTAGACCAAGCTTTAGTTTCAACAGTTTTGTTAAAAAATATGGGAGACTCTTTAAACTGATAAAATGTAAACAATAAAACACCTAATAGTAAAATTAAAAACTGCATCGGAATTTTAACAACGCCATTTAACAAAAGACCTAATTTACTTTCACGATCATTTTTTGCAGTAATATACCTGCCCACTTGTGATTGGTCAGTACCAAAATAAGAGAGTGCTAAAAAAAAGCCACCAATGGTTCCACTAATAATATTATAACGGTCTTTAAAATCAAACCCGCTACCAGAATTGCCTGTTGTAATTATATTTAATTTGCCAGACACTTCGCCAACTTTTAAAGCATCCGAAAATCCAAGTCCATCTGGTAGTAAATGCACCAAATAATATCCCGACACCACCATGCCAATAAATATGATAACAAATTGAAGTTGCTGGGTATATGCAACGGCTTTGGATCCACCACTCACCGTGTAGAGTGTAAGCATCCCTCCCATCGCAATATTGGTCCAATAAATATCCCAACCCAGTAGTGATGATAAAATAATAGAAGGCGCGTAAATACTAATACCCGTAGATAATCCACGAGACAATAAAAACAAAAACGACGTAAAAGTCCTCGTTTTTAAATCAAAGCGCTGCTCTAAAAATTCGTAGGCTGTAAATATTTTTAACTTACTAAATACCGGCACAAACCATACCACAATAACGATCATAGCAAGTGGCAATCCAAAATAATATTGCACAAAACGCATACCATCGGTGTAGGCCTGACCCGGTGCTGATAAAAAAGTAATGGCACTTGCCTGCGTACCCATAATACCCAGTAATACCAAATACCATGGCATCGAACGGTTACTTAAAAAGTAGCCTTCTAAATTTTTTGTAGCATTACTTTTATACAAACCATAAGAAATAATAAGTATAAACGTAACAACCAAAACAACCCAATCAATCAATGACATATTTTATCGTTTTGGTAATGCAATTAAGTTTGCTAATAATTTATAGGCGCCTGAAACGCCTGCTGGTAATTGCCTAAATAGCGCTAACCCCACATAAGAAAAATTGCCTTTGCCATATGCACAAGTAATTAATGACCCACTTGACGGCTGTTCGTTTTTATCATGCATTAAAAGTGGCGCTTCATAGCGGGCATCTATAGCGGTTGCCTGATAGGTACTCCTTTCCTGAATCCATCCTTCAAAATCACGGGCAGTAATTTGGTTAGGTGATTGCAATACAGGATGTGTAGGAATCGAAAATACTACTTCTGCGTTTTCCTCTGTTACCCTAGAACCTCCACTAATTGTAAATGGATACGGTGCCATAGGAGGCGTTAAACCATTGGTGCCTGTTCGGTTATATTGTACAATTAAATTACCTCCATTTTGCACATATTGTAATAGTGTTTGATAGCCATCCTTTAAAAATGCATTTACGTTGTAGGCTCTAACACCCGTAACAATAGCATCAAATCCTGCTAAATATTGTGGCGTGCAATTAGCCGCTGTTATTTTTTCTACATGGTATCCGAGTTGTACGAGTGCTTCTTCTGTTAAATCGCCAGAACCCGCAATATAGCCCACTTTTGAGCCATTTACACGAATAGGCTCGTCTACCACCTTAACAATATCTTGCGTCAAATAATGTGTATTTGGAATATGGTCGTATACGATTTTTTGTAAGTGCTCATTATAATTTTGCGTACCCTTAGTATTTGTAACAGCAACTGATGCAGTAATAGCATTTGATGTATTTGCTGGATTGTAAAAACTTGAAAAAGGCACCATAACAGCACTCGTTTTTGCATCATTAAAAACGGAATCTATATCCTTTTCATATACCTTTTTACCGTTTTTCTGATCCATTAAAGTATAACGAACCGATGCGCTCATTTTCTTTTCTTGATTGGATAAAACAGTAAGTTGTAATGGCGTGGTTTGATTTTTTTTACCTTTTTCAGATAACACATTCGTTAAAACCACGGTTGGCTTAACAACAAGCTCATAAGGTGGAATTAAAATAAATGGTTGCACACATTCGCCTTTAACAAGGTCTACATATTTATGCAATACCGGTCTAGTGATAGTAAACAGAACGCCTTCGATGGTGCATGTAAATTTTACAGAAATGGTAGGATCATTCCAAGCTTTACCAAGTACAGTATAATCATTCACCAAAAACATACCATCTAACTTTTTAGGCTGCTGTAACCAATAGGGTTGAAATTGGTTTTTTGATGCCACCGGAAGCATGTTTACTGCATAATTGTAATTTTTATTTTGAATCAGTTGCTGACCCACCTGCTTTGAAAAAGCTTGATTGGATACAGCAATATTTTCTAAATTAACAACAGCAGTTGATCTATTATTAACAGCACAAGTAAAACTAATCGAATCACCTTGCACCGCTTTTTCTGAAACTGTAAATGCCTCCACAGACAATCCTGCAGCGGCTTCAATAATTTGCTGTAGCGTACTTAATTTATATGCTTTCCAAACAGAGGCCGGAAGCCCCTTTACCTGTTCATAAATTTTTACAAGAGCTGGTAATGATAATGTGGGCTGCAAAGGATTGTAGGCAGCAATAACCGCATCAATGGCAGATGAAATACGCTCCGCATTTTGACCAAGTCTGGTCCAATCGGTGCTAACACCATCAAGTAAAGTACGCGTAGGCGCTTCTCCAACAATAGTGGTAAAATATTCTAAAATTTCTCCTTTGCGTCGGGGTCTTCCTTCGCCCTGGCTTTTGTGCATGCTTCTTGCTTCACCACCGAGTTCACCATAACTTTTTCCTTCTAGCGCATTATATACGCCAACATCAATTTTAAATTGATCACTACTTGTTGTATTGGCACCGCCAAAATTAAACGTATTCCATAAAAGCCTTTTTGCCTGCCAAACTGTAACACCATTTGTTAATTGTTCCGGAAATTGATTAGGGTCTGCAGCTGCAGTAAACGCCTCTCTTGTAATTTGTGCAGAAGCACTATGGTGCCCATGTCCTGCGCGAGCGTCCGGAGGAAAGCGCGCAATAATTACATCTGGCTTATAATTGCGAATCACCCACACAGCGTCTGCTAAAACTTTTTGTCGATCCCAAACTTGTAATGCTTCATCCATGCTTTTACTAAAACCAAATTCGTAAGCACTTGTAAAATATTGTTCTGCGCCATCAATTTCACGTGCGGCTAATAATTCTTTGGTTCGAATCATGCCAAGTTCTATACCCTGTTCCGGTCCAATTAAATTTTGACCACCATCACCCCTTGTTAAACTCAAATACGCCGTTCGGTACATTTTTTCTTTGGCCAAATAAGGCAACAAACTATTGTTTTCATCGTCGGGGTGCGCAGCAACGTACAAAACAGAACCCAACACTTGCAACTTTCTTAATGATTGCAAAATAGTGCTACTGGGCATCACACCGCCATTATTTTGACTCACTTGCTGTGACCATATAGGATTACTAGAAAACAGCAATACCATTAAAAATATCAGGGTAAAAAAGTACAATTTTTTCATAGCTGTTAAAACGTCTAATTGGACTGTTATTTAAATCATGAACAGTTTGTTAAACAATGCGTGAATGTAACAAAAAATGGCCCAGATTTAACCAAAAAATGAGTAATTTTCAACCATGAAATCAACAATCTTTACGGGCTTCTTATTTTGCCTTTACAGTAGCGTTATGGGGCAATATGAAAACACGATTGTGGGCCCCACAAAAACAGTAAACCCTTATCAGTATAGTGTTGTAAAATCTGGCACTTTTAATAGAGCAAGCGTTACTAGTGCCCACCCCCTTGCAAGTATGGTTGGTGCAGAAATTATGAAACAAGGTGGTAACGCTTTTGACGCAACCATTGCAACACAATTTGCACTTGCAGTGGTATACCCCGGTGCAGGTAATATTGGTGGAGGTGGATTTACACTAGCCAGAAAAAAAGATGGCACCCTTATTGGTATCGATTACAGAGAAGCGGGGCCTATTAAAGCAAGTCGAGATATGTATTTAGATGCAGCAGGAAATGCACAAGATGCACTTTCTCAAAATGGTCATTTAGCTGCTGGTGTTCCGGGCACTGTGGCTGGCATTTTCGCAACCTATACACATGCCAAACTTCCTTTTGCAATGCTCATTCAACCTGCTATTGATCTTGCACGTTACGGGTTTGTAATTACCGAAAAAGAAGCTTCAAGTTTAAATGGCACAAAAAAAGATTTTATAAAATACTCAACAAAACCATCTGCATTTGTTAAAGAAACAAAATGGAAAGTTGGAGACACCCTTATACAAGTAGAACTTGCCAACACATTAACCCGCATTCAAAAAAATGGCGCAAAAGGATTTTACGAAGGAGAAACAGCAGCGCTTATTGTGGATGAAATGAAAAGAGGAGGCGGTATTATTTCTCTCGATGATTTAAAAAATTACCAAGCAAAATCTAGAACACCCATTGTATTTAATTATAGAGGATATGGCGTAATTAGCTTTTCTCCACCAAGCAGTGGTGGTATTTTAATTGGCCAAATGCTAAAAATGATTGAACCATTTAATGTTCAAAAAATGGGCTTTCAAACACCCGAATCGGTGCAACTCATGATTGAAGTGGAGCGCCGAGCTTACGCAGATAGAGCTGCACATATTGGAGATCCTGATTTTTATAAAGTACCACAAAAAACTTTACTTAGTAATGCCTATATTAAAAATAGAATGTTGGATTATAAGCCGGGTATTGCTGGATCAAGTGATCAAACTTTAGCTGGTAATGCACCTACTTCTGAAGAAACAACACATTTTAGCGTGGTTGATCCAGAAGGCAATATGGTAGCAGTTACCACTACCCTTAATGGAGGCTATGGTAACAGAACGGTTGTAGGAGGCGCAGGATTTATATTAAACAACGAGATGGATGATTTTAGTGCAAAACCAGGTAGCCCTAATATGTATGGTGCCATTGGCGGAGAAGCAAATGCCATTGCGCCACATAAAAGAATGCTTAGTTCCATGACCCCTACCTTACTTACAAAAAATAATAAACCCTATTTAACTGTGGGCACACCAGGTGGCACCACCATTCCTACATCGGTGTTTCAAACCATTGTTAACCTCGTCGATTTTAATATGAGTTTAGAAGACGCCATCAATAGTCCAAAATTCCATCACCAGTGGCTCCCTGATGATGTGAGCATAGAAAAAACATTTAATCAAACTACCAAAGCTGCACTTGAAAAAATTGGGTATCGTATTAAAGAACGAGGAAGCATTGGCAGAACCGAAGGCATCATTATTGGCGCAACAGGTAAAAGAATTACAGTTGCCGATAAAAGAGGCGATGACGCCGTTGCAGGATTCTAATCATTGATGCTAGAATATAAAATAAGCTGAAAAGAAAATTAAAAATAACTAGAAATGTTTTGCTTGCAATTTTTGCGGGCTTCATTTTGATGCTCCTACTTCTTAACACAAGTCCAGTACAAAACTACATCGCAAAAAAAATTACTTCATCTCTTTCTAATAAAATAGGTGCAGAAGTCAGCATCAGAAAAGTAAATATTTCTCCATTTAATAAATTAAATATTGAAGGTGTACTTATACGGGATCAAAAAAAAGACACCCTTTTATTTGCAAACCTTTGTAAAATAAGAATAACTGACTGGTTTTTCTTACAAAAAAATGCAGCCCTCAGTTATATTGGTATAGAAGATGCCGTTGTAAAAATTAATAGAAAAACAAAAATCTGGAACTACGAATTTATTTCAAACTATTTTAAAAGTACTGATACAAATAATACATCGAGTAGCACCCATTACGATATTAAAAAAATAGACTTAAAATCAGTACGGTTTGAACAAAACGACCAGTGGACAGGAACGTATATGAAAGCTGGTGCACTAAGCATAGTAGTGGATTGCAAAAAAATAAATTTCGAAACAGGTTTTTTTAAATTAGGAACGCTGAGTTTAGATCAGCCTTATTTTGTGATGAAAGTGATACCCGCACTTCAGCCCTCCAATAGCAAAAAAACCGGCAGTACAACTGCTACAACAAGCACAAGTCCGCTCAACATCAATGCAGACGAAATAAACATCAGCAAAGGCTCACTTGTAATTGATAGTGATTTTGAAAAACCATATCCAAATTTTGATGGCACGCATCTTAACTTTTTTAGCATCAATGCTACCATAAAAAATGCATTCGTATCTGAAAAGGAAATAAAAGCTTCTATAAAACTTTCAGCAAAAGAAAGATCTGGTCTGTTGGTAAAAAAGCTAAATACCGATTTTGCATTCAATCAGAACATAATGGAGTTTGCCAATTTAGATCTTCAAACCAATAGGTCACGTATTGGCAACTACTACGCCATGAAGTTTACAGATTTTGATAAAGACTTCAGCAACTATATCTCAAATGTAGTTATGGTTGCCAATATCAAAGAATCGGAGGTCCACACAGATGATATTGCCTTTTTTGCCCCTGCCATGTCTATGTTTAAAACAAAGGCTCAAATTTCTGGAAAATACATAGGAACGGTTGCTGATTTTACAGTTAATAAACTACAATTAAGAACAGGAAGTAATAGCGTATTAACAGGTACATTTTCAATGAAGGGGCTACCCGAAATAGAAACTACACAAATCAAATTACAACAAGGCTTTGTACAAAGTAATTACAAAGACCTAGCTCAGCTTATTCCACCAATTCAAAATATTCAAAGCCCAAGTTTTGCTTCTTTAGGAACCATTTTATACAGAGGAGATTTTAATGGCACTGCTTTTGACTTTGTTAGCAAGGGTGTGTTTAGCACTGCCCTTGGCGGTATTACCACAGATATTAATTTAAAGCTTCCCCATAAAGGAGAGCCTAGCTATAAAGGCAAACTGGAAACAGTCGCATTTAATTTGGGAAAATTCACAAACAATAGTGATTTAGGGGCCATCGATTTTAAAGGAAGTATCGAAGGAAGCAGTTTTGATATAGAAAAGCTAAAAACAAGCATCAGCGGTGATATAAGAACCATTCAATATAAAAATTACGATTATAAAAGCATCGTAACAAACGGCACTTTTCAAAAAAAATATTTTAGTGGCGACATTATTATTAACGACCCTAACTTAAACTTTACCAGTTCTCTAGAAATTAATTTTAATCAAAAAGTGCCCGCATTTAATATTGTAGGTGATCTAGCCTATTCAAATTTAAAAGCCCTTAACCTTTATCCAAATTTTATTGAAGTAACAGGATTGTTGGATGCCAATTTCACAGGAAGCGATTTAGATAACTTTATAGGGAATGCTAAATTTTTGAATGCGAATATTAACGACTCAACAACAAAGTTAAATTTTGATTCCTTAGCATTAGAGTCATCTCAAATAGGGAATGAAAAATTAATTACATTAAAAAGTAATGACTTTGATGCTAGCATCAACGGGCAGTTTAATGTAGCCGACTTACCAAAAAGTATTCAATCTTTTTTACACCACTACTACCCAAATTATATAGAGGCGCCAGGTAAACTTAGCGCAGATCAAAACTTTACCATAAAGGCTAACGGAAACTATATAGACCCCTATATAAGTTTGTACAATAAAAATTGGAGTGGCTTTAATGACTTTTCATTTGAAGGAAAAATAAATACCAAAACGTATCAATTAACTGCGACTGCAAATATTCCATACGGCAAAATCAATGACTACGCCATTACTGGCGCTAGCATAAAAGCCAAAGGCGACATAAACAACCTCAGTTTATTAACCAATATTGATAATTTTGGAATTGGAGACAGCATCCACTTTCCAAATTCTATTATTTCAATAGATTCAAAAAATGACAAATCCATCGTTCAAGTAAAAACAAGTGCATCTAGTAATTTAAACGACGCCAATTTAGAAGCAGAAGTATATACACTTCAAGATGGGCTTCGCATTCAGTGGAAGCCTTCTAATTTTACCCTCAATAATAAAAAATGGACGCTAGAAAAAGAAGGCGAATTGGTGCTACGTAAAAACTTTGTGCAGGCAAGTAATGTAAAATTTGTGCAAGGAACCCAAGAAATATTAATTCAAACCGAAGAAGAGGATGGCGGGAATACCAATCAATTAAATATAAAACTCAATAATCTTGTGATTGGAGATATTACAAACCTGGCAATTCAACAACCACGTTTTGAAGGTATTGCCAATGGAAATATTACATTAAAAAATATTTTCAACGACCTAAAAGTAGATGCTAGAATTAATACTAGCCAGTTAAGAGTAGATAACGACTCTATCGGTCTTGTAAATATTTCAGCAGGATACGATGCAAAAACGGGCAATCTGCCATTTACGGTAGTATCAGACAATAAAGATTATAAAATACGCGCAAACGGCTTTTACAATCTAACAGACAGTATCCAACAACAACTCTATACGAATATTGAACTGAGCGACACCCGAATTAATTTTGTTGAACAGTTTTTGACGGGCATATTTTCTGAAGTGGATGGTAAGGCCACTGGTCAATTAAGTATTCAAGGGAATCCAACAAGCCCAACCCTATTAGGTGAGGTACTTGTTAAAAATGCAACCTTAAAAGTAGATTACACACAAGTAAATTATCAACTTGATAGCTTACGTGTTAAATTTTTAGAAGATGGAATAGACTTTGGAAAGTTTACAATAAGAGATAAGTTCAACAATAAAGCAAACGGTTCTGGCAAGTTGTACGAAAAGCAGTTTGAAAATATGGCTTTTGATTTTGACGTAAACACCAGTAATTTACTACTTATAGACACCAAGGCAAAAGACAATTCCCTTTTTTATGGCAAAGCAATTGGTAAAGCCAATTTTAGTTTTAAAGGACCATCCACAAATGCAAAAATTACGCTTGTAGCAGAATCGACAGATAGTTCTCATATTGTTATACCAAATGCTGTATCCAAAGAATCGGCAAGTGCAGATTTTATTACGTATAAAAAATACGGGACAGAAATTCAACTAGAAGATAAACAATCCGATTTCAATTTACTGGTTGACCTTGACCTTACTGCTAATAACAAAGCGGAAATAGACGTGATTCTAGACGATATATCAGGTGATATTATTAAAGCAAATGGTAGTGGTAGACTAAAAATTAGGTCTGGCACCACAGAACCACTTACTATCAGAGGACGCTACAATATCGATAAAGGAAATTATGATTTTAGTTTTCAATCCATCATAAAAAAACCATTTGAACTAATTCCCAATAAAGGAAATTATATCGAATGGACCGGCGACCCTAATAAAGCAAATATTAAAATAGATGCACAGTATACCGCAGAACAAGTAGCATTGTATGATCTTGTTGGTAATTTAAATATGAGTGGCGCTGTTAAAGGATATCGTGGACCAGTATATGTAGTTGCTCAATTAAGAGATAAACTAAAGAAGCCTACTATTAATTTCAAACTAGATTTTCCACAAGGGAGTCCCATTAAAACAGACAATGAACTGGTTCAATATTTAACAAGACTCGAACAAGACGATAATGAAATATTAAAACAGGTTTCATTTTTAATTGTCTTCAATTCCTTTGCCCCTCCTACTATTGGCAATGGAGGAAGCGGAAATACAAATGCTATGTTTGCAACGATTGGAGTAAACACGCTCTCTCAAATTTTAACCAAAGAGATCAATAAAATGTTCTCCAACATGCTATACAAGCTAACTGGCGACAAGAGCTTACGCTTTGATGTTGGAACATCTTTATATAGCAATTCCGAGCTTTTAGGAGCCGCATCTGGCATCAATAGTAATGTTGCGAATGCAGGCATTAACAGATCTAGGGTTAATTTTAAAGTGGGTAAAAGCTTTTTTGAAGACAAAATTGTAGTGACATTTGGTGGCGATTTAGATTTTAATTTAAGCAATTCGTCAAGTGTTAAAAACGGAAATTTGCAATGGCTTCCCGATTTAAACATAGAATTTATACTTACGCAAGACCGTAAATTAAGGGCTATATTATTCAATAAAAACAGCCTTGACATCAGTGGATCCAGCTTTGGGAGACGCAACCGTTTTGGGGCTAGTATTTCTTACAGAAGAGATTTTGAAAGGCTATTTTAAAGCGCTTACAAAAGGGGCTGTGGAACTTTAGTGCAGCCATGCAGCCTGTACACAAAAAAATAACGAACAACAACACCACCCCTAATTTGATTGATCCTTATTGGTGCGTCGATGATTTTAAAATATGACGCATACGCGGTTTCAACATTGAATGGAACATTAGAGGGTACAATACAATAAGCATCTGAGCCAATTGCTAAAGCAGGGCGCTCTTTATTTAACCAAGCAAACTTATGTATGTCTTGTAGCGGCCCAACGCCAATTAAAGGAAGTCCGGTAGTACGCGCCGTATAAAATTCTAAATGTCCAGCCGGAAACCATTTGCCTACAATAATAGAAGGCGACTCTGACATTATATGATTGGCTTGGTCCTTAGTGGCTAAATTTTTAAAAGCTACACTAAAATTTTTCCAGCCAGACAAATCTAATGTGGGGCAGTATTCTCCTAAATTACTTTGTTGTTGACTACCAAAATTTCCTGGATATTTTTGCACGATAACAACTAGTGCTAGTAAAATCGTAAAAACAAATCCCGCCGAAGTTCTCAACAAATAAACGGACCAACTTGGTTTTTGCTGATCGATATAAATACCAGCAAGTATCATTAATGGAATAAATGCAGGACCCGACCAGTGCGGTAGTGTGGGATTAAAAAGCGCTACCACCCAAAAAATTAATATAAGCGGTACGCTCATCCATAACAACCAACGTCCACTATTTTTTTGCTGAAATGAAATTTTCTTAAACGAAAATAAAGCAGAAGCCATTAAAATATACACGAGTGGGTTTTGATATAAAACCTCTCCAAGTATTTCTGTTGTAAAACTATTAACATCAATACCTGTATGTGTTACACGCTCCGAATGAAAACGGTAAGTGATAAAATCGTACATGACATTCCAGTACACAATGGGTACTATGCAAAGCAGCGTAATACATACTGCTAACATAAATGGCCACGAAAATATTTTCTTGTACTCTGTAAATAACAGATAAGCACCAAAGCCAGCCCATAAAAATAAACCATGCACTTTTGAGAGTGTTGCAAGCCCAATAAGTAAGCCAAGCAGCATCCAATACCCTATTTGCTTTTCTTTATCTGTAAACAGCAGTAGTGACATTACATACAGCGCCGCCGTCCAAAATATAAGTTGTGCACTATCCGGCAAAATAAAAAAACCAGCAATAAAACCAGTATATACGCCTGCTTGATACAAGACCGCTGCATACCATCCCGCTCTTTCGTTAGATAAAATCGATGTTGTTTTAAAAACAAAATAACAACCCATACTAGCCGAAACAATAGCTCCCAACCGCATACTCCCTTCAGATATCCAGTGCATGTTTAAAGTAAATACACGGATTAATAAACCTACAAGTGGTGGATGGTCAAAATGATTAAAATCGAGTTGTAGTGCGTAAGTCCAGTAGTATACTTCGTCATTTCCAAGTTCCAAAAAAGGAGCAGCAATCATTTTGATGCATGCAGCAAAAAAAATGAGCCCGAATACTTTTTGGGAATAGGACTTAAACATATAGAAAAAAATTAAGCGCCTTTTTTTACAAACCACTCTACCGCTAATTGATAGCCCTGTAACCCTAGTCCAACAATAGAACCAGTTGCCTTTGCAGATACGTGCGAAATTTTTCTAAAATCTTCTCTTGCATGCACATTACTAATATGTACTTCAATTACTGGCGTTGTTATTGCAGCTACGGTATCTCCTATCGCAACAGATGTATGGGTATAACCACCTGGATTAAAAATTATTCCAGTAGCCGTAAAACCTACACGTTGTAATTCGTTGATGAGTTCTCCTTCGATATTGGATTGAAAATATTCGAATTCGATGTTTGGATACTGCGCCACTAAATTATTAAAGCAATCATCAAAACTTGCAGTGCCATAAACATCTGGCTCTCGTTTGCCCAACAAATTTAAATTGGGTCCATTGATGATCGTTATTTTCATAACTAAGCTTTTGCTTTAATTAAATCAATAAAGTTGTCAAATAAATAACGGCTATCATGCGGGCCTGGTGTGCTTTCGGGATGGTATTGCACACTAAATGCAGGCTTGTTTTTTAAACGAATACCTTCAATAGAATTGTCATTTAAATTTACGTGCGTTACTTCTACGTTTGGATGATTTTTTACAGCTTCAGGATCTACACCAAATCCATGATTTTGCGTAGTAATTTCACACTGACCCGTAATAATATTTTTTACTGGATGGTTAAGCCCTCTGTGTCCGTGGTGCATTTTAAATGTTGGAATATCATTTGCAAGTGCCAGTAATTGATGCCCTAAACAAATACCAAATACTGGTTTTTGTTCTTCTAAAACTTCTTTAACAGTTGCAATTGCATAATCCATAGAAGCAGGATCACCAGGGCCATTAGATATAAAATATCCAGCAGGATTAAATTCTTTTAACCGGCTCAATGGCGTTTTTGCAGGATGAACTCTAACATGAGCGCCTCTATCCACTAAGCATTGTAAAATATGTTTTTTAACACCAAAATCTAAAACGGCTACTTTGATAGCAGAAGCAGTATCGCCCATTTCATATTCTGAAGTGGTGCTTACCGTACTTGCAAGTTCTAGGCCATCCATGCTAGGCACTGCCGCTAATTTTTGTTGTAATGATGCTATATCTAAATCCTCTGAAGAAATAATACAGTTCATGGCACCCTTTTCTCTGATATGCGCAACAAGTGCACGCGTATCTAAATTATCGATGGCCACTAAATTATTATTGACGAGGTAGGTATTTAAATCACCATCTGCAAGTAACCTACTAAACTGCTCTTCTAAATTACGGGCAATTAAGCCTCTAATTTTTACAGTGCTGCTTTCTACGTCTGTATCTTTTACGCCATAATTACCTATGTGAACATTGTTCATGATAAGAACCTGACCCGTGTAACTTGGATCCGTAAAAACCTCTTGATATCCCGTCATGCCGGTATTGAAACAAATTTCTCCGGTTGTGGTCCCTATTTTACCAAATGCATAACCATGAAAAATATGTCCGTCAGCGAGAATCAGAATTGCGGGCTTTTTGGCTTGAAGCGTCATTGTAATGCTAGTTTTCGATTTGTTTGATGGTACAAAAAAAGTTCAATTCTCTTGTATCTCCTTATTTTTTTTTACACATAAAAAAAGGCAAGACTAAAGCCTTGCCTTTTATATGATATTACCGTTTCAAATTATTCAGCTGCTTTATCAGTTGAAGAATCTGCGGCTGGTTCTACTGCTGCTTCTACTGCAGGCGTTTCAGCTACCACTTCTGCTTCAGCAACATCAGCTTTTTTGCTGGTTGCACGGCTACGACGTGTTTTTTTAGCTGGTTCAGAAGCTGCATTTACTGAATTACCATAGATTTCATTGAAATCTACAAGTTCAATCATTGCTTTTTCTGCATTATCCCCAGGACGAATGCCCAATTTAAGGATACGTGTATAACCACCCGGACGACCCGCTACTTTAGGACCTACCACTGTAAATAATTCTTTTACAGCTTCTTTGTCTTGTAAGTAACTGAAAACAACTCTATGCTGATGCATGATTGTTTCTTTGTTATCGCTCTTTTTAGTTTTTGTAATTAACGGCTCTACGTATGTTCTTAAAGCTTTAGCTTTTGCTAAAGTAGTAACAATACGCTTATGCGTAATTAACTGGTTAGCCAAGTTGGCTAACAATGCTTCCCTATGTGCTTTTTTACGGCCTAGGTTGTTGATTTTGTCTCCGTGACGCATGACTTTTGTTTTTAATCCTTACACCGTGTCAGGAATTGTAAGGCGTGAATAATGGGCTAAGCCCTTTTATTAATTATCTAGATTGTCTAAACCTAATTTACCTAAATCCATACCAAAGCTTAGGCCTCTTTCAGTTAATACTTGCTCAATTTCAGACAATGACTTTTGGCCAAAGTTTCTGAATTTCATAAGGTCTTCTTGCTCGTATTGAACAAGTTCGCTTAAGCTATTGATTTTAGCTGCTTTTAAACAGTTAAATGCACGTACAGAAAGATCTAAATCTTCAAGTGGTGTTTTAAGCACTTTACGTAACTGTAATACATGCTCATCTACTACATCTTCTTTCTTATCTTCTTTATTATCAAAAGTGATGTTTTCATCAGTAATGATCATAAGGTGTTGAATAAGAATACGAGAAGCTTGCTTTACAGCATCTTCAGGATGAATGGTACCATCGGTAGCTACGTCTAAAATTAATTTTTCGTAGTCTGTTCTTTGTTCTACACGGTAGTTTTCAATTGCGTATTTAACGTTCTTGATTGGCGTGTGAATAGAATCGATAGCGATGTATCCGAAAGGAGCATCCTTAATTTTATTTTCTTCTGCAGGGATATAACCACGACCTTTTGAAATCGTTAATTCGATATCCATTTTAGAAGTTGTATCCATGGTGCAAATACTCAAATCAGGATTCATAACCTGAAAATGTTGAGATAATTCACCAATCATACCTGCATTAAATTCGGTACGACCTTTGATAGATAAATTGATTTTTTCTGTTGCAACCTCATGATCCACATTTTTCTTGAAACGTACTTGCTTCAAGTTTAATATGATTTCAGTTACATCTTCTGTAATACCTTTAATTGTTGCAAACTCGTGGTCTACACCTTCGATTTTGATACCAACAATTGCATATCCTTCCAGTGAGCTAAGTAATACTCTGCGTAAGGCATTACCGATTGTTAAACCAAAGCCTGGTTCTAAAGGACGAAATTCAAATTGTCCGTCAAACTCTGTTGCTTTTTGTAGAACAATTTTGTCTGGTTTTTGAAAGCTTAATATGGCCATATTAAAACTTGTTTTTTATTAGTTTGTCCGGGTCAATATTGAAACCGGAAATTGGATTTTAGTACGTATTATTTAGAGTACAATTCTACGATTAGTTGCTCCTTAATGTTTTCAGGTACATTCTCTCTTTCAGGGAAAGTGATGAAAGTTCCTTTCTTTTCATTTTCGTTCCAATCTAACCAACCGAACTTAGGATTTTTACCACGGCTCTTGCTAGTTAATGAAGAATTATGAGCACTTTTTGGACGGTAACCAATAACGTCACCTGGCCTACATGTGTAAGAAGGAACGTTCATGATTTCGCCGTTTACAGTTACGTGCTTGTGATTTACCAACTGACGTGCTTCTGGACGACTAGCTGTTAAACCCATACGGAAAACTGTGTTATCTAAACGAGCTTCTAATAATTTGATCAAGTTTTCACCAGTAACACCTTTTAAGCGCGCTGCTTCTTCAAATGTTTTACGGAATTGACGCTCTAATACACCATAAGTATATTTCGCTTTTTGCTTTTCACGTAATTGAAGTGCGTACTCACCTAAGCTCTTACGCTTACGTGCTGCACCGTGTTGACCTGGAGGGTTGCTGTTTTTACCCAACCATTTGCCATTTCCGAGGATTGGCTCTCCAAAGATTCTGGAGATTTTTGTTTTTGGACCTGTATAACGTGCCATTTTTTTAACGCAATTTTTATAGGCTGCGGACCTTTTTTTGTGATTTTTTAATGACGATACATCATTGTTAAAAATCTAAAATGAATGATGTACCCTGTATAATAAAATAATTAAACTCTTCTTTGTTTAGGAGGACGACAACCATTGTGTGGCATTGGAGTTACGTCTTTGATAGAAGTTACTTCGATACCTGATTGTGCGATAGAACGGATAGCACCTTCACGACCAGCACCCGGACCTTTAACAAATACATCTACACGCTTTAAACCCGCGTCAGAAGCTACTTTCGCAGCATCAGCAGCAGCCATTTGAGCGGCATATGGTGTATTCTTTTTTGAACCTTTGAAGCCCATTTTACCAGCACTGCTCCAGCTAATAACTTGACCAGTTTTGTTGGTAAAACTAATGATGATGTTGTTGAATGTTGCAGAGATACGTACTTCACCAGTAGCGTCTACTTTTACAACTCTTTTTTTGGCAGCAGCTTTTGCACTGTTCTGCGCTTTTTGTGGTTTAGCCATTTTTGTGTTTTGAGGTAGTCTTTAAAAATAACCCCAGGTAAACCTGGGTACCAACCGCTTCTCCTGCATCCTAATTACTACAATTAGGCGGCGATCCGATAGCTTTTGGGTTTGTATATTAAAAATGGCAAAAGCGGTGGGTTCACCGCTCTTACCAGATTAATTATTTTTTAGGTGCCTTTTTCTTACCGGCAACTGTCTTACGCTTACCTTTTCTAGTACGGCTGTTTGTTTTGGTACGTTGACCACGAACAGGCAAACCTTTTCTGTGACGAAGACCACGGTAACAAGCGATGTCTAACAAACGCTTAATACTCATAGAAACTTCACTACGTAGAGCACCTTCTACTTTAAACTCACTGTTGATGATGTTACGAATTGCAGTTTGTTCTTCATCATTCCAAGTATTTACTTTTTTATTAAAGTCTATACCTGCTTTGGTTAAGATATACTGTGCAGTTGAACGACCAATACCAAAAATATAGGTCAGACCAATTTCGCCTCTTTTGTTTTTTGGTAAGTCAATACCGGCAATACGAGCCATATGCTTTTTTTAAATTTTACTTTACTATTAGTAGTTACTGTTTGTAGTTACTGATTGAAAAAACAATTGGGTGCAAATATGCACCACCACTGGTTTTATCCTTGACGTTGCTTAAAGCGAGGATTCTTTTTGTTGATAACAAAAAGTTTGCCCTTGCGCTTAACAATCTTGCAATCTGCACTACGCTTTTTGATTGAAGCTCTAACTTTCATCTCTTTAGTTTTAGTCTGGTTGTTATTCGGTTTATCCTACCCGGTTATTTGTACCTAAAAATAATCCGACCCCTACTTAAATCGTATGGACTCATTTCAACGCCGACTTTATCGCCAGGTAAAATTCTGATGTAGTGCATCCTCATTTTTCCTGAGATGGTAGCCAATATTTCGTGGCCATTTTCTAGCTTTACTCTGAACATAGCATTGCTCAGTGCTTCTAGAATAACTCCATCTTGTTTGATCAACGGTTGTTTAGACATACAATTTTTGGGGCTGCAAAGATATTAGAATGCAACCGAAATACGAAGAAAACGGGGAGAAATTTACAGAATTTGTGAAAAATTACGTAACTCCTTGATTTTCAATGATTATTTTCACTATTTGAAAATGGTAGCAAGCTTAGATGACAGTTCCTCCCCCCTAATGTTCTTAGCAATGATCTTACCGGAAGGGTCTACTAGGAAGTTTTGTGGAATAGCTTGAATACCATATTGTTTAGCAACTTGATTGTCCCAATACTTTAAATCAGAAACCTGCGTCCAAGTTAAGTTGTCGTCATGAATGGCTTTCATCCATTTGTTTTTGGCACCTGGCTGATCCAGACTAACACCTAAAACGGTAAAGCCCTTAGCATTGTATGTTTGAAATGCCTTCACCACATTTGGGTTTTCTTGACGGCATGGACCGCACCAGCTCGCCCAAAAATCAATTAATACATATTTGCCTTTAAAGCTAGCCAATGAAACAGGTACATCCAAAGTATCGTTTTGGGTAAAGTTCATGGCCATGGCACCTACCGCTGTTTTTTTAGCCGTTTCTATTTTTTCTGCAAACGCCTTTCCACTTGGGGTGGCGCGGGCAGGCTCAGCCAAACCTTTATAAATAGGCTCCACAACCGCTGGATTGATATCCCAACCGGCCATCTGACCTAGCGCATACATGGCTATTGGAGAATTATTATTGGTTGCTAAATACCCTTTGTACACTTCTTTCATTTCAAGATCCAATGCATCAAATGTTGCATCGAGGGTTTTCATGGTTGCCGAATCTTTTGCTTGGTATGCTGCGCTGTATGCTTTACTAGCAGCTTGCATTTTATCGTTTACCGGCTTTGTTTTTTCAGACAATGACAAATAAGCATCATGGGCTTTTGATCCCTTCACTTTAACATTGCTAAATGAATCTATAGAGTTTACTTGAACAGTTCCTGGCGCTACAAACACAGATGCATAGTCGCGTGGTTGAAACATTTTAATGGGTTTACCTGATGCATCATTTTTATACCGAACAAAAATGGTCACCATTAATGGTTCTGCTATTTTACCAGAGAAACTATATTTTCCGTCGGTTGGAGCTACGCTATCTCTTACCGTTACACCATCGGCTCTGTAAGAATAGTATACCTTGTTAACCGGCAGGGCAATATTTTGAAGCACACCGTTTACGGTAAAATTTTGTGCTTCTTGTGCATTGGCGGCAAAAGACGCCAACACAAACAAAGCGAATACTAATTTTTTCATGATTTAATTTTTCGATTACTATATAGTAACGAATATACTAAAGCCCTGATAATTATGAAAATTAGGTTTAGGCATGCCAATATTGAGTAGTTTGCGGCTCATACCACTGTAAAATGAAACGAATTGGCCTTATTTCAGATACCCATAGCTATTTGGACCCCAAAGTAGCGCTTCACTTTGCTGATTGCGACGAAATCTGGCATGCTGGCGATTTTGGTAGCTATGAAGTAGCCAAACAACTGCGCGCAAAGAAACCCCTAAGAGGCGTTCACGGAAACATTGATGGACAGGATATAAGATCCGAATTTCAGGAATGCTTACAATTTGAAATAGAAGGCGTAAGGGTCATGATGTTTCATATAGGCGGCTACCCTCCTAACTACAATAAAGTAACAAAGCCAATAATAGCTGCTTACAAACCTCAGTTATTTATAAGTGGCCATAGTCATATTTTAAAAGTCATCTACGATCCAGCGCTTGCTTGTTTACATATCAATCCAGGAGCCGCTGGTAAACAGGGTTGGCAAAAAGTGAGAACCCTCATCAAAATAGATATTGACGGGACAGACATTAAAAACTGTCAAATTATTGAACTCGGAGCAAGGGTATAAAAGGCCATTAATAATTACATGCCCGGAAATAATGGACGCGCAATTTCAATACCTCTAAAAGGCCAAGGCACACCAGCTAATATTAATACCAGTGCAATTACAAAAAAGTAAAACGCTTTTTTATACTTGGTGGTACTATCTACATTCTTTTTCGCAACACCATGTGCCACTGTTAAAAAAACAATAGCCGCAATCATGGTTACTGGATGTTCTACCCAATAAAAACGTAAAAATTTATCTTTCATTACTGAAGTGCCAGCGGCAACCTCTGTTGTAAAAATTCCAATGCGCCCTGCTAGCACTTGATACAAACCTAGTAACAGTGTGATATGACCAGCTATCATGGTAAACAACCAAGTTTTTTTATCTGCAGCAGCAAACTCTTTTTTTGACTGCCAACCAGTGTATGCTTTTACAATTGAAATAATTAATAAAACTAAAATGACCCAGCGCAAAAAATTATGTAAATGTAAAAGTCCAGTTGCCATAGTATTTGATTTTATACTGCTAATATAATGGATTTGGTTTTATTCTACCCAGTCTGCTACAAACAAGTTGGTGTCTCTTGTTCCGCCATTGTTTCTGTTAGAAGCAAAAATTATTTTTTTGCCGTCTGGACTAAACATGGGAAACGCGTCAAAACCTTTATCCCTGCTAATTTTTTCGAGACCCTTCCCTTCTAAATCGATGAGGTACATGTTAAATGGAAATCCTCTTTTGTATTCGTGGTTACTACAAAAAATAATGTGTTTACCATCGGGTGTAAAATTAGGTGCCCAGTTGGCCTGACCAAGTGCTGTAATTTGTTTTGCATTTGAACCGTCTGCATTCGCAACAAACACTTCCATATTGGTGGGTGCCACCATTCCTTCAGCAAGTAATTCTTTGTATTCTTTAATGGCTTCGGGTGTTTTAGGTCTACTCGCACGCCATACAATTTTGGTACCATCTGGGCTAAACCAAGCACCACCATCGTATCCTAATTCATTGGTAACACGAATTTCTTTGCCTGATTTTACATCCATCACATAGAGTTCTAAGTCGCCACTTTTATCAGAACAGTAAATCATTTTTTTACCATCTGCAGATAATGTTGCTTCTGCATCATATCCCTTAGCACTCGTCATTTGTTGTACAATTTTACCTGACATGTCTGCCATAAAAATGTCGTAACTATTATATAAAGGCCAAATATATTTATTGCCATATTTTGCTCTGTCTGGTGTTGGCGGACAAGAATCAGCACCCAAATGTGTGGACGCATAAATAATATGTTTACCATCTGGTAAAAAATAAGCACAAGTAGATCTACCCTTTCCGGTGCCTACCATTTTTGGTGTAAATTTTTGAGCATCCGTTACTGGAACTTTACCCACAAAAATTTGATCACAAAAAACACCTTCTTTGGGATTTGTTTTTTGAAACACAATAGACTTGCCATCATAACTCCAATACGCTTCTGCATTATCACCACCAAAGGTTAATTGTCTAACATTTTTAAAATACTTTTCTCCATCAAAATGCACCGTGTCCCCGGTAGCATACTGCGCCAAAGTTGGAGATACAAATAATATACACAGCATCAAATAAAAAGTGGTAGATAGTTTCATAGATAGGTGTTAAGAGGATGCAAAAGTAGGCATGTTTCAAGGTTTTAATGTCAGCGTATTGTCAAGAGATTTAAAAATTTGGGGTTATTTTTGAGTATGCGCTTATTCCTATGTATCATTTTTGGTATTTTAACTTTTAGCTGCAATAGTCCAAAAGACAGCGGCAACAAAGCAAATAAAACTGGAGTGTATCCTGTTTTTGTTCAAGATTTAATGCAACAAATTGAGCGTTTTCCGGACAGCACAGCGCTTCGGGTACAACTTATAGATACCATGGATAGCCTTCACCTGACAAAGGAAGCGCTTCAACAAATAGATTCCCTTATTGCAAAAGATCCAGGTAATTATGGCAACTGGTTTAGAAAAGGAGAACTCGCCATTCATAACACAGATACTGCACTCGCCATTAAAAGCTTTTCGAGTGCAGCAGCTATTTATAGTTCACCAGATGTACTATTAACACTGGCCAATTTATATGCTGCACAAAAAAATAAATTATCCCTTGAGTTATGTGATAAGGTTACTGCTCAAAAACCGGACAGAACCTATATTGCACATAGCTATTACATTAGTGGCCTGTATTTCGAAAACATTGGCAATACCGCTACTGCCATCGAAAAATTTAATGCCTGTATTCAGCAAAATTATTACTACCTAGATGCTTATTTAGAAGTGGGTTGGATTTATTTTGATCAACAAAAATACACAGCTGCAAAAGAAATTTTTGAAACCGCAACCGCAGTGAAACCTACGGATGCAAGGGCGCATTATTGGACCGCCAAATGTCTCGAAAAATTAAAGCAATCAGACAAAGCCATTAACGCATATCAACTCGCCCTCAACCTAGACAATAGCTTATCAGAAGCTTCAGAAGCCATTTCAAGAATAAATGCCACTAAAAAATAGCATGGTTGCTCAAAAAAGTTGAAATTTGCACAAAACCTGTATATGCCAATCATTGCTCCATCCTTATTAAGTGCCAATTTTTTAGAACTTCAAAAAGATTGTGACATGCTCAATAATAGTGCCGCCGATTGGTATCACCTCGATGTTATGGATGGCAGGTTTGTGCCCAACATAAGTTTTGGCCTTCCCATTATTGAACAAATCAGAAAAGCAACATCCAAAATTTGTGATGTGCACGTTATGATTTTGGAGCCAGAAAAATATGCAGAAGCTTTTAAAAAAGCAGGTGCCGATGTTTACACCGTTCATATAGAAGCATGCCCTCACCTTCATAGAAATTTACAGCAAGCAAAACAACTAGGCATGAAAGCCGGTGTAGCGCTTAATCCACACACCCCTATTCAATCCCTCACTGATGTTATACAAGATATTGATGTGGTATGTTTGATGAGCGTAAATCCTGGATTTGGTGGTCAACAATTTATTCCACAAACACTTTTAAGAATTGCTGAACTTAAAGCATTAATTGTCCAAAAAAATGCAAGTGCCCTTATTCAAATTGATGGAGGCGTTACATTACAAAATGCACCACAAATTTTAGCAGCAGGCGCCGACGTTTTGGTGGCAGGCAATACCGTTTTTAAATCGGAGAACCCCACCCAAACCATTGCGGCTCTTAAAGCGCTTTAATTAACTGCGGTTTCAAAAAATATTCACAATTTGTTCATAAATAAGGCTTGGAAAAGTGGTAGCCAATAGTTTAAATTTGGTTAACCACCTCACTAAAACCAAGTAATTTGACAGAGACAATCATTAACCTCGACTCCGTTAACCCCATCGAATTTTTTGGCGTAAACAACGGAAAACTAGACGTTTTAAAAAAGAAATTTCCGCTTCTAAAAATCTTATCGCGTGGCACACAATTAAAATTAAGTGGTGCACCAGAACAGATAGATGTCGCGAAAGAAAAAGTAAGTTTAGTACTTCAATATTTAGAACGCAATGGGCATTTAAGTGAAGACTATTTTGAGCAAATTTTAGGCGGTGATGACGCAGAAATTACCGATCATTTTGTAGACAAAAACCCCAACGATATTTTAGTATTTGGGCCTAATGGAAAAACAGTTAGAGCAAGAACGCCGAATCAAAAAAAGATGGTAGCTGCTGCCGATAAAAACGATATCGTTTTTGCTATTGGTCCTGCAGGTACGGGTAAAACATATACTGCTGTTGCGCTTGCAGTGCGTGCACTAAAAAACAAAGTAGTTAAAAAAATTATTTTAACACGCCCTGCAGTAGAAGCAGGCGAAAATCTTGGATTTTTACCTGGTGATTTAAAAGAAAAAATTGATCCGTATTTACGCCCTTTGTATGATGCACTTGATGATATGATTCCTGCCGAAAAGTTAGGATATTATATGACAACGCGTACCATCGAAATTGCGCCACTTGCCTACATGCGCGGAAGAACACTTGACAATGCATTTATTATTTTAGATGAAGCGCAAAACACTAATGACCTGCAATTAAAAATGTTTTTAACGCGTATTGGGGCCAATGCAAAAGCAATTATTACTGGCGATCCTACCCAAATTGACCTACCCCGAAATATGCGTAGTGGACTTGAAAAAGCCAGCAGAATTTTACAAAATATTGAAGGGATTTCTCATATTGCCCTCACCGAGGAAGACGTAGTTAGACACAAACTCGTAAAGGCCATCATCAAGGCCTACGACAAAGAACACGAAAAAGAAGAGGAAGCCTATGGCAAAAGATAGCCTTTGCAACCCCCTAAATAACCTATCTGAACGTCTAAACCCCCTCAAAAAGGGGGTTTTTTGC
>JBIISK010000022.1:0-34193 GCA_044341045.1 Sediminibacterium sp. | reverse complement strand
TTCTAGGATAAGGTATCACGCTACGCGAAAAAAACAAGGCATTGTTATTTTTATCGATCGCAACTTTAACATAATTGGGATCTTCAATATTTTGTTGTGACGTAAGCACTTGCATCAACGATGCTACGCGCACATTTTGAGAACTGTCCTTAAATACTTCTAGTAATTTTTGAAGGGGTTCTTTTTTTACAAACGGCTCGTCGCCTTGCACATTAACCACCACGTCAATATCCAAATCAACAATCGCTTCGGCAATTCGGTCGCTACCGCTTTCGTGTGAACGAATGCTCATAATAGCTTTACCGCCATGACTTGTTATTTCATCAAAAATAATAGCACTATCCGTTACCACAAATACATCCGTAAATAAACCAGTTGCAAGCGTGTTGTCGTAGGTATGACGAATAACGGTTTTATCTCCTAGCGGCTGCATGAGTTTAGCAGGAAAGCGGGTAGCAGCATATCTAGCAGGAATAAAAGCACAAATTTTCATGAACATCAAATTGTGATGCAAAGAAACGGCATATTTAATAATCTGTCTTCACCGATTTGTCAAAAGGCACTTTTAACTGATAGGCTAAACTTTCGTCGGTGCGATCATCGAGTACATCGAGGCCGTAACGCAAGTTTTCCATGGGTGTAGCATCAAAAGTTCCAAAAAGGCGGTCCCAAATAGAAAATATATTGCCGTAGTTAGAATCGGTTTGAGGACGCATATAATGATGGTGTACTTTGTGCATATTCGGAGACACAATCACATAGCTAATAGCCGTATCCAGCCATAATGGAAGTCTAATATTGGCGTGGTTAAATTGAGAAAACACAGCGCTTAAACTTTGATAGAGCATTACAAGCCACATGGGCGCGCCGCAAACAACCACACCAATGAGGGTAAACACAACCCTAAAAACGCTTTCGCCTGGATGGTGTCTATTTGCCGTGGTCGTATCTACATGGGTATCGGCGTGATGCACCATATGAAATTTCCAAAGGATTTTTATTTTATGTTCTATAAAATGAATGAACCAAGCGCCTACTAAATCCAAAAGCATTAGCCCACCAATCATAAATACCCAAGTAGGCATTTCAAACATTTGTAGTACGCCAAACTTCCCCGCAACAGCCCAGTCGGATGCTTTTACAATGACAAGTGCACAAGCAAAATTGATAACAATAGTAGTGGCTGTAAAAAATAAATTTACAACCGCGTGTTTCCACTTGTGGTATGAAAATGAAAATAGAGGAATAGCTCCCTCTATGATCCAAAATAAAGTAATACCACCAGCTAAAATAAGTGCGCGGTGCGTACTTGGTATCTGGTTAAAATATTCAATTAAATTTTCTAGCATCTGCTATTAATTATTTAACATAAGCGGCATCACAAGCATGAGTAAATCTTCACCAGCACCTTGCTCGGTTGGTTTGATAAGTCCTGCTTTTGTAGAAGTAGATAATTCCATTTTTACATCATCGGTGTCTGCAGCGTTTAACATTTCAATTAAAAACTTTGCATTAAAAGCGATTTGTAAATCTTCACCATCATACATACAATTCATGCGCTCATTACCTTCAAAACTAAAATCAACATCTTGCGCAGCCATCTGTAACTCGCTGCCAGTAATGTTAAGCGCCACTTGATTGGTGCTCTTATTACTAAATACATTTACACGACGTAATGCATTTTGGAAATCATGTTTGTTAACAATTAGTTTATACGGATTGTCTGCAGGTATTACCACTTTGTAATCTGGGAATCTTGCATCGATTAATCGGCAAATCATTTGTGTAGAACCATGGTTCACAAATAAATGATTGCTGTTATAGCTGATAGTAATTGGATCTTCGTTATCTGGTAATGCGTTTTTTAATAAGTTAAGTGGCTTGCGTGGCACAATAAACGAATCTGTTTTTGGTGCTTTTGCATCCGTTCTTTTATAACGCACTAGTCTGTGCGCATCGGTAGCAACAAATTGAACTCCGCTGGTAGACAATTCAAAAAATACACCCGTCATAGCTGGACGTAAATCGTCGTTACTAACAGCAAATAATGTTTTGTTGATCGCTGTTAACAAAGACCCACTTGTCATATCAAAACTGCTGGTATCATCTGCAGAAGGTTCTTTTGGAAAATTATCAGGATTTTCACCCATCACTTTATACTTACCATTATCGCTGGTAATTTCTACTGCAAAGTTTTTATCGATATTAAAAGTGAGTGGTTGATCGGCAATGTTTTTTAATGAATCCAACAAGATTTTAGCAGGAATACATACACGACCATTGGCCTTGCTTTCAACATCCATTTCTACACGCATCACTGTTTCTAAATCAGTTGCTACTATGCTTAATTTTTTGTCGGTAATTTCAAATAAGAAGTCTTCTAAAATAGGCAAAACAGTATTTGCATTAATAACGCCACCAATTTGTTGTAGGTGTTTTAGAAGCGAAGAAGAAGAAACAATAAATTTCATGCTACATGAGTTATGGGTACCCTGCAAACCTAATCCAAAATTCCAATACTTTGGCGCTCTAAATAGGGCTATTAGACAACAAAGTGTTTTATGTGAATCAGTTGTGGATTTGCGGTCTAAACCATGGCATAATTACAGCAAGTCTGTATATTTATCGTTCATGATAAAAAAATACCTCACCCCGGATCAGGCTTGGCAAAAAATTAAGCACTACTGTGCCTATCAAGAGCGAAGCCACCAAGAAACCAAAGACCGGTTGTATGGGTATGGCTTAACTACCAAAGATGTTGAGGTACTACTTTCAAAACTCATCGAGGAAGACTATTTAAACGAAACCCGTTTTGCTACTTTATTTGCGGGTGGTCATTTTAGAACCAAAAAATGGGGACGCGTAAAAATTGCTTACGAACTCAAGCAAAAAAGGGTAAGTGCTTATAATATTAAAGCTGGACTTGCCACCATCGAAGAGGAAGCTTACGAGCAAACCATTAGTAAACTAGTACTGGATAAATGGGAGAAGTGTAAGGGTGAAGTAGGCTATGCCAGACAGGCAAAAGTAATGCAGTACTTAGTGAGCCGTGGCTTTGAGTCCCCACGGGTGCAGGCCGCGATTGCTAAAATAAAAGCAGGGCTTCAATAAAATTATTAAATTGCAGCATGGGTAATTTACACATCAGCCTCATACAAACCGATCTTTTTTGGGAAGACAAGTTTCGCAATCTTGAGATGCTCGAAAAAAAAATAGCAGCTGTTGAAGCGGCTACACAAATTGTAGTATTACCAGAAATGTTTACCACTGGTTTTAGCATGCAACCAAAACTGTTTGCCGAAACCATGGAAGGCTCTACCATAGAGTGGATGATAGAGCAGGCATCCCTTCATAAAATTATTTTAACGGGTAGCATTATTATAGAAGAAGACAATAAATTTTACAACCGCTTGTTATGGGTACTACCAACCGGACAAGTGGCGTATTATAATAAAAGACACTTGTTTGCATATGCGGGTGAAGACAAAGAATATACACCGGGGAATAAAAGACTCATTGCGCAAGTAAACGGATGGAAAATTTGTTTGCAAGTTTGTTACGACTTACGTTTTCCAGTATGGGCACGCAAACAAACACCCGACGAATATGACCTTTTAATTTATGTAGCCAACTGGCCCGAAAGGCGTAACCACGCCTGGAAAACCTTACTCTGCGCGCGTGCCATAGAAAACCAAACCTATGTAGTGGGCGTTAATAGAGTAGGTAAAGATGGACATCAAATAAACCACAGTGGCGATAGTATGATTGTGGATCCACTCGGTCAAGTACTCTATTACAAAGCAGACGACGAAGACACTGTATACATGGAACTAGAAAAAAGTGTGGTGATAGAAGCCAGAGAAAAATTTCCGTTTGGAAAAGACGCCGATTCTTTTTCCATTGAGCTTTAATGCTCGTTTAATTACATCAATACTTTTTTATGTCAGCATTGATTTCTGCAAAGTCATTATTTACGGGTAGCGAATGGATACAAGACGCTGCTGTAGAAATAAAAGATGGAAAAATTATTTCGATTACTAAAGAGCATTATGATGCTAATGAAGCTTACCATTACATAGTACCTGCATTTATTGATTTACAAATTTATGGTGCGGACAAAAAATTGTTATCTGAATTTCCGAACGCTGATTGCATCCAAAAAATATATGAATACTGTTTAGCAGGTGGTGCTGCCTATTTTCAGCCCACTGTTGCCTCACAATCTACCGTCGTTATTTATAAAGCCATTGACGCCGTTAAAGCTTACAAAACTAGCGGTGGCAAGGGTTGCATAGGATTACACCTAGAAGGACCCTGGATTAATGCTTCTAAAAAAGGTGCGCATAACGAGGATGTTATTCACGCGCCTACCATCGCCGAAGTCGAAGAAATATTGGCATACGGTAAAGGGTTTATTAGCATGATTACGCTTGCACCAGAAATTTGTGATCCAAGCATTATTGATCTCATACAATCGCATGGGATTATTATATCGGCGGGGCATAGTAATGCAAATTATGAAACAGCTACAAAGTTTTTTGATAACGGTATTACAGTAGCCACGCATTTATTTAATGCCATGAGCGGTTTTTTACACCGAGAGCCTGGCATGGTGGGTGCACTATTTAATCATCCACGGGCCATGAGTAGTATTATAGTAGACGGTTATCATGTAAATTATAATGCAGTTAAAACAGCTAAAAAAATAATGGGTGACCGCCTGTTTTGTATCACAGACGCTGTAACAACGTCAACTACTGGTTTTTATCAGCACACCCTTGTTGGAGATAAATATGAATCGGGCGGAACGCTGAGTGGATCTGCACTTACACAATTAAAATCGGTTCAAAATTTAGTGGAACATGTGGGCCTCGATTTTGAAGAGGCCCTTAAAATGTGTAGCGTGTATCCGGCGCGGGTGATGCAAAAAAAAGAAATGAGTGGCTGCATACAAATGGGTGAAACTGCTTCGCTAATTTGTTTAAATGAAAAGATGGAGCTTCTTAAAATTGTAGTATCCTAATTTTTTTGCTGAATCATTTTTTTAACGGCCTCTAATTTAATATCAAATCCTTGTTTGATTGCATAAGAACTTGGATCTACGGTTACATTCGGAATTACACCGCCACCCTTGGGCCTTGTTTTATCCATCACCAAACGAAATAATGGTAATCTAAATAGTAGTTTTGAGTGCGGCAGCTTAATGCTAGGTATCATCATAGCAGAATTACCATAATAGCCGCCACCGGATTCTTCACCAACAATTGTTACATTTTTTTGATTCATCAGTGGCGAAGTAAAAAGAGTTGACGCAGAAAAAGTAAATCCTCCTTGTAATATATAAACGCTTCCGTCAAAATGATTTTTTTTAACAGGTGCATGATAATGTTTTTCATATCTTTTTAAATGAAATCCACTATCTGATTGTTTTTTTGAAATCACGGCTTTTGCAAACGCATAACCCATAACATCAAAATAAGATGAAAATGGTACTTTGCTGATACCTCTTCTTATTGCTACAACACTATCCGCAATTTTAAATGAATGATCTGAAATGTATTGTGAAAGAAGCGTAGAATTTTTAACATTACCTCCGCCGTTACTACGTAAGTCTATCACTAAATTTTTAATCCCGCTGGTTTTTATAGTTCTAAAGCTTTGTCGAATAAATTTTCTGAGTCCAGAACCCGAAAAGCTGGTAAGGTTCATAAACGCAGTACTGGCAGTGCTATCAATAAGTAGTGTCCATTTTTTTACTGGGGTTGGTTTTGGCGTTTTTGGTTTGCTGCTTACAACTTTTGATTTTGAAATAGTGTCCTTTTTAGGTTTTTGGGGCACGTATGCAGTAATACTTGTTGTATTTACAATACCGGTGCTATCGATATATGAAATCTGATACACGCTATCAGCATCACCAAATCTTGCTTTATACCATCCAGCAAAATTATTGGTAAGGACCTGGCTTTTAAAATTAATACTGTTTCCATCGGTACTTATAATACTATAAATACTATCTACCAAAGGTTTGATGGGTAACTGATTGATAGCTGTAACAATGGTTCCTCTTTTTAATATACTATCTTTGGCAAATAAATTTCCAATCACTACCGCAGAGTCTTTCCATACTTTTAATTGAAGTGGAAACAGCGGATATCTATAAGTAGCATACTGCTTTGTAAGCTTTGGAGAAAAATGTACCGAGGTATGACCACACTTAATATTTGCTAAATAAGTAGCAACGATATTTTTAAAAGCCCACGCCGACATAGAATCTTTTACAGAGGCAAGCGCAATTGAAAAATAAAAGTCCATGCTGTCTTTTGGTGTATACCAATACGTGCTTGGATGATTTTGCACAATTACTTTTTGGAGTGTATGCAAATCTTTAATAAGTAATGCTGGCGATATTTTGGGTGCTGCTGCTAATTTTTTTTGCGCTATTACAGGTGCCAAAAAAAATAGGCAACAAAAAACTAAAACGAGTTTGTAACCATTACAGCCGCACATTCTTTTTCAATTCATTTTTTCAATTAAAATTATGCCTCTTTAAATGCCGTCCAACCTTGTGCGGTGATATCAAATGTATTACCACCCTTGGTTAATAGTTTTGTGCCCTCGTTTATGTCAACCACATAACCAATCACACTGATGTCTTCGTTGAGTGTAATTTTATCGTGGTCTTCTTGTTTTAGCGTAAAGAGTAGTTCATAATCTTCTCCACCATTAAGTGCACAAACCGTAGGGTCTAATCCAAACTTAAACGCTGCTTTTCTAGATTCATCCGATATTGGAAGTTTTTCTTCATAAATTCTACATCCCACTGTGCTTTGCTTACATAAGTGTAAGACATCGCTACTAATTCCATCACTTACATCCATCATAGCGGTAGGCATAATATTATTATCTGCAAAAAATGAAATGATTTCTTTGCGCGCTTCTGGTTTTAGAAGCCTTCCTACTATATAACTTTCATCTTCTAAATCAGGTTGTACGGCCGGATTTTCGAGGTAAATCTTTTTTTCTCTTTCCATCAGTGTTAAACCTAAAAAAGCACCACCCAAATCACCGGTTACGCAAATCAAATCGCCAACTGCTGCGGTGCTTCTTTTTACAAATTTATCAGGTGCCACTTCGCCAATTGCTGTTACAGAAATTACAAATCCTTTTTGAGAAGATGAGGTATCACCACCCACTAAATCTACGCCGTGTTTTTCGCAGGCAATATGCACGCCTTCATAAAATTCAGTGATGGCTTCTACACTAAAACGGTTGCTAATACCAATGCTAATGGTGATTTGCGTGGGCTGCGCATTCATAGCGTAAACGTCCGAAAGGTTTACCATCACTGCTTTGTAGCCTAGGTGCTTTAATGGCGTATACATCAAATCAAAATGAATGCCTTCCAATAATAAATCGGTAGTTACCACAGTTTGCTTTCCAAAATGATCGATTACTGCGGCGTCATCACCCACCGATAAAACAGTGGAAGCATTATGCGTTTCAAAATTTTTGGTCAGGTGCTCTATCAATCCAAATTCACCAAGTGTTGTTATTTCTGTTCTTTGTTCGCTCATGTTTAATTATTTATTGTACGGGTGCGCCATTAATAATTGCTAGTAACTCATTATGTATATATCCATTGGTAGCTAATAAATGTGGTTGGTATACGGAGTAGTTTTCACCTTTATAATCCGTTACTTTTCCGCCAGCTTCCGCTACCATTAAAAAACCGGCAGCACTATCCCAGGCCTGTAATTTATGTTCATAAAAACCATCAAATTTACCGGCAGCTACCCAGCACAAATCAATGGCAGCGCTACCTAGTCTGCGCACAGGTATACCTTTTCTAATTAATTTTTCAAATACTTGCAATGGTCCGTTTGGCGTATCTAAATACGTATATGGAAAGCCTGTTACAAGGCACGATTCTATGACTTTGGTTTTTTTACTAACGCTTATTTTTTTATCGTTTAAAAAAGCCCCCCTTCCTTTTTCGGCAAAATAAAATTCATCCATAATAGGGTTGTATACCGCGCCCATAATGATCTCGCCATCTTTTTCGAGTCCTACACTTACGCAACAAATAGGAATGCCATTAGCGAAATTTACAGTACCGTCGATAGGGTCAATAATCCATTTGTATTCCGATGTGGTAATGATTTCTCCGGTTTCTTCACTTAAAATAAAATGATCTGGAAACGCAGCCTGAATTACACCAATAATAGCACGCTCTGCTGCATGATCTGCTTCTGTTACCAAATTATTAACGCCTTCTTTGTGGCTAATCTCAAATGCACCATTAAAAAACCGCTGCAACTCGGCAGCACCCGCTTTTGTAGCCGCTATCAGTGTTTCTGTTAACATAACGCAAAAGTAACGAAGATGCGGCCACTATTCAAGTTTTGTATCATTTTGCTTTAGCTTTGTAGCATGGCCCTATTTGACCTATCCTTATCTCCTAAAAACACAAAAAAAGAACAGGACCGTGTTTTAAAAAAATTACTCCGTCGTGCAAAAAACACGGCATTTGGAAACACGTATGGATTTGAAACACTTTTAAAAAGCAAAACGCCTGCGAAAGATTTTCAAAAGGCGGTGCCTATTTTTAATTACAATAAAATATACAAAGAGTGGTGGCATAAATGTATTGAGGGTGAGTCGGATGTTTGTTGGCCTGGTAAGATAAAATATTACGCCTTAAGTAGCGGAACCTCGGAAGCTTCTAGCAAGTACATTCCCGTTACCCGTGCGTTATTATCAGGGAACAAAACCATTATGGTGAAGCAGTTGATAAGTTTGAGGCACTATAAAAATATTCCATATTCGTCCATTGCAAAAGGCTGGCTTGCTATTGGCGGTAGCACAGAACTTCAAAAAGGGACTGGATTTTACGCCGGCGATTTAAGCGGTATCACTGCTAAAAAATTACCTTCTTGGTTTCAGCCTTTTTACAAACCAGGAAAAAAAATAGCCAAAGAAAAAGATTGGAATAAAAAATTAGAAGAGATTGTTGCAGAAGCGCCTAATTGGGATATTGGTTTTTTAGTAGGGGTACCCGCATGGATTCAGCTCTGTATTGAAATGATTATTAAAAAATACGAGCTCAAAAATATTCATGAGCTCTGGCCCAACCTGTCTTTTTTTGGACATGGCGGTGTGAGTTTTGAACCTTATAAAAAAGGTTTTGAAAAATTATTAGGAAGGCCCATTACCTATATCGAAACCTATTTAGCAAGCGAGGGTTTTATTGCCTACCAAGATCATCAAAACGCAGCAGGGATGCGGCTTGTAACGGGTCAGCACCTATTTTTAGAATTCGTTCCTTTCAACGAGAATAATTTTGACGAAGACGGAGAAATAAAAGACGATGCGACCGCGCTGCTTATAAATGAAGTAGAAGAAGGCACCGACTACGCCATTTTAATTAGTACGGCGGCGGGTGCATGGCGCTATTTAATTGGTGATACCGTAAAGTTTATTGACAAAGAGAATGCACAAATTATCATTACCGGCAGAACCAAACACTTTTTAAGTTTAGTAGGTGAGCATTTAAGTGTAGACAATATGAACAAAGCGGTTGAAAATGTAAGCCACGCATTTAATATTAGTATTCCGGAATATACAGTTACCGGTGTGCCCCATGGAAATTTATTTGCCCACAAATGGTATGTAGCCTGCAACGACGCGGTCAACGAAACGGCATTAGCAGCTGCCATTGATGCGTACTTATGTACCATTAATGATGATTATGCCACCGAGCGAAAAAGTGCCTTACAAAATGTTTCTGTAACAGTCATAAAAGAAGAAGTGTTGATGGCTTTTATGGAGTCGCAAGGAAAGCTAGGAGGACAACATAAGTTTCCCAGGGTATTAAAGGGTAAACAATTAGAGGCATTTGAAACATTCATTCGTAACAATTAAATATGATAGCACCGCTTATTAAAGGTTTAGTGCTGGGGTTGATATTGAGCATTTCGGTGGGACCCATCATATTTGCAATCATTAAACATAGCATCAATAGCGGACGTAAGGCCGGACTAAGCTTTGTGGCAGGGGTTTCTACATCTGATATTTCATTGGTTTTGTTTTGCAATTTTTTTACAGGACTTTTTGCAACCGCGCTTGAACATAAAAATAAAATTGCGCTAGCAGGAAGTGTTTTTTTAATTGCACTTGGTATTTATACACTTCTATTTAAGAAAGTAAGTATTGCTGAAAATACGAATGGCGCTCATGAAAAATTAACCTGGCAAAAATATGTTGGGCTTTATTTATCCGGATTTTTTATGAATACATTAAACCCGGGTGTGTTTTTATTTTGGTTTGCCTGGACCGCGGCGATTGTTGCAGATGCAGCTGCAGCAAGCAATCCAGCCAATTACAAAGCCATAGTATTTATAACTTGTTTAGTATTTGTGCTCGCTTCCGATATTGTTAAAGTTGTTTTATCTGAAAAATTACGACCTAAACTCAATACAAAAAACTTACATTTAATCAATCAAATTGCCGGCGTAATACTCATTGGATTTGGTGTGTTTCTTTTCTATGGCGCATTAAAATAAAAACATGTTATTAGTAAAATATGTGGTGGGGATATTTGTAGCAGTTTTTTTAATTGTTACAACATCTAATGCGCAAGTTGGTAACACGCTCGTGCTAAAAGAAAAAGGGCGAACCATTCAAAGCTGGATAGAAAAGGATTGTATCACATTTAGATTTAGCAACACACAGTGGATAGAAGGGCGCATAAAAACTATTTTAAAAGACTCTTTGCTCATTAATATGTACCGTGCACAACAATCACCTACAGCGTTTGGTGGTTTTAGGGTGGATACTACCTGGCTTGGTTTTTTAAAAATAAGTATCAACGAAATTTCTGGACTACCACAGTCGCGTTACAAATCGGGCATGTTCACAAATGGCATTTTATTTAAAATGGCGAGTGGCGCATACTTGTTTTTAAATATAGCCAACAGTTTGATAAAAGGATATCCACTACTCGATGCAGCCAACACGACCAGGCTCCTTGTAGCAGCTGGGTTTTATGGAATTGGGACCCTTCAAAAACAAAAACACAAAGACTATTTACCCATTGGTAAAAAATATAGTGTGGCTATTTATTAGCGCGCTAAAATAGCATCGATTGCAGCAACCGCTTTTTGATTACGCGCTTCAAAACTGCCACTTATTTCTACCCAAGGCGTTTGCTGGTTGATTAAAATATCTTTATAAATCTGAAACAATTCTTGACGTGGTTTTTCGGCGGGGTATTCTCGTAATTCATCTTTCACCCAAGGTATGTCTGGCTTACAAAGCAAATACAAGTCGAACTGTTGCTTATTAATTTCATCTAAAATAAAAGTTGGGCAATTTCCAAATACATATTCAGACCAAACTTTCATCACATACATATCTGTATCAATAATAAGTGGTTTTAAAATTCCCGTTTGATCAATTTGTGATTGTAGTGCCTCTATGTGTTTTTGCGCTGCGTCTAATTGACCTTTTGCAATGTTAATTAAATCATCAACCGTATAAGAAGTTCCGTTTTCTAATAAATAAGCTCTTGCAAACTCAGGGCACCAAAGGGTCTTATAATAATCTGCTAAATATCCACAAAGTGTAGATTTGCCGGTACTTTCGGGACCTATTACCACAATTTTTTTAAGGGCTAGTTTGGTACTCATACTACTTGTGCTTTTTTACGCCACGCTATAAGACCTGCAACTGCAAGTGCTAATAAAACAGCAAATTGAACACTGGTAAATACATAACCTTTCACAAAATAAAGTGGGATTGAAAAAATATTAGTTGCAATCCAATAATACCAACTCTCTACTTTTTTCTTGGCCATTAACCACATACCTGTATACGCTGCGGCGCTTGATAGTGCGTCGGCCCAGGGGATGGCGCCCGGCGCAAAAGAAGTTTTAGAAAAATAAAGCGCCGTGTACAACACAACATAAAATGCTGCAAAAAATAATAGCTGTTGTAAAACTTCTTTGCTGCTTGAAAACTGAATTTGTAAAATAGTTTGCTGCTGCTCATTTTTGCGCGTCCACAACCACCATCCATAAACGCTCATGACGGTGTAATAAATATTTACACTGGCTTCTCCTAGTAAGTGACCTTTAAAACTTAAGTAAACAAAAATGGTGGTATTGATGAGACCTACGGGATAAACAAGTACCTGTTCTTTTTTACTAAACCAAACGCTTGCAATACCTGCAAGAACGGCAATAAATTCTAGTGCGGATGTTTGTAATAAACCATCTATAAAAGATTGGTATAAGGTAGCTGGGCTCATTTTATTCGGCCTCTGCAACCACTTCTTTCACTTCCGGAATCATGCGTTTCATCATGCCTTCAATACCGGCTTTTAGTGTTACCATAGAAGAAGGACAACCACTACAACTACCTTGTAACATTAAGTTTACAACGCCGTCATTGTAGCTTTTAAATTGTATCGCTCCACCATCCATTTCTACAGCTGGCTTTACGTAGTTTTCTAATAATTCTTTTACGCGCTTTACAATATCATCATCATCGGCACTAACAGTGTTGGTTGCTTCTTGTTTCATTTTTGCAACCTCTTCTTCAATCACTACAACACCACCATTTTCTAAATACTCTTGTAAAAAAGTTTTAATGGTAGGAATTACATCCTGCCAATCGTCGGTATCAGGTGTTTTTGTTAGTGTAATAAAGTTAGAAGCTATAAATACCGCTTTGATAAATGGAAAACTAAACAACTCTTTTGCTAGTGGAGATGCGACCGCAAGTGTTTCGTCGGCAACGTCTAAACTTTTACCTGGATACAATAATTTGTTTGCCACAAATTTCATGGTTTCCGGATTTGGAGTCATCTCGGTATAAATGCTAATGATAGAGTTGCCTGTAGTAATCATAGTATCAAATTGAATAGCAAAAATAAACAATTTTATCGGGGGAGTAGCGGCGACCTGCAATTTTTCGGATATCGAAAAAGCAGATTATTTTTTTTCGACTGGTTTTGGTACAAAATCCAATACAACGCCATTGATACAATACCTAAGACCTGTTGGTGGCGGACCGTCTTCAAACACATGACCTAGGTGAGATTTACACCGACCACACTGCACTTCTGTTCTTTTCATCCCAAGCGTATTGTCCTCTAAATAAATGATAGAGGTTTTAGTTAGGGGCTCAAAAAAACTTGGCCAACCACAACCGCTATCAAATTTTGTATTGCTCTTAAATAGTGCGTTTCCACAAACCGCGCAATAATAGGTGCCCGCTTCTTTAAAGTCTTCAAACTTGCTAGTCCAAGGCCTTTCGGTTCCTTTTTGTCTGGCAACATAAAAAACCTCTGGCGATAATATTTTTTTCCAAGCATCTTCCGGTACTTCAATATTTGTGGTATCGGTTCTAGAAAAATGTGGGTTGTTTTTTTTAGTAGTGTCTTCCATAGTCGTTGCTTTTTGTTGTAACGTAGATCCACTGCAGCTTTGCACGGTTATCAAGCATAATAAATAGAGGATAATCTTTTTCATATTCTGCCAGGATCTGGTGTTTAAAGGTATAACAAAGGCGACGCTAGTTTAGTTGTATATAATGCAAATTCGTATATTTGTTGCAAGCAAGAATCCCAATCAACATGTTTAATATTATTTTATTTGGACCTCCCGGCAGTGGCAAAGGAACGCAGAGCGAAAACCTAATTGCATCTTACGGATTAAAACACCTGTCTACCGGCGATTTATTAAGAAGTGAAATAGCCAATCAAACGCCTCTTGGACTCGAAGCCAAGCGTTTTATGGATCAGGGTCAATTGGTTCCAGATGAAGTAGTTATTGGCATGATTAGTTCGGCACTAGACAATAATCCAGCCGCAAAAGGCTTTTTATTTGATGGATTTCCACGCACGGAGGCACAAAGTATTGCTTTAGATAAGCTATTAGCCCTCAAAGAAACCGAAATCAACCTTGTACTAGCGCTTAATGTAAGCGAAGAGGAGCTTGTTAAACGCTTATTAAACAGGGGTTTAACCTCTGGTAGGTCAGATGATACCAACGAAACGGTGATTAGAGCACGTATTAATGAATACGAACAAAAAACAACGGTGGTAGCAAACTACTATGCTGGTTTTGATAAAGTGGTGAAAATCAAGGGAGAAGGAACGGTAGAAGAAATATTTTCATCTCTACGCAGCGAAATTGATAAAAGGTTGTCTTAGTTATATAGCTAGTTTAACCAACAGCTAACTGCTTTCCCGCCATAGTTAAACCCTAAGGCGGGATTTTTTTTGTTTTAACGGGTTTGTTTTAACAGGTCTTTGGGTGTTTAAAGCGGTACCTTTGCAGCTTGACCAAGATCCAAAACATATACGGTTTTATAAAAAGGAGCACTAAACTGGCGTTTTTGTGCCTGTTATTGTCCTTATCAACGGCTGCCCTAGCGGAGCCACTCCCAAAAGAACAGCTTTACCAAAAATTAGCACTCGAACAGCGCGGCCTATCCAAAAAAGCTTTTGACCTAGCCCTTAGGGGTTTCGAAAAACTGATGGCACATGGAAAATTAATGAACAGTGCTGTTTTGTCTATTGTAGACTTTAGCCTGCCTTCTTCACAAAAAAGACTCTTTGTAATTAACATGATCACGCAAGAATTAATTTTTTACGATTATGTTGCGCACGGGAAAAATTCTGGAGCCGCCATTGCAAAAAATTTTTCCAATAAAATAAATAGTTTGAAAAGTAGTTTGGGATTTTTTGTTACGAAAAATACATACACTGGAAAAAATGGTTTATCGTTAGCACTAGATGGAAAAGAAAAAGGAATGAATGATCATGCATTAGCAAGATCTATTGTGATACATGGTGCACCGTATGTAAATGAAAATTTTGCAACACAAAAAACTGGAATTGGAAGAAGTTGGGGTTGCCCTGCTGTTCCGGAAAAAATTAATGCTTCTTTAATTGAAACGATAAAAGATGGGTCCTGCTTTTTTATTTACGCACCTATCTATAAAAAAGAAAGCGCCTCCTTGTAGGAAGCGCTCTCAAATATAGGATTGGGTTAGTAAAAGACTATTTTCTTTCTAATAACTTAAAGAACTGATCTAACTGAGGTAATACCACAATTCTTGTTCTTCTGTTGGTTGCTCTACCCGCAGCAGTGCTATTATCTGAAAGTGGTAAGTATTCGCTACGACCCGCAGCTGTCATGCGTTTTGGATCAAGGCCATAAGATTTTTGTAAGATGCGAACGATGGTTGTTGCACGCTTAACACTCAAATCCCAGTTGTCGTTTAATTCGTCTGTGCTGATCGCAACATTGTCTGTGTGACCTTCAACCATGAATTCAATTTCTGGTTGTGCAGCTAAAACTTTTGCTACTTTACCTAACACAACTTTAGCGCGCTCAGTAACATCGTAGCTTCCTGTTTTAAATAATAATTTATCAGAGATGTCTACATATACAACACCTTTATCAACTTTAACATTGATGTCTTGATCTTCTAAATTTCCCAGAGCACCCTTTAAGTTCATAACAAGTGCCATGTTTAAAGAATCTTTACGGGCAATAGAACCTTGTAGGTCTTTGATATAAATATCTTTTGCACCAATATTTTCTAAAGATTTTTTAATGCTCTCTGCTTGTGCACCAGTAATTACTGATAAATCTTTTAGCTGCTCCATTGCAGTGCTACTATTTTTACGCAAAAATTCTACTTGCTCATTTAATCCAGCAATTTGCTGTTCCAATGCCGCTTTTTTTGCACTTAATTCTGAATTTGCAGATTTAGACTTGTCTAACTGTGCTTGGATGGCTTTAACTTCATCTTGAAGGGCACGGTATTTTTCTTGCATGTCTAAGTAAGAACCACTTAGTTGAACATACTTAGCTTCACTTTCTTTAAACTTCTTTGTGCTCACACAAGAAACCAGCAATGCTGAAGCGCCGATTACTGTAAATAGTTGTTTTAGTTTCATAACAGTATAAATTATTGATAGTTAGTCGATGTAAAAACGCGTTTTTTACTAAAAAATTGCGTTTTAATGGGTTTTACGATACAAAAATAACCTTTTTCTCTTCCTTTAGCCATAGATCGTAGTTATTTCCATAAAACGATTCTATCGATTTTCGCTTAATTTTTAACGTTGGCGTTAGAAGACCATTTGGAATACTCCACTCTTCTTTACAAACAACCAATTTAGAAAGTCGTTCATGGTGGTCTAATGTGTGATTGACTTGATCTAAAAAGCCACTCAAGTCCTCCTCAAAACCAGAAGCCGGTTCCGTCGTTTGCGCAAGGGTGCAAAGCACAAATGCAGATGTCATACCAGAGCCCACCACACAGGCCTGACTAATAAGCGGGTGCTCGAGTAGTTTGGTTTCGATAGGTGCAGGCATAATATATTTACCCTTGCTGGTTTTAAACTGGTCTTTGATACGTCCGGTAATGGTTAAATACCCTTTTTCGTCTATAGAGCCCTCGTCACCGGTTTTTAAGAAGCCGTCTTCAAAAGACTCAGCCGTTAACTGCGGCTCTTTATAATAACCGAGCATGGAAGCGTCACTTTTTACTTGCACTTCATTTTCGGCACTAAGTCTTACCTCAACATCTTCATAGGTTTGTCCAACTGTACCAAATTTATGATGCCCCACGCGGTTCGCATGTGATAGTGCCGAGTTTTCGGTCATACCATAAGCTTCTAATATAATAATGTCGAGTTTTGCAAACCACTCTTGTAAAGCAATACTTATTGGAGAAGCTCCGGTAAAAATAAATCTAGCTTTAGAAAGTCCTAGTTTCTTTTTAATCGCTTTTTTAATAAGCGAAGAAACAATTGGTATGCTTAATAAAGTGGTTAATTTTTTTTGTGGCATTTTAGATAAAACACCTTCTTGCATTTTTTCCCAAATACGTGGAACTGCTAAAAAAACAGTGGGTTGCGTATGCACTAAATTGGCATTAAAAGAATCTAAGTTTTCAACAAAATAAATAGTGCTACCCGTAAAAATAGCGCCACACTTTACAAGCATTTTTTCTGCCACATGACAAAGTGGTAAATAAGAAAAGAAGGTTTCTTTTTTTATTTGAGGGATGTGGTTCAAAAACCTATCAACAGCAAATCCAATGGCATGAAAATTGTGCATCACACCTTTTGGTTGACCCGTTGTTCCAGAGGTATATATGATGGTAGCTAGAGCCATGGAGTCCTTTACTGGATTACCTTGTACCGGTTCGTGTTGTGCGGTAAGATCATCCCAGTTAAGTGTGTTTTTTTCGAGATAAAAAGGGAATCCTATTGTAATTAAACTTTCTGGAACACCTTTACGCATTTGATCTGCGCCATCAAGTTTTCCAAAAAAAACAGCCTTAGCTTCGCTATGTTCTAAAATTTGTTGAATAGACTCGGCGGTCATATTTGGATACATAGGCACCGATACACAGCCCGCAAATGAAATGGCTAAATCGGCCATAATCCAGTGCGCACAATTTTTACTTAATATCGCAACCTTATCGTCTTTTCCAAGACCCATTGCATTTAATGCAGCAGCCATTTTTCTTACCTGCTGACCGGCCTGGGACCAAGTAAAATTTTTATAACTACCAGCTACTGGTTCGGATAAAAATAATTGATCCGGTTGTGACGCTTCAAAATCACAAAACTTATCAATTAAAGTTGGGTATTTACGCGTTGTTGTTTGCATAGGTATCAATTAAATGTGACATTCCGTATTTTGGAATTTTCCCTTGTAGGGGTGCAAAAAATGATATTATTTTTTTAAAATCTTCAGCTTCGTTATTGGTGGTGTAAAATGGTTCGGCAAACGTGACTTCTTTTTTTCCAAAATCTAATCCAACCATTACAATGGGTACGCCTACATTTTTTGCGATATGATAAAAGCCCGTTCTTAACCTTTCTGTTTTTTTTCTAGTCCCTTCAGGAGAAAGGGCAAGCACAAATTTTTCATGGCTATTAAAAAGGCCAACTACCTGATCCACCATATTGTGCTTATTAAAACGGTCTACCGGAAAACCGCCGGTATTTTTAAAAATAAATGCGAAAGGGCCCTTAAACAAAGAGTCTTTGCCCAGGTACTTAACGTGCTCAAGGTGCCTAACACTTCTAATGGCGAGGCCAACTACAAAATCCCAAGCACTTGTATGTGGTGCCACAATTAATACACACTTATCTAAATGATAGGGAAAGTTTTTTTGGATTTTCCATCCGGTTAGCCATACATATAGAGACCAAAAAAGGCGCATAAGCAGCATCGTTGGATAACAAGATAAGAAATCTATACTTTCTACAAAGCCTTGATCAGGTTATTTCATTTCGGCGCTTATTTTTTGTAAACGAAACATTTCGTCTCTTAAGCGGGCGGCTTCTATAAAGTCCATGTCTTTAGCTGCGGCTTCCATTTCTTTTTTAGCTTGCTTGATGGCTTTTTCTATTTGAGGAATGGTTGTATACACCATCTGCTCAGCAAAAGTTTGGCTTTCTGTTTTGCTGTTGTTTTGTTGGACGGCATTAGACGGGTCATAGCCTTTAATATCAAGCACCGATGTTTGAGCAAACACTTGTTCTTTGCTTTTTGAAATCGTTGTGGGCTTTATGTTGTGGGTCTCATTGTAAGCAACTTGCTTAGCCCTGCGGCGCGATGTTTCGTCGATAGTACGCTGCATACTCATGGTCATTTTATCGGCATAAAAAATAACGAGCCCGTTTACATTTCGGGCAGCACGTCCTGCGGTTTGTGTTAGTGACTTTTCGTTTCTTAAAAAGCCTTCTTTGTCGGCGTCTAAAATAGCCACCAAAGAAACTTCTGGTAAATCAAGTCCTTCTCTCAAAAGGTTAACACCCACGAGTACATCAATCACACCTAATCGCAAGTCTCTTAAAATTTCAACGCGCTCCAGTGTGTCCACATCACTATGAATGTATTTGGCTTTAATATTTCGCTTGGCTAAATACTGATTCATTTCTTCTGCCATACGTTTGGTAAGCGTTGTAACAAGCACGCGATCGCCACTGGTGATGCGGAGGTCAATTTCGTGTAATAAATCATCTATTTGGTGATGGCTTGGGCGCACCTGAATGGGCGGATCTAATAAGCCAGTAGGCCTTACAACCTGTTCTACCACTACACCTCCGGTTTTTTCAAGTTCATATTCGGCGGGGGTGGCGCTCACAAAAATGGTTTGACCAATCATATTATCAAACTCATGAAAATTAAGCGGACGGTTATCAATGGCGCTCGGTAAACGAAATCCATAATCCACCAGTGTCATTTTTCTAGAGCGGTCGCCACCGTACATGCCGGCAATTTGCGGAATAGTTTGATGGCTTTCATCTATGATACACAAAAAATCTTTGGGAAAATAATCGAGTAAACAAAAGGGTCTAGTGCCTGGTTTTCTTCTATCAAAAAAACGAGAATAGTTTTCGATGCCGGAGCAATAACCTAATTCACGAATCATTTCTAAATCATATTCTACTCTTTCTTTGATGCGGTTGGCTTCTTGCTTTTTTCCTACGCGCATAAAATATTCGTATTGCGCGCGCATTTCATCTTGTATTTCATGAATTACTTCTACAATCATGTCTTTGGGCGCTAAATATAAATTAGCTGGAAAAATAGCGGCATTGTCCATCGTACCAATGCGTTTGCTGGTTTCGGTTTCAATGCTTTCTATCGATTCGATTTCATCTCCAAAAAAAGTTACGCGGTAACCAAAATCCACGTAAGGTAAATTAATATCGACGGTGTCACCTTTTACTCTAAAGGAGCCACGTTTAAAATCATCTTGCGTGCGCGAATACAGAGAATTAATAAGTGCATGTAAAAATGCCTGGCGCGAAACAACCTGACCAGTATGAATTCGCACAATACCATTTTCATATTCTGTTGGATTACCCATACCGTAAATACAACTCACGCTCGCCACAATAATAATATCTCTACGGCCACTTAATAATTGCGCTGTTGCTTGAAGTCTTAATTTATCAAGCTCTTCATTGATGCTCAAATCTTTTTCGATATACACGCCTGTAACCGGCATATAAGCTTCGGGCTGGTAATAATCGTAATAGCTAACAAAATACCCTACAGCGTTGTCCGGAAAAAACTGCTTAAACTCGCCATACAGCTGTGCCACAAGGGTTTTATTGTGCGTAAGCACCAGCGTGGGTCTTTGTGTATTTTGAATAACATTGGCAATGGTAAAGGTTTTACCGCTTCCCGTTACACCAAGTAGTGTTTGGTACTGCTCATTTTCAAGCACGCCCTTTGTGAGCTGATCAATGGCACTTGGTTGATCACCTGCTGGACTATAGGGTGCGTGAAGCGTAAAAGGCATACCGTTTATTTTCTAGTAATATTATAAATAGCAACAGGTGGCGTTAGCATTTGTTCGTGATCGTTTAACATATATATTTTTCGGACCACAGACATTCCTTTCACTACTTTTCCAAATGCAGCATAGCCTAATTTATCTTCTACGTTTTCGCCGCCTTCGTCGAGACCAGGTTGATTGCCAATGCAAATAAAAAATTCGGCGTTGGCGGTACCAGGTACATTACGTGCTAGTGATAAAACGCCATCGGTATGTTTGAGCCCCGTTTTAGAAGTGGGTTCGTGTGGAATCCCCTTCATTTCATAGAGCTTCATGTAATTTGTTTTCCAAAGTCCGCCTTGTAAAATTTCAGTTTTGGGCGCGTTAGACGGCTGATTGGTTACGTTTAAAACGCGGTAAAAAGAAGCGTCTTCATAAAAACCCGAATCGACGTAAGATAGAATAGCAGCGCATGTTTGGGGCGCTTTACTCGGGTATAATTCAGCTTCAATAATGCCATACTTGGTTTCAATTTGGATGCGCGGATTGGCATACTTTTTTTGTGAACACGAAAAAAATAATAGCGCTAAACAAATAGCAGCTGAAATAATTTTTTTTATGATACCATATGAACCCATACTTCTTCGTCAGCGATTACGCCATTTTTAAAAATTGCATTTTTTCTGGTGCCCTCCAATACAAAATTATTTTTTTCTAACACACGCGCGGATCCTTTGTTGTTTCCAAAAATTTTTGCTTCGATCCGCACAATCTCTTTGTTTTTTTTAACCGCCTCAAGCATCAGCGCTACTGCAGCTGTTGCAATACCCTTTCCCCAATAGTTTTCGCCAATAAAATATCCAATCTCTACCGTTTTTGCATATACGTCTTTATGCCATGTACAGCTTATGTTTCCCGCAACCACATTGCCAATTTCAATCGCAAAATTAGCCACAGGTTTTTCTTCGTTTTTGTGCTTGATCCAAGCAAGCGCATCCATTACCGTGTATGGGCTAGGAAATTCATTTCTGATACTGTTCCAAACGTTTCGGTTGTTGGCTACTCCTGCAAGGGCTTGTGCGTCACTCATTTGCCAGTTTCGGATATTTATTTTTTGCATCCTATTTTACAATCTTCCTGTTTAAATAATCGCTGTAATCAGGAATGGTTGCATCATAGTCGCCATGCATAAATGGCGATGTAATTACAAAGTCGGCAGTTGCTCTATCGCAGGCCATTGGAATATTCCAAAGTACACATAATCTTAAAAGCGCTTTCACATCACTATCGTGCGGTTGCGCTTCCATGGGATCCCAGAAAAAAAACATCATGTCTATTTCGCCAGCCGCAATCATGGCGCCAATTTGCTGATCGCCACCCATTGGGCCACTCATTAGTTTTTTTACGGGTCTGTCAATTTTTTCTTCGATGATTTTGCCGGTGGTGCCTGTAGCAATTAGTTCATGCTTAGATAATACTACTTTGTTGTGCTCTACCCACGCCATCAAATCGGCCTTTTTATTATCATGTGCCACAAGTGCAATTCTTTTTCTCGGACCTAATTTTTTTATGTTTTTCATTGGTGAGGGTATTAAGGCAGAAAGGTAGTTAAATTATTTTTTTGAACGGGTGTAAATGATGGCCAGTAGCGGATGAGCTATTATTATAAAAAAGTTGATAAAACCCGGTATGCCTATGTTGTAGAATAATATAGACAACAAAAGCAAATAAATTGGATAAGCAAAAAGCAGCACTGCAAATAAAACTGAATCATAAAATACAGTTCCTTTTGTTTTATGTGCTACAAATGTTTTTATAATTAAATAAAATGGTGCATGCCAAAACCAGGCAACTCCTACGATAGGAAACAAATAAATAGGACGTTTGTATTTTTTTGACGGTGGTTCTTTAAAGATTGAAACCATTTCCTGCATTACATGGTTGTTGAAATTATTTCTTTCCAATGCCATCGATGATGAAGTGGAATCTGCTCTAAAATAAACACCCGCAGAGAAGGTTTTCCCAAGCATTAAGTATATTTTTTTACCAAAATGTTTAAAGCCATTATATGTAATAACAGCAGGAAGCACCGCTGGTGTTACACCAGCGGCTACTGCTTGTTGCAAAATACGTGCTGCCCCTTTTTTAAATGGTTGTATTTCATTTTTATTTAAACAAGTGCCCTCAATAAAAATTAATAGAATACCGTTATTTTTTAAAACCTCTACACTGGCGTCAAAACTATTTTGGTTTTTATGTAAGTGCTCTTTACCTTCTCTTTGTCTATAAACCGGCATCATTTTAAGTGAGCGGAGTAAAAAATCATGCCACGGTTTTGTAAATACATCTCCCCTTGCTAAAAATGAAACGGGATGAGAACAATTTGCTGCAATTACAAGCGCGTCAAAGAATGAATCGGGGTGATTGGCAACAATTAACAGCGGTCCCCTTTGCCTTAGCGCGGCTTTACCGTGCACCCTAATTGACACACAAAATATTTGAAGCGCCGTTCGTATCAAAAAAAGTAAAATGCGGTACAGCAAAACGTTTTTTTTGTAAAATAAACAAAATAGCCGCCCCTTTTTATAGGACGGCTATTTTTATTATTACTAACCCATCAAATATTATACGTTTTTAAGCAAAATTTATGCTTCTGCAGCAGCAGTTCTTGCTTCTATTACCTTGGCTCTAATTTTTGCTTCAATTTCGTTGGCTAATTCTGGATTATCGTGTAAAAGTGTTTTTACAGACTCTCTTCCCTGGCCAAGCTTGTTGGTGTCATAACTAAACCAGCTACCGCTTTTTTGAACAATACCAAGCTCAACGCCCATATCAACAATTTCACCCAATTTGCTAATACCTTCTCCAAATATGATGTCAAATTCTGCAGCTCTAAATGGTGGCGCTACTTTATTTTTTACCACTTTTACTTTTACGTGGTTACCTACTGCCGCATCGCCATCTTTAATTTGTGACATTCTTCTAATATCTAGTCTAACAGAGGCATAGAATTTTAATGCGTTACCACCTGTTGTTGTTTCGGGGTTACCAAACATTACACCAATTTTTTCGCGTAATTGGTTGATGAAAATACACACCGTTCCTGTTTTATTAATGGTTGCTGTTAGCTTACGAAGCGCTTGGCTCATAAGTCTTGCATGTAATCCCATTTTAGAATCACCCATTTCACCTTCTAGTTCACTTTTTGGTACAAGTGCTGCTACAGAGTCGATAACCACTACATCTAAGGCACCTGATAAAATTAAACGATCGGCGATTTCTAATGCTTGCTCGCCATAATCTGGTTGAGAAACAAGTAAACTATCAACGTCTACGCCTAATTTTTTTGCATACGCACTATCAAAAGCGTGCTCCGCATCGATGATTGCACACATACCGCCTTTTTTTTGCGCTTCTGCGATTACATGAATAGCAACCGTTGTTTTACCAGAAGATTCTGGGCCATATATTTCAATAATTCTGCCTTTTGGTAAACCACCTATTCCAAGTGCACTATCTAGTCCTATCGAACCGGTAGAAATTACTTCCATTGGTTCTTGGCTACGCTCGTTCATCATCATTACAGAGCCCTTACCATAGTCTTTATCTATTTTGTCGATTGTTAATTTTAGCGCCTTTAATTTTTCGGTGTTACTCATATGGTTGTTTTTTACTTGTTACGTGCTAATAGATAACAAAGATAATGACCCCTTGTTAATTAAACTAATTTTTTTAGTATTATTTAGCTAATTGGTTTAGCGGGGCCTATTTTGTTACCAATTATTAAATGTAGAACAAGGTTTTTAAAAAGCCATCCTGTATTTATGCGCAATTTGTAAATAAAACCTTAAGTTATTGATTATCAATACGTATTGGTCATGTCGGAATCTACGCAAATTATATAATGTGCCTTATTTAGGTTTTCTGGCGCTAGATTATGGATGTTTTTTTGGCTTACCGTGGTAATGGTTTTGATTTTTAGTAATGGGTTTGTTTTTGCTAAATACCAACCAATACCCTCATAGTTTTCGGAGTGATATAAACCGTTATAATGTATAAATAAACTCCCTGGCACCTGTGTGGTTACAATAAAGTGTGCCATCGTAGCGTCTTTACTGGCTTGTGCTTTTGGTAAGTTTTCGCCGCCATGACCACCCATCATTGCAATCATGTTTTTATAGCCTGGAAGTTCTGGATCATATGCCATTGGAAGTGGTGCCATCCAAGATTTTTCCGTGGCAGTTAAACTATCAAGTCCTGTAAATCCTTTTTTTGAAACCAATGATGCGTATTTGCGCGGAATATTAGTAGCTGTAAATGGTATATTTTTTTCTTTGGCAAAATTTACAAGCGGTGCATAATCGGTAGAATAATTTTTCCATAAACGCGCAGATGAATCAAGCCTTTTTGCATTTATTTTTCCTTGTAAATAATAATCTAATGCTTCTTGATTGTCTCGTTCAAACATTTCGGCACCAAGCGATAATTTTCTTTTTTCAAATAAATCTTTGGTAACACTTAATTGAAGCCAGTGTGCAATAGCGTTGTTATGGTATTCACCAAAAAGCACAATATCATTTTGTGCCAACACGCGAATCATTTGTTTATAGCTAACTTTTTTTCCTTTGCTATTATATAAAACAAAAGGTGTTTTTATTTGTGCAAAAACGCTAACAATAAAAAATAAAGCAATAACTGAAACAATTAATTTTTTCATTTTTGTGTTTTTAATTACCAGCCAATACCATAATCTTCACCATTGTTAGAACTGCCACCCCAAAGGCTTCCATGCTTCCAGTCAAAAAATATGGCATTGATAGGGCCGCTACTTCTAGGATCAAAACTTAAGTTATATCCCATCTTTTTTAATTCGGTTCTAACTTTTTCTGGCGTATTAGAATTGAGTAATAAATTACCTGGTTTTGGTTTTCTGTCCGCCATTTTGTTTCCTCCTAATGATAACCAGAGTTGATTAGAATTAATATTCGCCGCTTCTGCTGCTTGTTGTACAGTCATTTTGAATTCAACCATGTTTAAAAAAAACTGTAATAAATTTTGATCCTGTGTGTCACCCCCTTGTACCGCAAATGATAAAAATGGTTTACCGTCTTTTAATGCAAGACTTGGTGTTAACGTAACGCGCGGTCTTTTTCCGGGTGCCACAACATTAAATGGATTTTGTATAGAATCTAAAACAAATGATTGCATACGCTGACTCATTCCAACACCCGTGTTACCAGCAATACATGCAGGAATCCATCCACCGCTTGGAGTAATCGATACTACCCATCCACTGGTATCAGCAGCTTCCACAGAGGTGGTTCCCCTCCATAAGCGGTCATTGTATAATTCATTTTCTATAGCGTCGTTTTTAGCTATTTCCGTGCCGTCATGACCAGGTAATACACCTGTTTTTCTGGTAGCTGTATCGGTGTTATATAAAGTAGCTCTTTGTTCTAATAAGCTCTTATATGGATTTTGCTTGCCTTCAAAGGGGTATGGATCGCCGGGTGTTGTTTTTGGATTATTAAAACCAATCGGTATTTCAGCAGCTCTTTTTTTCGCGTAATCCTTACTCAGTAAGCCTTTGATAGGAATTTGACTAGAAAATAAGGGGTCTCCATAATAAAAATCACGGTCGGCAAAACTTAAATTCATAGCCTGATACACTGTATGGATATACGCTGTAGAATTATAACCCATTGATTTTAGGTCATAATTTTCTAAAATATTTAAAGCCTGTAACATACTAGGGCCCTGTGTCCAAGACTGGAGTTTATATACATCAATTCCTTTATAATTAATTTGTAAAGGCGTTTCAATTATTGGTTTCCAATTAGCTAAATCTTGAAGTGTTATAAGACCACCTTGCTCCTGTGCACCTCGCACAAATTCTTTAGCAATATCACCTTTATAAAAACGGTCATACGCCGCATAAATAGCTTCTTTTCTAGATTTTCCTTTTTTAAGTGCTTGCTTTTCTGCGTCTACTAATTTTTGTAAAGTGGCCAGTAAATCTTTTTGAATAAATATTTCTCCTGCCTCTGGAGCTTCTCTCTTTTCTCCTAAGTGCGGTAATAAAATATTTTTACTGTAAGGCCAATCTTTTATTCTTTGTTTACCGCGTTCAATACTATTTGCTGTTTGTGCATCAATTGGATAACCTGCAGCAAGCTGCATCGCAGGTTTTAAAACTTCTTCTAAACGCATCGTTCCATATTCTGCAAGCATCATACAAAGCCCACCGGGTGTACCAGGTGTAGTTGCTGCTAATGGACCATATTCGGGCGGATAATTCATCCCTTTGCTTTTAAAAAAATCAGGTGTTGCACCCGTAGGAGCCACGCCCATGGCGGATATAGCGATAACTTGTTTTGTTTTTGGATTGTAAATTAACGCCTGTGTTTCACCACCCCAACTAAGCACATCCCACATGGTACAAGTGGCTGCTAACATAGCACAGGCAGCATCTACAGCGTTTCCACCTTTGTTAAAAATAATAGAACCAGCCGTTGCAGCAAGTGGTTTACCAGTAATGGCCATCCAATTTTTTCCATGCAATGGAGGTTTTTGAGTAGGTTGCGTTTTTGCTGTGTAAGCCAAGATTAAAAAAGCAAATACAAATTTTAATATTTTCATAAGATTGAAATTACAAGAAGCAATTGATTTTTTTGAATCTAATTTTTTAAAAAAAATGTGTGTTAATAAATCTTGTAATAATAGATTTAATACCTTTTTATTTAAATAAACTATTACTATTACGGGTGTTAATACCTTAATAACCTTCTTATACACATACTTATATTTTTAGTGTTCACGGGTTATACACTTTAATACACAGTTTTATAAACAACTTTTATGGATCATTTTTATATTTATTAACCAAAATATACGTTTTAGAATAAGGTTATTAAATGATAAAAAATTTAGTATTCACTAGTTGTATACTGTTAATTAACTGGGTGTAAAATGAGTTCATTTTAACTCTTTACACCTAAATACCTCTATACCCTAGTACTTATTCTAGTTCTGTCCACATATTTTTTATAAAAAAGGGCGGTTTTCCACCTAAAATACTACTTATTAACCCCTAGTTTGTGGATAGAAATAACACCGCAATACCTTATTTTTGCTCTCCGGTAAATTGCCGGTTATTTTATTTATTATAATTTGTTTTTATGTCTGTTATTCAAAGTATTCGTGACAGAGGCACGTGGATTATTTTTACTATTATCGCTGTAGCCTTAATTGCTTTTATATTACAAGATGGTGTTGGTAGAGGCGGAAGCGCTTTTTCAAATACAACAACCATTGGTGAAGTAAATGGCCAAAAGTTAGAAAGAGCCGCATTTGAAGAAAAATTAGCCATGCAAGAAAAAATGTATGCTAGTCAAGGTGCGCAAAGAGATCAATTGATTGGTTCTTTGTGGAATCAAGAAGTAGACCGTTTATTAATTGAAGCAGAGTGTACCAAATTAGGTTTACAAGTAACCGCTAAAGAATTATCAGATATTTTATTTTCTGAAAATTCTCCTTTAAAACAAGAATTTACAGATCCTGCAACAGGCTTATTTAAAGTTGAAGATGCTAAAAAAGCATTTGCTCAAATTAAAAAAAGCAAAAATGCCGATCAAATAAAAATGATCAACCAGGTTTATATTCAACCTATTTTAGAGCAATCAATACGTAATAAATACAGTATTTTACTTCAAAAATCAGCGTATATTCCAAAGTGGATGGTTGAAAAACAAGCTGCTGATAATAATCAAATAGCTAGCGCATCTGTAGTTTTTGTTCCCTATGCTAGTATTACTGATAGTACTGTTAAAGTTACTGATAATGATATTGCTGCATATGTTAAAGCACATGCATCTGCCTACAAAAAAGAAGAAGAAACAAGATCTATTGCTTATGTTTCTTTTAGTGCTATTCCAAGCAGCGCTGATAGTGCCACAGTTTTAGCAGAAATTTCTGCGCATAAGCAAGATTTTGCTGCAGCAACAGATAACGCTGCTTTTTTAAATAGAGTGGGTAGTGATTTACCTTTTTATGATGGTTACTTTAGTAAGAGTAGAATGCAACAAGTAAATAAAGACACGCTTGTTAAAATTCCTACGGGTACTGTGTATGGCCCCTATGTTGATGGTAACGCTTATGTATTAGCTAAAATGGTGGGTGTAAAAAATTGGCCAGATAGCGCAAAAGTTCGTCACATTTTAATTGCTACCGTTGATCCTAGATCTGGTCAGCAAATTAGACCCGATAGTCTAGCAAAAACATTAGCAGATTCAATAAAACGCGCTGTTGCTAGCGGCGCAGATTTTAATGCGCTTGTTCAAAAATACTCTGATGATGATGGAAGTAAAGCAAAGGGCGGTGTGTATGATTATTTTGCACAAGGTCAAATGGTGGGAGCGTTTAATGATTTTTCTTTTGATAAACCAAAGGGCTCTAAAGATGTAGTTAAATCTGAATTTGGTTACCACTATACCGAAGTATTGGATCAAAAGAATTTCGCACCAGCCTATAAAATTGCCTATTTATCTAAATCATTGGTTGCCAGTGGAGAAACTGTAACAGCAGCTTCTACGGCTGCCGCTTCTTTTGTAGCAAGCAGTAAGTCTCAAAAAGAGTTTGAACAAAACGCACTAAAAAACAATTTGCAAATTTTAAACGGGATTGATATTAAGAAAAATGACTTTACAATTACCGGTTTAGGTAAAAGCAGAGAAACCGTGCGTTGGGTGTACGAAAATAAAGTTGGCGCAATTTCTGAACCAACAGAAATAGGCGATGCTTATGTTGTTGCCATGATTACTTCAATTGGTGAAAAAGGAACGCTGGGTGTTGCAGAAGCAAAACCTCTTGTAGAAGGACGTGTAAGAAATGAATTAAAAGCAAAGCAAATTATCGCTACTAAATTTAAAGGATCTTCACTAGAGGATTTTGTAAAGAGTTCTGGCTTCCCTGCACAACGTGTTGATAGCTTAAGTTTTGCTTCTCCATTTGTACCTGGAGTTGGCGCTGAACCAAAAGTTGTTGGTGCGGCATTTAATAAATCTCTGATTGGGAAGAGTACCACACCGATAGAGGGCACTTCTGGTGTTTTTGCTGTAAAGCCTGAAAACATTGGTGCAGCAGCAGCTATGCAAGATGCAGCTGCTTTACAAGCTACACTTTTACAAGCAGTGCAATCTAATGTGTTCAGGGGTTTTGAGGCGATTAAAAAGTCTGCTAAAATTAAAGACAACCGTTCTACATTCTATTAGTAGATAATACCAAATAATAAAAAGCCTCGCTATATATTTAGTGAGGCTTTTTTTATTTGTAATAATGATGATCTTCAATTTCTTTTCTAACATTTTCTGGAACCAAATAACGAATTGTTTTTTGGTCCTTTATATTTTCTCTAATTCCGGTAGCAGAAATATTTAGAAGTGGTGCATGTAAAATAGTAACATTGGCGCCAAGTGTATCAACGTTTTCAAATCCTGGGCGCAGGTATACATAAAATGCATATTTTTTTAAAAGCACATCTGCATTTTTCCAACGCGAAATATTTTCAAAACCATCGCTTCCCATAATTATAGAGAACTCGTGCTGCGGATATTTTTCTTCTAAGTATACAAGTGTGTCAATGGTGTAAGAGGGTCGAGGTAATTTAAACTCAACATCAGAGGCCCTTAATCTTGCTTCGTCATTTTCTATTGCAAGATTTACAAGGTGTAATCTATCATATTCATTTAATAGAGACCCCGCAGTTTTAAATGGGTTTTGCGGAGACACAACAAACCAAACCTGTTGTAGCTCGGTTCTGTTCACTACATGGCTCGCGATCATTAAATGACCGTGGTGAACTGGATTAAAAGAACCAAAATATAAACCTATTTTCATTTAAGTGGTTGATAATCAATGCTTTGTGTATCTATTCGGTTTCCTGGGTCACTATAATACTGTCAGCTTCGCTTATACGTAAGCTCAAATGATATCCTGAAACCTCTATAGATATCGGGTCGCCCAAGGGCGCAACTTGAACTACTTTTACTGGCTCTCCGGGCACACAACCCATTTCCAATAATTTTATATAAAGCTCATCCTTTTCAAATGAGTGAATAATCCCCTTTTCTCCAGCCTCTAGTTCCGATAATTTTTTCATACACATTTGTGTTGTTTGCGCTTTTAGCAAAGGTACCGTTCGCCGCAAAGAAAATGTTACGAAATTTGGAGTTAAACTTAACTTGCACCCATGCAAAAAGTAAATTTCCAAAAAGCCGACTCCGCGCTTACTTTACCAGCAAAAACGGACCTAAAACTGTTTATTGAAAGCTTATTTAAAATGGAGAAGACACCGCTTGCAACCATCAATTATATTTTTTGCTCCGATAAATATCTGCTATCTATTAACCAGCAGTTTTTAAACCACGACTACTATACAGACATAATCACTTTTGGCCTGCACGATAAGGGAACCCCTGTTGTTGCCGAGGTTTATATAAGCGTAGATAGGGTTAAGGATAATGCTAAAACACATGGCGTTACGTTCACCAACGAAATGCTTCGGGTTCTTTTTCATGGTGCACTACATTTATGTGGCTACAAGGATAAGAGTAAGGCCGACATTTCGATGATGCGTGCCAAAGAGGATGCATACCTCAAGCTGTATACCAAATAGTGGGTTCCACGTGGAACAGCCCCTCACTTTTTTGCGCGATGTATTCGTGGTGTTCCACGTGAAACATCCAAATCTAACCCACCAGTACCTTGTTTTCTTTTTGATTGGATTATCTTTGCACCCATGTTTCCAGATTATGATGTTATTGTTGTAGGTGCCGGACACGCAGGTTGTGAAGCCGCAGCGGCCGCTGCTAACCTAGGAAGCAAAGTGCTCCTAGTTACTATGAATATGCAAACCATTGCCCAAATGAGCTGTAACCCAGCCATTGGCGGTATTGCCAAGGGGCAGATTGTGCGCGAGATAGATGCGATGGGTGGATACACCGGACTGGTTACAGATGCAAGCACCATTCAATTTAGAATGCTGAATAGGAGCAAGGGCCCAGCTATGTGGAGCCCACGTGCGCAAAACGACCGTATGTTGTTTGCTGCCAAGTGGAGAGAGATGCTTGAAGAAACCCCAAATGTAGATTTTTACCAAGACACGGTGCAGGGGTTAATCATAAAAGACAATAGAGCGGGTGGAGTCATTACCGGACTAGGCCACGAGATTAGGTCTAAAACCGTGGTGGTTACTTCGGGAACCTTTTTAAATGGCATCATCCATATAGGCGAAAAACAATTTGGAGGTGGACGTGTAGCAGAAAAAGCCGCAACGGGCATCACCGAGCAGTTAGTAGCACTTGGTATGGAAAGTGACCGACTAAAAACAGGTACACCACCTAGGGTAGATGGTCGCAGCTTAGACTATTCAAAAATGGAGGAACAGGCTGGAGATGAGGAGGTTGTGGGGTTTTCATACAAAGACACACCACGTTTAAAGGCCGCAGATCAGCGCAGTTGTCATATTACTTATACCAGCCAAAAGGTACACGATCTTTTAAGAAAAGGCTTTGATAGAAGTCCCATGTTTCAGGGAAGAATTGAGGGCGTGGGTCCTAGGTATTGCCCTAGTATTGAAGATAAGATCAACCGCTTCGCAGATAGGGATAGACATCAATTGTTCGTAGAGCCAGAGGGCTGGAACACCGTAGAAATATATGTAAATGGGTTTTCTACCTCATTACCAGAAGAAGTTCAGTACGAAGCTCTTCGTAGTGTTCCTGGATTTGAGAATTGTCGCTTTTTTAGACCGGGTTACGCCATTGAGTATGATTATTTTCAGCCTACACAGTTAAAATATTCATTAGAAACCAAGCTCATCGAAAACCTCTTTTTTGCTGGACAAATAAATGGCACAACGGGTTACGAAGAAGCGGCCTGCCAAGGTTTAATGGCAGGTATTAACGCGCACCAAAAGGCGCGCGAATTAGACCCAGTTATTTTAAAAAGAAGCGAAGCATATATAGGTGTACTCATAGATGATTTAGTAGGTAAAGGAACCGAAGAACCTTACCGTATGTTTACGTCTCGCGCCGAGTTTAGAACACTCTTAAGACAAGACAATGCCGATATACGTTTAACGCCATTAAGTTATCAATTGGGTCTCGCCAAACAAGATAGAATGGACGCCGTGGAAGCGAAAAAAAGTAGTGTCACCGACATCAAAAACATACTCGCATCTTATAGCATAGAACCTTCAGAAATTGAAGGCTATTTCAATGAAATTAATTCGGCATCTATTACCGAAAAACAAAAAGCCTCAAAAATATTACTACGTCCAAACGTAGACCTGGTAGGCCTTTCAGCGGCTATGCCCCGTTTAAAAGAAGCACTAGCAGGATTTCATCCACAGGTTTTAGAGCAAGCAGAAATTCAGATTAAATACGAGCGCTACATCGAAAAAGAACAGGAAATCGCAACGCGTATGTTGCAAATGGAAAATCATATTATTCCAGAAAGTTTTAATTACGATGGTATGGCCGCTTTGTCTAATGAAGCCTTGCAAAAATTCAAAAAAATTAGACCATCTACACTCGGTCAAGCCAGCAGAATTAGCGGCGTTAATCCAAGCGATATTCAGATACTCATGGTTTATATGGGCAGATAGGCCCATTCACATAATTGCACTAAAAGGGTATGGTATTTTTATGTACATTCATAAGCTAAACCATACCAATGAAAAAACTATTACAAACGACCATTGCAGCAGCAGGAATTTTCCTGTTTACCGCTTGCGCAAATAACAATAGTGCGCCAACAATAGCCGAGTTTTTAGGACCCAAAGATTCGGGTGTTCAAGAGGCGGGTATCAAAATGATTCCGGTTAAAACCCCCGTTGGCACATTTAAAGTTTGGACCAAAAGCATTGGTAATAGCGACCGCGTAAAAGTATTATTACTTCATGGTGGACCCGCCATGACACACGAATACATGGAGTGCTTCGAAAGTTTTTTACCAGCACAGGGTTATGAAATTATTGAGTATGATCAACTGGGTTCTTTTTATAGTGATCAACCAAAAGACAGTAGCCTTTGGACCATCGACCGTTTTGTAGACGAAGTAGAACAAGTGCGCGTGGCACTCAATTTAACAAAAGACAATTTTTACATTATTGGAAATTCATGGGGAAGTATGCTTGCCATTGAATACGCTTTAAAATACCAACAGCATATTAAAGGGATGGTGATTGGAAATATGATGGCTAGCATTCCTGATTATGCAAATTATAATAAAGTACTTCGCAAAGAAATGCGCCCTTCACTAGTAGACTCTTTACAAAACTATGAAGCAAAGGGAATGTATAAAGACCCTACGTATACATCGCTTGTTTTTAGTGAATTTTATACCAAACACCTATGCCGTTTACCGGAGTGGCCAAACTCTGTAATGCGCTCGCTTCAACACGTGAACGAAGAAATTTACGTGATGATGCAGGGCCATTCTGAATTTACAGTGAGTGGACGAATTGTAAATTGGGACCGCAAAAAAGACCTCGCTTCTATTAAAGTGCCTACGCTTACGGTGGGGGCAAAATATGACACGATGGATCCAGAACACATGAAATGGATGAGTACACAATTTCCGAGTGGTCAATATTTATATTGTCCAAACGGAAGTCACCTTGCTATGTGGGATGATCAAAAAGTATATATGGATGGCGTTATTAATTTTATAAAATCTGTAGACCAAGGAAAAACAAAATAAAACAACAAGTATGAAAAAAATCTGCCTGATGTTTGTTGGGTTACTGCTATTAAATTTTGTGCAGGCTCAAGAAACCTTTCAAGTAAACGGCGTTGGCGATAAGC
>JBIISK010000002.1:0-103647 GCA_044341045.1 Sediminibacterium sp. | reverse complement strand
ATTTGCAACGACCACTCACACAAATTAGGTATGCTTGAAATAGAAGCTGACGAATTAGAAGCAACCCAAAACGATAACAAATAAATTGTAGCGACATGAAAAAAATAATAGTTACACTTGGCGCGCTCGTATCATTCACTGCTGCAGTATTTGCACAAGATGATGTTTACCCAGCCGCAAAACAAAGTAAAAAAACAGCGATTGTTGGTGCCACCGTGCACGTAGGCAATGGACAAGTAATAGAAAACGGAACCGTTGTTTTTGACAATGGAAAAATTGTATATGCGGGTGATGCAGCCGCTGCGCCAAAAGCAGAAAATACCATCGATGCAAAAGGCAAGCAGGTATATCCAGGCTTAATTTTACCATCTTCTAATTTAGGTTTACAAGAAATCACTGGCGTTAGAGGAAGCACCGATATCAATGAAATAGGTGAGTTTAACCCAAGCGTACGAAGCATTGCAGCGTACAAAGCAGAGTCGATTGTTGTTAACACCCTTAGACTTAACGGGATATTACTCGCACACACGGTGCCAGGTGGTCAGCTCATTGCTGGTCAATCTTCTGTGGTACAATTAGACGCATGGAACTACGAAGACGCAGCGTATAAAACAGACATGGGTATGCATTTTTATATGCCTAGCTTGTTATCAAGAGGTGGTGGACGTGGTTTTGGCGGTGGTAGAGGTTTTGGTGGCGCTCCAGCTGGCGATCCTATTAAAGAGGCACTAGATAAAATTGAAAGCGTAAAAGCTATTTTTAGAGAAGCAAAAGCCTATCATCAAAAAGGAGCCGATAAACAAATCAATTTAAAATTAGAAGCAACTAAAGGTTTGTTTGACCGCACACAAAAATTATTTGTGCATTGCGATCAGGTAAAACAAATGATTGTTGCCATCGATTTTGTAAAGGAATTTGGTTTTGAGGTTGTACTCGTTGGCGCTAGCGAAAGCTGGCAAATTGCTGATCTTTTAAAAGCCAATAACATTGCTGTAATCTTAACACAAGAACATAGCTTACCTACTAGCGATGATGATGATATCGATCAACCGTATAAAGCAGCAAGCGTTCTACAAAAAGCTGGCGTTTTATTTTGTTTAAACGATGATGATCCTCAAAACCGTGGTAGAAACCTAATGTTTAACGCTGGAACTGCTGCTGCATATGGTTTAGGTAAAGAAGGCGCCCTTCAGGCCATTACCTTAAACGCTGCTAAAATTTTAGGTGTAGCAGATAAAACAGGTACCCTAGAAGTAGGTAAAGACGCTAACATTGTTATCAGCGAAGGCGATATTTTAGATATGAAATCTAGTATTGTTACAGATGCGTTTATTCAGGGCCGCGCGGTTGTTATTACAAGCAAACACAAGCAGTTGTATGATCGTTACAAACACAAATACGAGATTAAATAAAGAGTTCAATACCTCATCAAAACCCCGGCAAATCGCCGGGGTTTTTTGTAACTTAGCGCCATGGCTAAAAAACTTTTTTTGTTGGATGCGCTCGCCCTTATTTATAGAGCGTATTACGGACTCATCAGAAACCCGCGCATTACCTCTAAAGGAAAAAACACCAATGCGCAATTTGGTTTCACCAACACATTAATCGATTTAATCAACAAAGAAAAGCCAACGCATATTGCCGTTTGTTTTGATACACACGCACCTACCGAAAGACATACAGACTTTACTGAATACAAAGCCAACAGGCAAGAAGCCCCCGAAGATTTAATTGATTCTATTCCTGAAATTCAGCGCATTATTAGGGCGTTTAATATTCCAGTAATGGAACTCGATGGCTATGAGGCCGATGACGTTATTGGGACCCTTGCTTGGCAGGCCGCAGACAAAGGCTACGAAGTGTACATGGTAACCCCCGACAAAGATTATGGTCAGTTACTGATTCATCCGGGCGTATACATGTACAAGCCCCCATTTATGGGCAATGCCGCAGAAATTTTAGACGCTCAAAAAATTTGTGAAAAGTGGGATATAGCCCGCGTAGAGCAGGTGGTAGACATGTTAGGTTTAATGGGCGACGCCGTAGATAATATTCCGGGCATTATGGGTGTGGGTGAAAAAACCGCAGCTAAACTTTTAAAAGAATACGATACCCTCGAAAACGTATTAGCCAATGCGCACAACATAAAAGGTGCCATGGGTGAAAAAATTAGAAAAGGTGTAGACGACGCGATTATGAGCAAGAAGCTCGCGAAAATTATTACTGACGTTCCTGTTCAGTTTCATGAAGAAGATTTTGCACTCTCTCCTATTAATAAAGAAGCCCTCGCAGAAATTTTTGTAGAGCTCGAATTTAAAACACTCGGTAAAAGAATTTTAGGAGATGATTTTAACGCTTATATGCCTGCGCCAGAAGGCGTTCAAACAGATTTGTTTGGCAACGAAGTGGTAGCGCCGATTAAAAAATCTAGCGCAGCAAATACGGGCGCTAACCCTGGTGCACAGGGCGCCTCGACGAATGCGGGTTCTATGGAAGCCGCCGAAGCTGTGGGTAACGCCGGTGAAGAAGCAGAACAGCGCGGACTTGTTGCTGATAAAAATATTACCAATACGCCGCATCAATATATTTGTGTAGAAACAGAAGCCGAATTAAAATCACTTGCAGAGCAGTTACTAAATGCCACCGAAATTTGTTTTGATACCGAAACCACAGGAACCGATGCCAACAATGTAGAACTGGTAGGATTTAGTTTTTCCGAAAAACCAGGACAGGGTTATTATATACCCTGCCCACCAGATGAGGCAGGTGCAAAAAAAATGCTTTCTTATTTTGAAAAAGTATTTGCAAAACAAGACCTCGTATTAATTGGACAAAATATAAAATACGATTTACTCGTACTAAAATGGTATGGTGTAGTTCCTGCAAATAAACTTTTTGATACTATGCTTGCGCACTATGTAATTGAGCCAGAAGGCAGGCGCAGTATGGATCTCCTGAGTGCTCAATATTTAGGTTATGAGCCTGTACATATAGAAGCCCTCATTGGAAAAAAGGGAAAAAATCAGGGCAGTATGCGTGATGTGTCCGTAGAACAAATTACGGAGTATGCTGGTGAAGACGCTGATATAACGTTACAATTAAAAAAAGTTTTTGTTCCTCTATTAAAAGAAAAAGAAGTTGAGCGCGTTTTCGAAAATGTAGAAAATCCACTCGTGCGCGTACTTGCCGATATGGAATTTGAAGGCGTTAAAATTGATAATAACTTTTTAAACGAATACAGTAAACTATTAGAAGTAGACGCCAAGCAGTTTGAAGAAAACGTATATGCGCAGGCGGGTGTTCGTTTTAATTTAGCATCACCCAAACAATTGGGTGAAGTTTTATTTGACAAATTAAAACTAGATCCTAAAGCAAAAAAAACAAAAACGGGTCAGTACGCTACCGGAGAAGACGTGCTTGTAAAATTATCCAACCAGCATAAAATTGTAGATGACATTTTAGGATTTAGAGAGCTTACTAAATTAAAATCGACATATGTAGATGCGCTTCCGCTCATGATCAATCCAAAAACCGGACGCGTGCATACCAGTTATGCGCAGGCGGTGGCGGTAACGGGTCGATTAAGTAGCACGAATCCAAATTTGCAAAATATTCCTATCAGAACTGCGCGCGGTAGAGAAATCAGAAAAGCATTTATCCCGCGTGAACCGGGTCGTCTCCTCATGAGTGCCGACTATTCTCAAATAGAACTCCGTATTGTGGCGGCTATTAGCGCCGATCCTAACATGTGCGCGGCTTTTAAAGCCGGTATTGATATTCATACCGCTACTGCTGCCAAAGTATATGGCGTAGAAGTAGCCGATGTAACCAAAGAAATGCGTTACAAAGCCAAGAGTGTCAACTTTGGAATCATTTACGGACAAGGCGCTTTTGGGCTTGCCGATAATTTGGGCATCTCCAGAACCGAGGCCAAAGAAATCATTGACAACTATAAAAAGGAGTTTCCAAATATTCAGGAGTACATGGATTTACAGGTAGCACTTGCCAAAGAAAAGGGCTACGTAGAAACCCTAATGGGCCGTAAGCGTTGGTTAAAAGACATCAATAGTAGTAATTTTACGGTTCGTGGTTTTGCGGAAAGAAATGCCATTAACTCGCCCATACAAGGAACGGCCGCAGATATGATTAAGTTAGCCATGATTAAAGTACACGCACAAATGGGCGCTGGTAACTGGGGGTCTAAAATGATTTTACAGGTACACGATGAACTTGTGTTTGACGCGGTCCCAGAAGAAGCGGATGCACTCGAAAAATTGATTATTGAATGTATGACTACCGCTTTACCTTTGCCAAACGGTGTTCCAGTAGAAGCAGAAGTAGGAAAAGGCAACAACTGGTTAGAAGCACATTAATATAAGGTAGTTATGGTGGCACAACTTTTATCATTTCGCTGGGATATTATGCCAGAAGCTTTTTTAAAAATTGGCTCACGGTATTTTTTAGCAGCTGCAATTGCTTTTATTTTTTTCTATGTTGTTTTTAAGCAACAATTTTTCTATAAAAAAATTCAAAAGCGCTTTCCAAAAGTTCCAGACTATTTGCGTGAAGCAGGCTTTTCATTAAGCACTATGCTCATCTTTAGTTTTCTAATCATGCTATTAAATTCGTCACCAGTAGCAGAGCATACAACGCGCTATAAAGATATTAGTGAATATGGATGGGGTTATTATTTTTTAGCATTTCCAATCATGTTTGTACTGCATGATTTTTATTTTTATTGGGTACACCGTCTCATGCACCACAAAACACTTTTCAAATATGTGCACCTCGTGCACCACCGTTCTACCAACCCCTCTCCCTGGGCTGCGTATGCGTTTCATCCAATCGAATCGGTATTAGAACATGGCATTGTGGTGTTGTTTTATTTTATCATGCCTATTCATATTACCCAGCTAGCGATTTTCTTTTTATTCTCTATAGTTTACAATGTGTATGGGCATTTAGGCTACGAATTATACCCAGCAGGTTTTCACAAAACAAAAATTGGCAAATGGATTAACACGTCTACCAATCACAATCAGCACCATCAATATTTTACTGGTAATTACGGGCTCTACACGCTTGTGTGGGACCGCCTCTTTAATACGATTCGCGCAGATTACGATGACCGTTTTGTAGACGCTACTACGCGCAGTAAATAACTTATTTTTTCTTGTAAATAGGAACCGTACTACAAGGTTCGCCAAACATAATAGACTTTGTAACGGGTCTTAATTTGTTGGTAATGCTTACATACGCAGCCGCCGGAATTTGAATATCACCACAGCCTTTTACCACCACTCTTTTATCGGTGTAGTCTTCTGCGCTAATGGCTTCGATATTTTGTAGTAGTATCTTCTCTTGCAATGCTGCTTCTGTACCAAAAAACACCGTGTTGGCATAAGGTGCAAGCGCAGATGCAATAAGCATATACGCCCACATCGGAATAATGGCATCCGCAGAGCAGGTGATGGCAACATCCGCGTTTTGATACGCTGTCCAATCCGTGGCAGTGAGCGCTGCTCTAAAATCTTTTTCTTTTAAAATCAGGCCCATAAATAAATGGTCCTTCACATCAAAAACCACAATTGGATTTGAAGGATAATATTTTTCTAGGTCTAAAGAAATTAAACCGCTCTCTTCTACTTTATTGATAATGGGTTCTGCCATAACAAAAAATTATCTGTTCATGCTCGCTAAAAACTCTTCGTTGTCTTTGGTACCACGCATGCGTTTTAATAATTCGTTCATTGCTTCATCGGTATTCATATCGTTGATGAATAAACGTAAAATATTCATGCGGCCTAGTACTTCTTTATCAAGTAATAAATCATCTCTACGTGTAGAAGATCCCACTAAATCGATAGCAGGGAAGATACGCTTGTTGGCTAGTTTGCGATCAAGCTGTAATTCCATATTACCCGTACCTTTAAATTCTTCAAAGATTACTTCGTCCATTTTAGAACCGGTTTCAATTAACGCAGTTGCTAAAATAGTTAAGGAACCACCGTGCTCAATTTTACGCGCGGCACCAAAAAATTGTTTTGGTTTTAAAAGAGCGTTTGCTTCAACACCACCACTTAGTACTTTACCACTACTTGGAGCTACTGTATTATGTGCACGTGCTAAACGTGTAATTGAATCTAATAAAATAACAACGTCATGACCGCACTCTACTAAGCGCTTTGCTTTTTGTAGTGCAATACTCGAAACCTTAACGTGTTTTTCGGCGGGCTCATCAAAAGTAGAAGCAATCACTTCAGCTCTTACGCTGCGCTCCATATCGGTCACTTCCTCTGGTCTTTCATCAATTAAAACCACCATCAAATAAATCTCTGGATGGTTTGCTGCGATTGCGTTTGCCACTTCTTTAAGTAGCATGGTTTTACCCACTTTTGGTTGCGCAACAATAAGTCCGCGCTGCCCTTTACCTATTGGGGTAAACAGGTCAATAATACGTGTACTATAATTTGTTGGAGAGGTAAATAAGTTTAATTTTTCGTTTGGAAATAACGGCGTTAAATAATCAAATGGTACACGGTCACGCACTTCGTCCGGTCTTTTGCCATTGATAAAATCAACTTTAATGAGCGCAAAATATTTTTCACCTTCTTTAGGAGGGCGAACTGCACCTTGCACGGTGTCTCCTGTTTTTAAACCAAATAATTTTATTTGTGAAGGAGAAACATACACGTCATCTGGTGATGATAAATAATTATAATCAGAAGAACGTAGAAAACCATAACCATCAGGCATCATTTCTAATACGCCTTCGCCTTCAATCATTCCTTCAAACTCAATATTAAATACCGGTTCTTTTTTCTGTGGTCTTGGTGGGTGCTGACTAGGCGTTGTATTTTCTGGAGCCTGCGCTGCCTCACTGTTTTCAGGCGCTTGCGCTGCGTCAGCATTTTCTGGAGCTGCCGTTTGTACTGCTGCAGGCGCTTCTGTTTTTTCTGGACGCTCAGGTCTTGGATTTGCTTTTTTAATAGGTCTCGCTTTTTGCATAGGCGCTGCAGGCGCTTCTTCACTCATTACTTCTGCCTCCTCGGTACCATTACTTGTTTTTACAGTAACTGGCTTACGACCTTTTAAAGCTGGCTTTTTTTTGCCGTCGTCTTTTGCAGACGCTTCGCTTACCGCTTGGCTATCTAATATTTTATAGATGAGCGCTTGCTTGTCTAATTTTTTAAAACCTGTGATTTTTAAACCTTGTGCGATGTCTTGTAACACTGGTAACAAAAGATCGTTTAATTGTAAAATGTCGTACATAAATAATTTGAAAATGAGATAGAAATACTCTGTAAGTTGAGTTTAGGAATAACTAAAGAATGGGTGATTTAAATGGAAAGAAGATAACCTGAACTAGAGCAACTGAAGGCTCATCTGGCTTTGTTTCCATTGCAATATTAGTACAAAATTCACAAATACCAATAAATAATTGCCGTAAAAATCTCGATTTAGTAGTACGGATTTATTCGTAAATCCTTAATAATGAACCCGATAAAGACGTTTTAAAGGCCTTAAGCGGCTTTGCAGCTGGCCCATTTAATACGGTTCCAGCGGTGTTAAAATTGGATCCATGACCCGGGCAATAAAAACGATTGTTGTTGCCTTGGAACTCTAAAGTAACAGATTGGTGTGTACACAAAGAACTTACTGCAATGAGCATGCCCGAAGTCGTCTTTGCAATGATCACATTATTTGCTGTATCTACATAAAAGCCACCATTATTTTGGAGGACATTAAATGGCGAATTTGAAATGTTGATGGTAAAATCCACCGGCTTAGTGGGGTTGGTTGGATTGGGCGTAGTTTCTCCGCCTCCATCAGATTTTGTACAAGACCCAAAACATCCCATTACAAGTAGCGCTGCGCCACTCATGCCCACTTGTTCGATAAAGTCTTTTCTTTCCATGGTGTGATTATTTCGTGTTCTCAATTTAACAAACTTTGGGATAGAATGTTAGCTTGTTCTACAAACAATTTATCTTTACAGCCACTATGTTTAACAAAAGAACAAAAATTAAGGCCCTTTTAACAGGAAGCCATACAGGACAAACCGTAACCGCCATGGGTTGGGTACGCAGTTTTCGTAACAATCAGTTTATTGCCCTTAATGACGGTAGTACCAATCATAATATTCAGGTGGTTGCCGAACTAGGTTTACTAGACGACGCTACTTTAAGGCGCATCACAACGGGCGCTTCTTTAAAAGTAGAAGGCACACTCATTGAATCTTTAGGTAAAGGACAGTCTGTAGAAATAAAAGCCACCAGCGTAGAAATATTGGGTGATAGTGACGCGGAACAATATCCATTGCAACCTAAAAAACACAGTCTAGAATTTTTAAGAGAGATTGCGCACTTACGTTTTAGAACGAATACGTTTAGTGCTGTTTTCAGAATTAGACACGCACTCGCATTTGCAGTACATAAATTTTTTAATGAAAAAGGATTTGTGTGTTTACACACGCCTATTATCACATCGAGCGATGCAGAGGGTGCTGGTGAAATGTTTAGAGTAACTACACTACCTGTAGATGGTTCTGCACCAAAAACTGAAAATGGTGATATCGATTTTACGCAAGACTTTTTTGGTAAAAGCACCAACCTAACGGTGAGTGGTCAATTAGAAGGAGAGTTAGGTGCCATGGCCTTTTCAGAGATTTATACTTTTGGCCCAACCTTTAGAGCTGAAAATTCAAACACCACAAGACACCTTGCTGAATTTTGGATGATTGAACCCGAAATGGCTTTTTGTGATATTGAAGACAACCAAAATTTAGCCGAAGAATTTATTCAGTACCTGATAAAAAACGCAATGGAAAATTGCGCCGATGATTTGGCGTTTTTAGATCAACGTTTAGCAGAAGAAGAAAAACAAAAACCAACAAATGAAAGACAAGAGTTTGGTTTAATTGAAAAATTAAAATTTGTTACGGATAGTAAATTTGAGCGCATCACTTACACCGAAGCGATTGCAATTTTATTAGACTCACCGGCGTACAAGAAAAAGAAATTTAAATACGATGTAAGTTGGGGCATTGATATGCAAAGTGAGCACGAACGTTATTTGGTTGAAAAGCATTTTAAAAAGCCGGTTATTGTTACTGGATATCCAGCTGCTATTAAAGCGTTTTACATGCGCTTAAATGATGGTTGTGAGCCAGGCAAACAAACCGTGGCAGCTATGGATATTTTAGCGCCAGGCATTGGAGAAATTGTGGGTGGTTCACAAAGAGAAGAGCGCCTCGATAAATTAGTAGCGCGCATGGAAGAAATGCATATTCCTACGCATGAGATGAGTTGGTATTTAGATACGCGCCGTTTTGGTACCGTGCCACACGCGGGCTTTGGTTTAGGATTTGAAAGAATGGTACAATTTGTAACGGGCATGGGTAACATCAGAGACGTGATTGCTTTTGCAAGAACACCGAAGAATTGCGAATTTTAAAAAATATGGATTGAACTGTGGATTATATGTGAAATCCCCCTATTTTTGCTGCCCCGAATGGGAATGGTGCGGTAGCTCAGTCGGTAGAGCAAAGGACTGAAAATCCTTGTGTCGCCGGTTCGATCCCGGCCCACACCACAAAGCCTCAGTTTTAAATACTGGGGCTTTTTATTTATGGCGCACAGAAAAGTGTGTAGTTTAACGTGATTTCTAGGCATGTAAGCATTTGACGTATCCAAATTTTAAGATAGGACAGTAGAGTGAGAATGAAATAGGTTCAACCAGTTATTTCTATTGTATATTACTTTATGTTTTCAACAACTGATTTATGATGATGCTGAACGTGATAAATTGTAAAGTATAACATCTCTCTAATTGAAATTTTACCAATAAGAGGATGAGGTAATATGTATTTGTCTAAATCTTGCTCACTGAGCCTCTCAATTTTTTCATTTAACGATTTTATAAGTTGATTTAAATCATCTATCAATTCGTTCTTTTTACCAATAGATACGTTTTTAGGGATAAATTGAGGACCAGCTTTTCCCCCATTTAAAAGGGATTTCTGATAGGCTAGCACCAACTCATCATATGTTCTATTTTGATGTGGTTTTCCAAACAAAAAATTCAGGATAAATTTAGGGAATAGCAATGCTATATTGACAGGACGCACAGAGAAATAGATGTGTTGTAGTTGTTGTCCTGCTGACCATTTTGCAGAATTACTTTTATACATAAAATCATTATCAGATAAGCTATTAATGTATTCTATAAACGAATTGTGCTTATCAGATAATTCTTTTTTGATTGACTCCTTATTCATAGCTTAATTTTAAATATGTATAAAATTATATAAAGTAAATCTCGTTCAACAAATTTTTGTTCTAATTTAATAAAATAGTGCCACGGCCCAAACCACAAAGCCTCAGTTTTAATTGCCCGTTATAACCCTAAACCTCTCTTTAATTTACCGAATCGTAATTGTTTTTCGCTGCACCGAATGTGCCGAAAAAATACCGAGTGCACCACCTTCTATATTTGACGGCGGATTAGACGGCGCTGTGCCACCACCAGGTCCTGCGCCACTTTGCAGATTCAAACTATAATAATAGGTATAGGTAGTATTTGAAATGCATTGCATTTCTACAAAAACATTGTCCCGGGGCTTAATTTTTAAATTATCGTCACCACCTCTTAATGGTCGTTGATTAACTTTTCCATTGTTTAGGTTGTCATTGAACACATGAAAAGTTGGGTCAATTGTATCGTTGATTTTTTGAATAAAGCGGTAACTATTGCCAAGGGTAATTGGATCTGCGTAAACTGGTATAACACTGTATCTAATTTCGCCATTAAATGGAAACGTATTAACGCGCAGGCTATCAAAATTAACTTTTTGAGGCATGGTAGCAGAAGCGGTATATTTTTTTTGATCTACCACTACTTCTAGGCTGTAAGCTCCACCTTCAATTCCTTTTATTTTTAGTGTTTTATACAGGCCGTTGCTTACAAGTTGTAAACTGTCTTTAACACCCGCCTGATCGGTAATGATTACACGCGCATTATTTACACCATTTATACGTGTAGGATTACTAATGGGAGTAGACATAGAAAGTTGCACAAAATAAGGTCCGGCTTGATCTGTAATACTACCATCAATAACGAGCACGGGTTTGTTATCATCTAGTACCAAGCTAATTTCTTTGTCACAACCAATAAGTATTGTAGTAAAAAACGCTACAATAAATAATATTTTTTTCATGCCTAAAATTTAAATTGATAGGTTACACTTGGTACCCATTTAAAAAGAGCGGTCCTAATAATTTGTGTTCTAGTAGGATCATTTGGATCGTCTTTAAAACTAATGCGAAAAGCATTTTCTCTACCATACACATTGTACAAACTAAAGTTCCAAGAGCCGTGCATTCTTTTGGTTTTGTTTTTTTCATAAGTAGCACTAAAATCGAGTCGGTGGTATGCCGGCATACGATTTGCGTTTCTTGCAGCGTATTGATAAAGGGTTTGACCTTGTAGATTATATTTTCCGGTAGGATAGGTTACCGCGTCACCAGTATTGTATACAAACACACCAGATATAGACCAGCGATCGTTTACATCATAAATACCCACAACCGATATATCATGTGTTCTGTCTTGTCTAGCATTGTACCAATTGTTACCATTGATACCTTCAATTTTTCTTTCAGTTTTAGAAAGTGTGTACCCAATCCATCCTGTCAAGCGACCTTCTTTTTTCTTTAACAATAATTCAAGACCATATGCTCTTCCAATACCATACAATAAAACACTTTCAACATCCGAAACCGTATTTATTTCGGCACCATCTTTATAGTCTATTTGATTTTGTAAGTGTTTGTAGTAGGCCTCTGTAGTAAATTCAAAATTGCTTTTAAAAACTTTTGTAACATATCCAACACTTATTTGGTCTGCAATTTCTGGTTTGATATTATAAGAGTTGCCAATCCACTGATCGGAAGGACTAGATGCCACCGAGTTACTTAATAAGTGTAAGTGTTGCACATTTCTGGCATAGCCCGCTTTTATACTTTTTTCATCATCGATACGGAAGTTGGTGGTAATTCGGGGCTCTAGATTTGCATATGTTTTACCAAAACTAGAAGGCGCAAGCTTTATAGACGAACTCACTACTCCATTTTGATAAATATTATACACATCACCGCCCATTAAAGTATACATTGATAATCGCATTCCATAATCAATGGTTAGTTGATTAGTGGCTTTATAATTGTTGGTGAGGTAAAATGCGTTTTCGAGGCCATTTCTTCCTGTTTTTGCTACACTATTAATAACGGTGCCCGAAAATGTACTAGGCCTAATGTTATGTAGTATGGTATTAAAGCCAAAGCGGAGTGTGTTTTGGGTGTTGGTATATAAAGTATAATCTTGTTTAAGGTTAACGTCTTTAATCTCTGAATTGATATTAAAATTGGTTTCGCCATTTTTTAATTTCACATTATAATTGTAGTCGCTGTATATGAAAGAAGTATTTAAAAATAGTTTATTGCTAATAATTTTATTCCATCTGATGGTGCCGGTTTTATTACCCCAGTCGATACCAAAGTCTTGACCAAGCCCGAGTTCATCTCTTCCAAAATATCCCGATACATAAATTTTATTTTTTGCGTTGATTTGATAATTTGCTTTTGCATTTAAATCATAGAAATACAAAATGTTGTCTTTAAATTTTTCGGTCGCCTTTAAAAACACATCGGCATAGGTGCGTCTTCCTGAAAGTATAAAAGAAGATTTATTTTTTTGAAGGGGACCTTCAATACTCACTTTACTACTAATAAGTCCAATACCGCCATTAACCATATAGTCTTGGTTATTTCCTTCTTTCATTTTAACATCGAGTACCGATGAAAGCCTGCCGCCGTATTGACTTGGGCTATTCCCTTTTATAATAGTAGCGTCTTTAATAGCATCACTATTAAATGTGCTAAAAAATCCAAGTAAATGCGTGGCATTATAAACGGGCGCTTCGTCAAGTAAAATCAGATTTTGATCGGCACCGCCACCACGCACAAAAAATCCGCTATTTCCTTCACCCGCCGATTTTACACCCGGTAACAATTGAATTGTTTTTAAAAGATCCTTTTCTCCAAAAATAACGGGCACTTTACTGATAGCCGCCATATTAATGGTTTCGGTACCCATTTGTGCCTTGGTTAAATTGTCGTTTTTGCGTGACGATTCTACCACCACTTCTTTTAATACATTTTTTGTTTGTAAAGAAAAGTTGATGGTTTGACTGCTGTCTAGTTTTATTTTTTGAATAAGCGTCTCATACCCCACTTGTGATACCACAACCGTGTAGTTTCCCTTTGGTAAAGACAGGGAATAAAATCCATATTCATTTGAAATGATACCTGCATTTGGTAGCTCCTCAATACGCACCACGGCTTTAATTAAGGATTCGCCGGTTTGTTTGTCTTTTACACTACCACTTACTACAACCGTTGATTGGGCATTTACTGAAGAAATCAATGAAAAAAGCCCAATAATCAGGTTGAAAAAGAAAAATTTTCTAGCCATATACTATTGTTAAACAATAATATCGATAATTGGTTGAAAAATGCAACAGTAAAATTATTGGTTTCTTTACCAGCCTTTCAATTCTCTAAGTGTAGTAACATGGGCAACATGATGTTTGCCATGCCATGTGTAAACTGCAAAGAAATCCCATAAACTTATTTCTACGTTATGGGTTGGGTGGAAAAACTTTCTTTGCCACTGTTCATCTGTAAAACTATGCAGTAGGTCTGTCCATCTCTGGTGCAAGGCATTTAATAAGGTGATTGAAACTGGGATGGGCGTATCTAATACATCTGATGTAAATGACCAATCGTTTTCACTATAGTCTTTAATGGTTGGCAAATCTTCGGTTATTGCCAATTTGAACACAATAAAAGCATTCATATGGCTATCCGCTAAATGGTGTATTAGTTGACGTACTGTCCATCCGCCATCTCTATAGGGTGTATCTAGTTGTTCTTTATTTAAATCATTGACTGCTGCGTCTAAGTTTGTAGGAAAAACCTTCATTTCTTGTAACCAACCATTTTTTGTGTCTTGGTTAAAAGGCTTGAATTCAAAATTTCCAATAGGATAACGAGGGTCTTTCATGTTAGAATTGATTTAAATAATTGATGCATTATCAAGTGAGATAAAAATATGAATATTTAATTATAAAATATTCATTTAAATATCTTTAGATAACGAAAAACTATTCTTTCCATTCTATAGGAATAGCAATTTCATTGGTTCTTGCAATCATTTGATAAGGTGCGTTATAACCTAAAAATGTGTAATCACCTGTTACTTTTATATTACGCTGCGAGAGTATTTGTAATATTTTGTTTTTGTACATTGTTATTTTTTCGTCGTTTGCATAGCCGCCAAATGAAATCACTGCAACGTATTGCGGAGCTGACTCATGAATGCGAATGCTCTCGTCATTGGGTTTAGGTAAATTACTTTCATTGTATTTTGTGGGCATTACAAAGCTCATTTCTGCGCCCTTTTCTGACATATTCATTCTTACTGGAGCCGTCATGGCAATGCTCTCGTTTTCTTTGTTTCCGCCAAATATAAAACGCGCTAGTTTTCCAAAACCACTGCTTGCAACTGACTTGTAGTTTGTGGCACTCGAATAGACAGTAGCCATGGTTGCGGCTGGATAATATCTTATTTCAAGCTCATCATCCTTTAATACGGTTCTATATTTTTGCTTTTCCGTTTTAACTGCACTATTAGCAATAAAAGATTGAAAAATTATATAAATGGCCCCTAGCCCTAGAAAAATGTACAAAGCTTTCATGTTGCTGTTTAGTAATATAACAATACATACATGAATAGGTTCAAAACAAGTAAAACGACATGCGTCAATAGGTTATTAACCCATTTAATTTAATGCTATATTTAGGTCATATTTAAACAAACGATTCATGAAAAAGGTATTTTTTATTTTATGCATGTTGGTGTTGCAGGCTCCCATTTTTGCGCAGCAAGAGAAGACTACAAACTTGAATGATGAAGAAAAAGCAATTATTGCTTATATAGATCAAAATATGCCAAGGGCCATTGCGCTGTTAAAAGAGTCTGTAAACATCAATAGCGGCACATTAAATATTGAGGGTGTAAAAAAAGTTGGCGCCCTGTTTGCAAAAGAATTTGAGAAAGCAAAATTTAAAACGGAGTGGATTGCTATGCCAGATTCTGTTAAAAGAGCAGGTCATTTAGTGGCAACTATTGGTTTTGATAACAAACCAAAATCACCCACTGCAAAAAAGCTTTTTTTAATTGGCCATTTAGATACTGTGTTCGAACCCGATATGCCGTCCAATCCATTTACCATGCTAAATGATTCTGTAGCAACTGGACAGGGGGTGTATGACATGAAGGGTGGAGATGTAGTAATGATTATTGCTTTACAAGCATTACAACAACAAGGCTTATTAAACAATGCAGATATTATTGCTTATTTAACGGGCGATGAAGAGTCTTCTGCAAAGCCATTTCAAATAAGTAGGGGACACTTTATTGAAACAGCTAAAACGACAGATATCGCACTTGGTTTTGAAAGTGCACATGGACTCAATACCATTGCGACAGCAAGAAGAGGTTCAAGTTCATGGACATTAAATGTATCAGCAAAAACAGGGCATAGTGCAAGCGTGTTTACTTCTGGTGGTGGATATGGTGCAATTTATGAAGCTGCTAGAATTGTAAATTCTTTTAGAGAAACACTCAGTCAAGAAAAATATTTAACCTTTAATCCGGGTATGTTTGTTGGAGGATCAGAAGTAAATTTTAATAGATCAAAAGCAACCGGAACAGCAATTGGAAAAACAAATATTGTTTCACCCACTGCATTTGTTACCGGTGACTTGCGTTTTTTAACGGAGGCTCAAAAAATTGAAGCCAGAAAAACAATGAGTGCTATTGTTCAAAAAAACTTAAATGGTACAAAAGCAACAATCACATTTAGTGATGGAATACCAAGTATGGAACCAACACTCGGTAACAAAAAAGTATTAGAAGTAATTAGTGGTGTAACAAATAGTATGGGACTTGGTTCAGCTATAGAAGGCGATCCGGGTTCAAGAGGTGCTGGTGATATTTCTTATGTAGCCAAATATGTTGACGCCGTTGATGGTATGGGATCGTCAGGAAAAGGAGCACACGCACCTGGCGAAACGATTAACCTGAAAGAGTTTCCGCTGATTATTAAAAGAGCCGCGCTAACAATTTATAGATTAACTAGATAGTTTTTGTCTCAGTATATTTAATGAATCACAACCCCTGTTTCAGGGTCTTTCAGTAAAATGCTATTATCGTCAATTAGCTGATAGAGCTGCGCATTTTTTGCAGAATCTAAAATCGAATTTTTCAAATATAAAGTTTGAACAGGTTTATTTGTTTCATACCATTTTATAATTTTACATTGACAACTTGCATTGGCAGGTGTATTGATAATTTCTTCGATGCGCCCACCCGTTCCAATTTTTTCATAGACCTCTCTAATACCGATGATTCTTTTATTATTTCCTGCGTCAAAATTCCAGGAAGCTGAAATTGAAGTTTGGAATTTGTTATTTTTTGTAAGACTCATTAAACTATGTCTTGGGTATTCGGTTTTGTTACTCCCATTCATTATTCTTGAATGAATCGATAAAACATTGGGTGATTCAAACTGAACATAACCAGTATGGTTAAATCCTGCCCCATATCTGTAATATGTAAAGTATCCATCCTTATATTTTATTTCTACCAAATTTGCAACCACTTTATGATATCTGTTGGGATCCGAAGGTCTTGCTTGCGGCGATCCAGTATAGCATAACCAAATGCCTTCTATATTCTCTTTTTCGGTTGGGGTAACCCGGTAGGGCATAATATTAAAATCTTTGGTTATGGTATCGAGTGCAGTAAAGTTTTCATTTTGTTTCTTCCAAAAATAAATTCCACTAATAAGTAGGCACACAAATAGAGGTATAAAAACCATCCTATAAAACCGCAGCCGATTAAAGATTTTTTTGTCTGTCTCTTTTACAAGGGACGCAAGCTTTAATTTGAGTTGTTGGTTTTCTGAGATAATAGAGTAGCTATCTTTCGTTTCTGTGTCAGATGCTTCTGAAGCCACCAACGAAATATCAACCGGATTAAGTTCAAAAGCCTGTCTACCCACCCCATATAAATAAATGTAGCAGGTGTCAATTAAAAAGGGACGCGGATTGGCTACCAGCCCCATCAAGGCGTCTTTTATTTGGCCGCCTGTTATATCGTATTTTCTAAAAGGATAGTTGGCTTTATTAAATTGTGGATCTGGTTCATAAGCAGCGTGACCATATGTTTCATGGGTGGCAGGAAGTAGGTTACTAATTTCACTCAACTGTATAGCTAGTGCCTCGTAATTTTTACGATTGGTGTTTTGAATGACAGATTTCCCAGTTTCTTGCTGAAATTTTTCAATACACTTATTTAATAGATAAATTATTTCTTCCTTGCCCCTTTTTAGCATAATTTTTTAATTTGTTGAAAATCAATGAATTATAATTTCCGAAACAATAAAAGTATTTCGGAAATTACTAAATTTATTTAATAATGCTTTAGAAAGAACAAAAAGAACGCTGGTCCGCTTATCTTCAGTAATTTGTTTCCCAGAATAGCTTTGCCAAGCTATTTTTAACGATATAACTACGCTATATGAAAAAAAACATCCATGTGATTGTTGCAATTATTGGAGTGGCACTTCAATTGCTGATCAATCAAACCTTTGCACAAAGTTCCAACCCTAATGCTGTAGAAGACCTAATTACGATTACGGGTAAAGTAGTCTCAAGTAAAGACAACCAGCCGCTGTCCAATGTTTCCGTAAAGGTACTTAAGTCAAAAACGGGCACCATTTCTGGTGACGATGGTGTATTTACTATTAAAGTAAAAAAAGGAGTTACCCTTCAATTTTCGAGGGTTGATTTACTTTCACAAAACGTTTCAGTTTTTGATCCCAAAATGACCACTGTAAGAATGCAAGAGTCTGAAAACAATCTTTCAGACGTGTTGGTTCTTGCTTACACCAATCAAAAGAGAAGTTCATTTACGGGTGCTGCTACAACTGTAAAAAATTCGGTTATTGAAAGTGCACCCAATCCTTCGGTACAAGAAAGTATACAAGGTAATGTAGCAGGAGTTCAATCTACCAATGCTAGTGGTCAACCAGGTGGCGTTCCAAATATCAGGGTTCGTGGCATTGGTTCTATCAATGCTGGTTCTGCACCTTTATATGTAATTGATGGTATCCCGGTGGTAAGTGGTGATATCTCTGGAATGAATAGTAATACCATCGCTGGTCTTAATCCAAACGACGTGGAAACCATGTCAATTTTAAAAGACGCTGCTGCTACATCTTTATATGGTTCAAGAGCAGCAAACGGTGTGGTATTAATTACAACAAAAAAAGGTAAGTCAGGAAAATCTAAATTTCATTTTACTTATCAAAACGGTATGAATAACAATACCATTAGAGATGAACAAAAAACGCTCAACACAGATCAATACTTACAATATTATAGAGAAGGTTGGGTGAATGCTGGTAATAGAGCGGGTTCTTATGATTCTTTATTAACTGCAAATGGTATCAGCAAAACAACCAACACCGATTGGTTTGATGCAGTGTTAAGACAAGGACAATATTCGCAATATAATTTGAATGCGAGTGGTGGAAATGATAAGTCTACGTATTTTGTTTCAGGTAGTTATTATAATTCAGAAGCGCCTACAAAAGGACTTAACTATGACAAAGCAACGTACCGTATCAATATTTCTTCGGAGTTAACAAAAAAGCTTTCTTTTAAAGGAGGTTTTAGTGGAAGCTTCCAACAAACAAGTAACTTTTTGGGTGGCTCGTTTTTTGCAAATCCAGTTAGAGCTATGTACCGTTTAGCGCCATGGTTACCTATCTATAAAAGCGATGGAAAAACCTATGAGCTTGGTTATAACAATGGATACAATCCGGTTGCAGTTATAGAAACCACCAAGCGAAAAGCAAAAACATACAATATAGCTGCAAATGCAGCAGCGACTTACAAAATAGCTAAGGGATTAACTTTTGAAGGCTCTTATGCAATGGATTTCAACCACGCATTTAGTAGTACGCAGTACGACCCAAGAGTAGGAAATGCAATTGTTGCAGTAGGCGGTACGATCCAAAATTATACGCAGGACATTACTAACTGGGTATCCACCAATATTTTGCGTTATAAATTAGATATTTCTGACAACCATAAATTAGAAACATTTGCTGGTTACGAGGCGCAGAGTAGATCGGATGTTGACATAGAAATTGCTGTAAATGGTATTGCGCCAGGAACGGTAACTGCTGCTGGAGGTTCAAGCCCAACATTAACAACAGGAACCGGAACCGCAAATAGATTAATCAGTAAATTTTTAAACACCAATTATTCTTATAAAGATTTATACTTCCTATCTGGATCAATTAGAGAAGATGCTTCTTCAAGATTTGCCAAAAATTTTAGAAAAGCAACATTTTGGTCGATTGGTGCCGGATGGAATATTTCTAACGAAAAGTTCTTTAATGTAGAATGGTTAAGAGAATTAAAATTAAGAGGTAGCTATGGTTACACAGGTAATCAGGGTATTGATAATTTTGAATCTTTTGGTTTATATGGCGCAGGAAGTGATTATAATTTACAATCAGGCCTCGCTCAAAATCAACTGGCAAATGATAACCTTACTTGGGAAAAAAATATTCCTTTAAATATTGGTCTTGATTTTGCTTTATTAAAAGGAAGATTGTCAGGATCATTTGAGTGGTATACTAGAACCACAAGTGACTTATTAATTAGTCAGTCTATTCCAAGTGTGAACGGTGTTACAAGTATTACGGTAAACAGCGGTGCCATGAAAAACACCGGCGTAGAAGTAACTTTATCATCTGTAAATATTGTTCCAAAATCACAAGGTGGTTTTAAGTGGGTAACTGATTTTAATATCACTACTAACCAAAATACGATCACAGAAATTGATCCTGCTTATGCTGGAAATGCAAACTATTTAAGAAATGTTGGAAACGATTTTTATACGCATTTCCAACGCGGTTATGCGGGTGTGAATCCTGCAAACGGTGAGGCACTATGGTACAGAAGTGGCGCAAAAGACTCAACTACAAATGCTTTTACAACGGCGCTGCCACGTTTACAATACGGTAGTGCACTTCCTAAATTCTATGGTGGTTTAACTAACACTTTTTCTTACAAAAACTTTAAGTTTAGTTTTCAATTGTATACATTTTGGGGCAATACCATTTATGACGATTATGGTTATTTACAAAAGACAGATGCTAACCTTGGTTTCTCTGACCAAAGCAATGGTTTAAGTAGATATGAATATGCTAGACGCTGGACTACACCAGGACAAATTACAGATGTTCCAAAACCAGTGTTTTTAGGCACACAATCTTCATCAGGAAGTTTTGAAAGTAGTAGATTTTTATATGATGGTAGTTACATTAGATTAAGAGATGTAACCCTATCTTATAACTTACCAACTGCACTATTAAATAAATTTAAGTTTAGTAGCACAAGAATTTACTTACGTGGACAAAATCTATTTACGTATGTAAAAGATAAGCGTTTCAATACAGATCCCGAAGTGAGTATCGACGGGACCATGTCTCAAAGACCTCCTGTATTTAACACGTTCTTATTTGGATTAGACATCAATTTTTAATTGCATAAAGTTTATTTTATGAAAAAAATATATTCAATATCAATCATTAGTTCTTTACTATTCATGGCATCATGTAGTAAAGATTTCTTAGACGTTAAACCACAGCAAAGTGTGCTCACCGAAGACGTATTTAAAAGTATGGCAACTTCAAGAGCAGCTGTTAATGGACTTTACTCGATGATGCAATCGTATAGCTATTATGGAAGAGATGCCATGGTTATTCCGGAAGTACTTTCTGATAACGCAACTCGAAGTGTAAGATCAGGTAACAGGTATACCGGTATGAATACTGTAACACACACTGCAACTGACGCTAACGTTAGTAGAATGTGGAGCCAGATGTACCAAATAGTAACCAATACCAATGCTATCATTGCAAACGAAGCCAATATTAAAAAAATTGCTACATCATTAGAACAAGAAGAAGCTGCACAACTAGTCGGTGAAGCCTATGCCGTTAGAGCACTTGTTTATTTTGATTTAATGAAATTTTTTGCTCGTCCTTTAAAATTTACTGCCGATGGATCACATGTAGGTGTGCCACTTGTTATTAAGCCAATTGTAAACATTACAGAAGTCGTATATCCTGCAAGAAATACTGCTGCTGAAGTATATGCTCAAATTGATAAAGATATAACAGCTGCTATTTCACTTTTACCTCAAACAGGTAATGTAATTAGTAACGGTACCGTAAACAATACTTTGTTTAAAATTCGCATGAACCGTTTTGCTGCATTAGCATTAAAAGCTAGGGTTGCTGTTTACAAGCAAGATTGGGCAAGTGCAGCAGATGCAGCCAATCAAGTAATTGCATCTGGACGTTATGCGCTCTATACTTTTGGAAACATGCTACAAGATTTCAGAACACAAAATAGCGCAGAGTCTATATTTGAAATAGCAAATAATACCAACGATAATCCTGGAGTAGATTCTTATGCCTATTTATGTAGTCAACAAGGATATGGGGAAATGCTTGGCACAAGAAATTCTATGAATAGTAGAAGCACGGGTACAACATTGTCTACTTTTAGAGGTTTATATGAAGCTTATTCTGCTACTGATGTTAGAAGAGGATTTGTTGCGCTCGGCAATAGAAATTCATTAGGTGGAGAAACCAATGTGCCACTTCCTACTAAGTACATTAATATTTCAACATACATGGAAAATATTAAGGTATTGAGGTTTGCAGAAATGTATTTAATTAGAGGTGAGGCAAATGCAAGACTTGCTGTAGCAAATAGTAATGCTACACTTTTAACTACTTCTTTAACTGACATCAATCTAATTAGAAAATCTAGAGATACTGCGACTGGAACCAGACCATTTAATGCACAATTATCAGGTATGCTTCCGGCTGGAACTATTTCTGCTAATGCATATTTAGATAGTATCATCGTAGAAAGAAGAAAAGAGTTTGCTTTTGAAGGTCAGCGTTTATTTGATTTAAATAGAACGCAAATCGATTTTGTAAAAATTAGCTCTGGTGGTAATGCAACATCAAGGTTGATTCAGTATAGCGCAACAACGTCAAATTTTTACAATAGAACGATTTTACCAATTCCGGTTACGCAGGTTCAAAATAATCCGAATATGGTTCAAAATGCTGGATTTTAATGCTGGTTAACTGTAAAGTTGTTATGAAAAATAGGAAGGTGTTTAAATTTGTCGCTATACTTTTATTTGTTATTTTTTCAAATCAATCATTTGCGTTTGAAAAGAAAGATACGGTAAGGGTGCTCTTTGTTGGCAATAGTTATGTCTACTACAACAATTTAGCCCAAATGATAGGGTTGATTACAGATAGTATGGATACTAAAATTATTTGTAAAAAATCTACAGTTGGGGCAGCAACACTTGGGCAACACTGGAATAGTGCTAGGGGCCTAAAGTCAAAACAAATCATCGCTGCTAATAAATTTGATATTGTAGTGATTCAAGACAATAGCATGTGGCCGTTGGAACATAAAGACAGCTTGTTGACGTATGGTCAGCTATTTTGTAATTATATCCGTGCAAATGGAGCAAAGCCTTACCTCTATAATACTTGGGCCAGAGAAAAAACACCGGAAACCCAATCAAAAATTAATGAAGTGTATAATGCATTAGCGGCAGCAGAAAATGCCGTTAATGTACCCGTTGGATCTAGCTTTGATTTGGCTAGGAAAACCTTTCCTAGCATGAATTTATTTCATTCCGATGGCTCACATCCGTCTGCTGTAGGAACCTTTTTAATTGCCTTAAATTTTATTAAAAAAATTACAGGCACATTACCCCCAAAATATGCCACTGTATATAATTATTTCGATAAAGATGGAGAGACTTTTAGAATCATGCAATTAACGGATGCTGAAATTGAGTCTTGTGTAAGTATTGTAAACAGTGTGATTCAGTAGAATCCTTAAGCGCGTGAAGATGATAAAAAAAATCGCAACCAACTTAACTTTTTGGGTATTATTTGCTATCACATCTGGGATACTTGTAGGACATTTTTTTCCTGCAACAGGCGTAGCAATGCAACCCTTAGGTAAATATTTTATTGATGTTATTAAACTTTTTATCAATCCTATTATTTTACTAACCATTGTAACAGGTATTTGTGGCATGGGGGATTTAAAAAAAGTAGGAAAAGTGGGCGGCAAGGCCCTCTTATATTTCGAAATAATAACCACTATTGCTTTATTGATTGGTATAGGAGTTGGCTATTTGTTAGAGCCAGGCGCATCTGTTAATACCAGTATTGTAGCCAAAGGAGATATTTCAAAATACAGTACTGGTAATGTTTCTATTTCGTGGGTTCAGTTTTTTAAAGACAATTTAACGATTCAGGTTTTACTATTTGCAATTATTGCAGGTATTGTTATAAGCAAATTAAAATCCAAAGAAGCTATTTTACCTAAGGTATACTGGATGTCAAAATATGTTTTTAGGGGACTTCACCTGGTTATGAAACTAGCGCCTATTGGGGCTTTTGGTGGAATGGCATATACCATTGGAAAATATGGCGTAGCAACACTAGTACCCTTAGGTAAGCTAATGGCCTGCGTATACATTACAATGGCATTGTTTATTTTTTTAATGCTCGGCGCCGTGTTGCGTTATTATAAAATTAGCATTTGGAAATATTTAGGGTTCATTAAAAACGAGCTACTCATTGTATTAGGCACTTCTTCCTCAGAAGCTGCTATGCCATCTCTAATGGAAAAACTGGAGCATATGGGTTGTCACAAATCTGTGGTAGGCCTTGTGATCCCAGCTGGTTATTCATTTAATTTAGACGGCACTTCTATATATTTATCCATGGCCATCATTTTTTTGGCCCAGGTTTTTCATATTCAATTGAATATGGAGCAAATTATTACTATCATTGGTATTTTGATGGTAACCTCTAAAGGTGCTGCGGGTGTAACGGGCAGTGGGTTCATTATTTTAGCTTCTACCCTAACCGCCACCAAAGTTATTCCCATTGAAGGGCTTGCATTACTGTTAGGGGTGGACCGTTTTATGTCTGAAGCAAGGGCCATTACTAATTTTATTGGCAATGGTGTTGCTGCTATTTTCATCTCCAATAACGAAAAAATGTTTGATCGGTCTAGAATGTACAAAGCCTTTGGTATGCACAAAAACGAACTTTAGTGCGCACTATTTGTTACTTTAGATACCTATGATTGGACATCGTTTCATCAATTTTGTACCTGGCGAAAACTCAAAATCTAAATTTGAGCAGATGCTTGACATCTTTACCCAGCTATTAAATTACACAAGTGGTGATGCTACAGAGGCATTAGACTGGCTCAATCAACTGGACCGCACCCATAAATTTACCGATGACGAATACGGCGTTGGTGATTTTATTGAAGACCTCAAGCAAAACGGTTACTTAAAAGAAAATCCTCAAGATGGCAAGTTTGCGATCACTGCAAAAACCGAACAAACCATTCGTCAAAAAAGTTTGGAGGAAATTTTTGGTAAATTAAAAAAAGGAAAACAAGGAAACCATAGCACCACCAAAGCTGGACCCACTGGTGATATCAATTCAGACACCCGCTCTTTTCAGTTTGGTGATTTAATGGAGCAAATTGATTTTACAGAGAGTATAAAAAACGCACAAATTAATAGAGGCGTCGATTCTTTTTCGATGCACGAAGACGATTTGGTCATTAGAGAAGCGGATTTTAAAACGCAAACGTCTACGGTGCTCATGATTGATATTTCGCACTCTATGATTTTATATGGTGAGGATAGAATTACGCCAGCAAAAAAAGTAGCGATGGCGCTTTGCGAACTCATCACCAAAAAATATCCAAAAGACACCATCGATATTGTTGTGTTTGGTAACGATGCATGGCAGGTAGAAATTAAAGATTTGCCTTATTTACAAGTAGGTCCTTATCATACTAATACCGTTGCTGGGCTTGAGTTAGCGATGGATATACTTCGCAAACGTAAAACGTCTAACAAGCAAATATTTATGATTACGGATGGCAAACCAACTTGTTTAAAAATTGGTGGTCGTTATTATAAAAATAGTTTTGGGCTAGACCGTAAAGTGGTGAACCGTTGTATTAATTTGGCGGCACAGTGTAAGAAATTAAAAATTCCGATTACAACATTTATGATTGCTTCGGATCCGTATTTACAAAAGTTTGTAGAAGAGTTTACAGAAATGAATAATGGTAAAGCCTATTTTGCATCACTTGACAATTTGGGTAGTTTTATTTTTAATGATTTTGAAAGTGGCAAAAGAAAAACATTGTATTAATTATGAGTAAGCAAATCGATATTAAAAAAATTGTAACACTTGGTGATCTAAAAAAATCAGGATATAAGTCTAAATCTATAAAGGATGAAGTGCGTGATAATTTAATTGCCAGCATTCAAAATAAAGAAAATGCTTTTGAAGGTATTTTAGGTTATGAAGACACAGTAATACCAGATGTAGAACGTGCCCTTTTAAGCCGTCATAATATTTTGTTTTTAGGGCTTCGTGGTCAAGCAAAAACTAGGATGGCGCGTCAAATGGTGGAGTTACTCAATGAGTATATTCCAACAATTGCCGGTTCTGAGGTAAATGACGATCCTTTGCAGCCTCTAAGCCGCTTTGCCGTTGATTTAATTGCTGAGCATGGCGACGAAACGCCTATTCATTGGGTACACAAAAGCGCCCGTTATGGCGAAAAACTGGCCACACCCGATGTGAGTGTATCCGATTTAATTGGAGATATTGACCCAATTAAAGCAGCTAATTTAAAACTCAGTTTTGCCGACGAAAAAGTCATTCACTACGGTATTATACCAAGAAGCAACCGCTGCATATTTGTAATCAATGAGCTACCCGATTTGCAAGCAAGAATTCAGGTTTCACTATTTAATATTTTACAAGAAGGTGATATACAAATTAGAGGTTTTAAGCTTCGTATGCCACTTGATATTTTATTTGTGTTTACGGCAAACCCCGAAGACTATACCAACAGAGGAAGTATTGTTACGCCATTAAAAGATAGAATAGAAAGTCAGATATTAACCCACTATCCAAAAACAATTGAAACATCACTTGCTATTACGGAGCAAGAAGCCAATATTTTACCAGCACAAAAAGATAAAGTAGAAGTGAGTGACTTAATAAAAAGACTCATCGAACAAGTTTCTTTTGAAGCAAGAACCAACGAGTTTGTTGATAAAAAAAGTGGTGTGAGCGCGCGTTTAACAATCGCTGCATATGAAGCAGCAGTTAGTAGTGCAGAGCGAAGAGCGATTATTCACAACCAAGCTAACACACAGGTTTGGATTAGTGACTTGTCGGGTATTATACCTGCTATAACTGGAAAAATTGAACTCGTTTATGAAGGTGAGCAGGAAGGCCCTTACGAAGTAGCGCTTAACTTATTAAACAAATCAATTCGTACTGTATTTGTTACCTATTTTCCAAATCCGGATGATGTTAAAAAGCGGAAGGCACCAAAAAAATCAGCTGCCAATGCGCCAGAACAAAAGCAACCAGAAAACCCGTATGCATCTATTGCAAAATGGTTTGATGCGGGTAATCATCTCGATTTGTTTTTAGACATGAAAGATGAAGATAAAATTATCGAACTCTATAAAGTAGATGGTTTGTTTGGCATCGTAAAAAAACATTTTCCGCAAGCTGGTGAAAAGCAATCTGCATTACTAATGGAATTTGTTTTACATGGCCTTTCATCTTATTCAATCATCAGCAAAAAAATGATTGATGGTAAAATTGAATTCAATGACATGATGGGAAGCATGATTAATCTGGGCGATATGGGCATGGATGATGACGCTTTCAATGATTATGCGTAAATTGAATCAAGAGGCAGTTTTCAAATCATAACTTTTAAATATGTATATCCGCAATAAATTTAATAAAACGTATCTATTAGGTTTTTTAGTGGCTTGTTTATTTTGCGCACAACAATTGTCCGCACAATCCGATTCGTTGTTACAACAATTAATCAGCGACAATAAAGTAGACTCAAGTTTAATTCAACCACCTGCCAAAATGCTTTTTACGCAACGTGCTTTGTGGGGAACCAGTGGTCTTTTAAAAAACAGGTATAGCGGTAATGACTTAGTTGCTAACAAACAAAAAGACCTTAAAATCCGCCGTACCATGTTGCAACTTCACCAGATTGGCGGCTTTGTTACACTCGGTGGAATGTTAGCACAGGGCGTTATTGGAGGTCAGTTATATAAAGGCGATTACAAAGTGAGAGAGCTCCACGAAAATATGGGTATGGCCGTAAACCTTAGTTACGGATTTACTGCATTGAACGGCCTTTTTGCGCCACCTTCAGCGTTTAGCCGAGATAAAAAAATTACTTCTATTCGTTTGCATAAATGGCTTGCTGTATTACACCTTTCGGGCATGATTGCAACGAATATACTTGCTACACAAATCGAAGATAACGCATCTTTAAAGCCAATCCACCGTGCTGCTGCCTACGTAAGTTTTGCAAGCTTGGCAACAGCACTCATTGTCATAAAATTTTAAGTTATGCTACACTATATTCTTTTAAATCTTTTGATGTCTGTATTTTTTCAGGCACCCACTTATGACGTTTCAAGTTCTAGTATTACCTACACGATGAAACATAAATTACATGCCTGGGATGGAACAAGCAAGCAGGTAAATGTAGCAAGCAAATGGAATGGAGATAAGCTAGAACAAATTTCTGTGCTCGCAAAAGTGAGCAGCTTTAATAGCGGCCTATCAAGTAGAGATAGTCATATGATTGAAGTGCTTGATGCACTTGCCCTTCCTAATATTACGTTTAGTAGCACGAGTATTAAATACAATGGCGCCGAAATACTCGTAACAGGAAAATTACAATTTCACGGAGTTACCAAAGAAGTTCAATTTGTGGTAAAGCCTAAAAAAGAAAACAATCAATGGCTCTATGAAGGTGAATTTCCAGTACTTCTAGAATCTTACAATGTAAAAAGACCTAGTTTACTCTTTGTAAAAGCAGACGATCTCATGAAAATTAGATTTGTACTGGTATTTAAAGACAAATAGTTAGCCTACCCTTCAACATTCTCTCTACTGGCTTGTTAAACAGGTATGTCAGTGCAAGCCGCCATCATATTTCCGCATCAGCTTTTTAAAAAATCAGCACTGCTGGATAAAAACAAGCGCCACTATTTAGTGGAAGAGCATCTGTTTTTTACACAATATCCCTTTCATAAAGAAAAACTTGTGCTCCATAGGGCGTCCATGAAGGCCTACGAACAGTTTCTTTTACAAAACGGATATCAGGTTGAGTATATAGACAGTACAAACGAACTTCATGATTGTAGGTTGCTCATACTTTATTTAGCCAAGCAAAAATGTACGGGTATCTCCATCATAGATCCTGTCGATTATTTATTAATGAAGCGAATAAAAAGAGCCTGCGTTTCTAATCATATAAACTTACAGGTATTAGAAAGCCCAAGTTTTTTAAATACGCTTTCTGGTACGCAAAATTATTTTGATTCCAAAAAAAAATATTTCCAAACCGATTTTTATACGGCGCAAAGAAAGCAGCGTAACCTACTACTAACACCGGACGGAAAACCAGAAGGAGGTAAATGGACATTTGATGCAGAAAACCGCGCTAAATTTCCTAAAAAAGAAATAGTGCCCGAGCGTCCTGCTACTGCTTCAAATGCTTATGTGGAGGAAGCGGAGCGTTATGTTCAAAAAAATTTCCCAAACAATTATGGAACCATTTATACAAATCATTTGTTTGCTACCAATTTTGAGGATGCCCAAAAATGGCTTGATAATTTTTTAGCAGAACGTTTTGAAAAGTTTGGAATATATGAAGACGCCATTGTAGAAAAAGAATCGGTTTTATATCATTCTGTTTTATCACCCATGTTAAACATAGGTTTATTAACGCCGCAGCAAATTATTGATGAAACAATACGTGTGGGTGCTACAAAAAAAATTCCACTTAATTCATTAGAAGGATTTATTAGACAAATAGTTGGTTGGCGTGAATTTATTAGACTTGTGTATGAGCGCGAAGGAACAAAACAGCGAACCACCAACTACTGGAAATTTACAAGAAAAATTCCTAAAACATTTTGGACCGGGGATACCGGAATAGCACCTATAGATAGTACTATAAAAAAGATTTTAAAAACTGGCTATGCCCACCATATCGAAAGACTCATGGTACTAGGTAATTTTATGCTCCTCTGTGAATTTGATCCGGATGAAGTGCACAAGTGGTTTATGGAAATGTTTATTGATGCATACGACTGGGTGATGGTGCCCAATGTTTATGGTATGACACAGTTTGCAGATGGTGGACTCATGACCACCAAGCCCTATATCAGCGGTAGTAATTACCTTATGAAAATGAGTGATTATGAAAAGGGAACTTGGCAACCTATTTGGGATGGATTGTTTTGGCGCTTCATGCACGTACACCGCAGTTTCTTTTTACAAAATCCACGCATAGGCATGCTTGTAAAAACATTTGATAAAATGACAGATCAAAAAAGAGACGCACACTTACAAATAGCTGAAAATTATTTACAATCATTAGACAAGTAAAAACATGAACACCACTTTAGATTTGGTTCAGTTAATGGAAATGGAGCAGCGAAAAAGAGCGCAGTTCATCAATAGCATTAGTGGATTTAGAAGCGTTGCACTTATTGGCACTTCAGATACAAAGGGGCAAAACAATTTGGCCATATTTAGTTCTATTGTCCATATTGGCTCCAACCCACCGCTATTAAGTTTTATTATGCGCCCCGATTCTGTGGAGCGGCATACACTCACTAATATTATGGAAACTGGTTTTTATACCATCAACCATATTAATGCCGATATGTATGAAAAGGCGCATCAAACATCGGCCCGCTATCAAAAAAACGTATCAGAATTTGATGCGGCGCAGCTAACACCATCATACAAAAATGATTTTGTGGCACCCTTTGTTGCTGAAAGTCAAATCCAAATTGGTATGGAATTTAAGGAGCGATTAGAGATTAGCATCAATCAAACGAGTATGATTATTGGTGAAATAAAATTTGTACACTATCCTGATAACTGTTTATTGGATGATGGATTTATAGATATAGAAAAAGCGGGCACCATTACCAGCGCTGGTTTAGACAGCTATCATACCACCCAAGTTCTTAAACGACTCGAATATGCAAAGCCCTAAAAATGAAGCGTTAGTATTGTTTCCTACCAGTTATCAATTAATACTAGAGCGCATTAATCGAATTAACCCTGTTAAGTATGCTAAAACAAGAAATTTTTTAAATGGAGATGTTACCTATTTGTCGGCCTATATAGCAAGGGGTGTAATTAGTGTAAGGCAAATTAAGTATGCTGTTTTGCAAAAAGGATACAAGCCGTATGAAATTGAAAAGTTTTTGCAAGAACTTGCTTGGCGCGAATACTATCAACGTGTTTGGCAAGTAAAAAAAGAATTGATCTTTGCTGATTTAAAACAACCACAACCAGATTTTTTACACCATCAAATTCCTACTGCTGTTGTAAATGCTGCAACGGGCATTCAGGTAATTGATGATCAAATTAATGCGTTTTACAGGGCGGGATATTTACACAATCATATCAGAATGTATTTGGCAGCTATGGTTTGTAACATCGCAAAATCTCACTGGTTAACACCTGCACGTTGGATGTACTATCATTTACTAGATGGTGACCTTGCAAGTAATAGTTGTAGTTGGCAGTGGGTGGCTGGTAGTTTTTCGTCAAAAAAATATTACTGCAATCAGGAAAACATCAATAAGTATACGGGTACGAATCAGGTGCAAACATTTTTAGATGATAGTTACGAGCATATTGCTACAATGCCCGTCCCTAATGTATTTGCAGCTATATCCACAATCGATTTAAAAACCAATTTGCCAAAAACGGAAATCCCTACACTAGATACTTCAAAGCCAACGCTACTTTACAATAGCTACAATTTAGATCCACTTTGGCGCGCAACAGAAAATGTAAACAGGGTGCTAGTGTTAGAACCTTCTCATTTTAATAAATATCCTGTAAGTGAAAAAGTGATGGATTTTATTATAGCACTATCAAAAAATATAGATGGTATTATAATTTATGCGGGAGAAGTGGATGTATTAACAAAACAGTATGAAAATGAGAGCTTAACAATTTCAAATGCATTTGTCTCAAAAGAACATCCGGCTTTTGAATATTACCCTGGCTTAAAAGATAGCAGAGACTGGATGTTTTCAAGCACCGAAGGTTATTATCCGTCTTTTTTTAGTTTCTGGAAAAAAGGAACGAGCGCAAAAAACAAAAACTAATTTATTTTTTTACGGGTGTCCACGCGCCCAGTATTTTATCATTACTATAGTCTAGCGCTTCTTGAGGGGTTAATTGTTTAGCCCATAAAACCCTTTTTTGTGGATTGCCGCCAGGCCCCGCGCTATTATATTCCCTATACCTTGCAGTTAATTCGTTGGCTGGATTTTTCCAATTGTTCCATCCCTCTTTAATAATGTGCTGACCCATCCAGCAGTCTAAATACGTAACACTTGCAGTAGGTGACCACGGCCTTCCAAGAGACACTTTATTGATGGCACTATCTGCGGTTAGTTTGCAGCGTTAAAATACAAATCCAAAAGGAATAATTGAATTGGTAGAGGCCGCCGTAACGTGTGAGTTTTTCTTGCTATGAATATGACAATCTTCAAACACCGCGGTAGCTGCTCCAAAAATAAAATCGGTAGTGCCTTCTATGTAACAGTCTTTAAAATACTGCTTGACGCCATTGCCACTTAAAAACAACACATCTTGAAAACCCGTCATTTTGCAATTAAAAAAGCTGGCCCTATTGCCCTCTACCCTACTGCTACTGCTTGTCCAGCGGTAAAACCTGCCTGATTGCTAAAACTGATGTTTTGTGCTTGAAAATCGTTTCCATAAATAAAAACAGTAGCACAGGTCCATGTATTTAGGGTGTCACCATCGGGGGTTTTAACACCAGCATGATTATTAAAATTGATAATGGTAGTATTTACATCTTCGCCAATGAGTGTAATATTTGATTTACTGGCATCCACTATCACCACCTCATTGTACACCCCTGCCTTTACAAATATTTTAACTGGCTTTGTGTTACCTGAAGGGATAGCATTTAATACCTCCTGTATGCTATGGAATTTTGAAGATTTGTCTTTTGAAACTGTGTAATTAAAAGTTTGCGCAGATAAATAAATTGAAAAGCATGAAGCTAATAAACACAGTAAAATTCTCATAAACATTTTTTGTAGCTTACTCAAAGTACAAAAAAGTTTACAATCATTTTAATTCAAATAGAAAATTGATTATTCGCCTTTAATTGGTTTAGAACACCTAAATAAACTTCTTCTATTGATAATTCACGTTCAGATAGATGAGAGATGTCTTCCTCCTCTATTTTCTCTAATCCAAACTTTGGCGTTAGCTGTTCCGAATTATCTCTAATTTTTAGTGGCTCAATAGCGGCTACAAGCTTATTTCGATTTTTTAGATACGGTTTTCGCATATCGTTTAGTTTGAAATAAAATTATATAGCTACTGTTAACTTATTGTAAACTTATTATTTCCTAATTGTTAATTTACAATTCTATCTGCACAACAACTGCTGGCAAAAGCCTCAGGTTTTACTTTTATATTGAATCCCATTCCAAGTATATATCCCATACTATCTTTTAAGGCCTCATTACTCTTAAACTGTGGATTTGTATTGATATCGGCATGAATTTCCATTTCTACATGGTGTTCAATAAAAAGATCGCAAAGCTCGTAAGCAATTTCTACGCTTTTTGAAACTTCTAAAAGCATTCTTTCTTTGATATGATATTTCTTCACCGTTTTATCATTTTGAATGTACATGAAGCCACCATTATGTTCTCTTAAAAAAACAATCACAGTGGCAAACTCAGTAAAGTCTCCTTTAACTTGACTATCCGTCCCAATGCAAACTTTCATTTTTTTATTATTTGCAGTTTCTGTTTCTAGCACTTTTTTTACAGCTTCTTTAATGGGAAGCTCGATTTTTTCGCCATTTAGTTTACGCCAGTACATGTTTATATTTTGTATTTAAGTTACAGCATTCTCAATTTTTTTGATGAAAAGTCTATTAAGATTTTGTTAACAAACTCATATATTAAATCAGTTAATACAATTGCCGGCTTTTTGTTACCTTGAATATAAATTCAACATTTTGTGAATATTAAATTACTTAAAAATAGGTCTGATATTGGTGCAGGAACAAGGGGTTCAGATTTGGGTATCGATGCACTTGAAATAGCTGCCATCAATCAAAACAACGATTTTTTTCATAGACATTTGTTTCAAGACATAGTTACACACAACGAAACCATTTATCAAAAAAATACCAACAGCTTTGCAAAACGAATTGAACATGTAACAGAGCAGTGTAACCGGGTTTGTGATGCGGTATCAACAGCTCTTTTACAAAATTATTTTCCCATCGTTTTATCTGGTGATCACTCCTCTGCACTTGGTACCATTAGTGGTATTAAAAAAGCGTATCCAAACAAAAAATTGGGTGTTATTTGGATAGATGCACACGCCGATATACATTCACCCTACACTTCGCCTTCAGGAAATATTCATGGCATGCCACTCGCGGCAGCACTGGGTTTAGACCATGTGTACATTCAAGTCAATAAAATTTCTGATGACACAATTAGCCATTGGAATGTTTTAAAAAGCATTGGGACCAATGGTCCTAAATTAACCCCCAATAATTTAGTTTACTTTGGTTTAAGAGATTTTGAACTCGCTGAAAAGCAAGTTATTGAAGAAGCGTCGATTTCAAATTATACAGTGGAGCAGCTTCGTGAAAATGGGTTGCAAAAAACGCTTGCTGCTATTATTAAAAAGTTCGAAGATGTGGATGAATTATATATTTCATTTGATGTAGATTCTATGGATTGTGACCAAATATCTTATGGTACTGGCACACCCGTAAAATCTGGTTTTTTACCAGACGAAATAAATCAAATTCTTGAACAATTGATTTCTACCCAAAAAGTTGTTTGTTTAGAAATTGCTGAAATAAACCCTTTGTTAGATAACAAAGGAAATAAAATGGCAGAAACCGCTTTTCAAATTCTTTATAATTTCGAACAACAATTAACTGTTTTATAATGACTACACAGGATCTAAATAGCACCTCTTATTATATCGCATTAGAAGAAAAGTATGGTGCACATAACTACCATCCTTTACCTGTTGTTATCGAAAGAGGACAAGGTGTATATTTATATGATGTAGAAGGCAAACAGTATTTTGACTTTTTGAGTGGTTACTCGGCGGTAAACCAAGGGCATTGTCATCCGGCAATTATTGCCGCTATGACGGAACAGGCATCAAAGCTTACGCTGACGTCTAGGGCTTTTTATAACAATCAACTAGGTGCATACGAACAGTTTATAACACAATATTTTGGTTATCAAAAAGTGTTACCCATGAATACAGGTGTAGAGGCTGGTGAAACAGCTGTGAAGCTTGCTAGGCGTTGGGCTTATGAGAAAAAAGGAGTTGCGCCAAATGAGGCCGTCATATTATTTCCAGAAGGTAATTTTTGGGGTAGAACTATTGCTGCGATTTCTAGTTCATCGGATCCAAGTAGTTATCAAAACTTTGGCCCCTTTGTTCCTGGGTTTCAGCAAATACCCTATAATAATATAGATGCATTAGCAGTAGTACTTAAAAATAAAAATGTGGCGGCATTTATGGTTGAGCCTATTCAGGGGGAAGCAGGCGTTATTGTTCCGGACAACGGCTATTTAAAAGCTGCTTATGATTTATGCAAAAAGCACAACGTACTTTTTATAGCAGATGAAATTCAAACAGGCCTTTGTAGAACAGGTAAATTACTAGCATCTGATTATGATGATGTGCGACCAGATATTTTAATGTTAGGAAAAGCCTTGAGTGGTGGTGTAATGCCAATTAGTGCTGTTTTATGTGATGATATAATTATGGATACCATAAAGCCTGGTGAACATGGGAGTACTTTTGGTGGCAATCCACTTGCTTGTGTGGTAGCAGTAGCTGCACTTAAAGTGTTACGCGATCAAAATTTAGCAGCGAATGCTTACGAAATGGGTGTTTTATTTAGATCAGAAATTGAAAAAATAAATTCATCATTTATAAGCATTGTAAGGGGCAAGGGTCTTTTAAATGCGATAGAAGTAACGCACCAAAACCCTAATGCAGCCTGGGATTTTTGTATAGTATTAAAACAAAATGGGCTACTTGCTAAACCTACACACGGTAACAAAATAAGATTTGCGCCACCGCTCATTATAACACGTGATCAAATTTTAGAAAGCATTGCCATCATTCAAAAATCATTGAATCAATTTTTAGTAGTGTAGGTTTAACGCATCATTTCATACACAAAATTAAGCCGATCTGGTTCGTTGTAATAGGCAATCATTTCTTCGCTTACTTTTTTTGCACCTAACTTTTCTATCGCTATTTGCGATCTAATATTTTGTGCACCAATATGAAAAACAACTTTTTCAATGTAAATGAAAGCGTAGTTTAACATGAGGATTTTCACTTGCTTATTAATACCCTTTCCCCAACAGTCTCTACTAAAAAAAGTATACCCAATTTTTATCTCACTGTCAAGTGGCTTATGGTCGTAAAACCTAGAGGTGCCTAGGGCTTCGCCGGTGTCTACATCTCTAACAATAAATGCACCACCTGATTCTAGGGCACCTTCAAAAAATGATTCAAAAACTTCTTTTTGATATCTGTTTGGATTGGGGTGTTGCTCCCATATAAGCGGATCAGATGCAACCTTATATATTTCATTGAAGTGAATGGGCTGCAGCGGTTCTAACCGAATTAAATGATTGCTTAAATGATTGGGTTGCAAATTCATGTAGCTAAAATTACCAATTAATTGAGTAAAAATTGTGCACCAAGGGTTGCAAAACGAAATCCTTGTTTTTCGACTGCAATTCTTTCTGGACTTGTTCTGTTATGTGTAGGATTCGTGTGGTTCAAATGAATAAAGTAAATTTTCTCTTTGACGGTTAAAGGTTCATTTTTAAAAAGGGCAACTGTTTCACTTATAAAGGGATGAGGAACGTCTTGAATAGGTCTGTTAATTTCTCCATCTTCATAAAACGTACCATCAATAAATGCAAAGTCTACAGCTTTTACTTCTTCGACAATACTTTTCCCCCAAAGTTTCCATTTGTCAATGTCTGGGATATATAGCGCCGATCTTTTAGCGCCAATAATTTTATATCCAACTGTTTCAGAAAACTCATCTCGGTGTGGTACGACAATAGGTATCACAATAAGCGCACTATCTAATGAAATAGGGGCCTCGGATTGAAGTGGTTTTAAATCAATGTTACCAAGCGTTACAAGCTGGCTCCAGGGTCCGTTGTTTGTTAGATAGTGTATAAACCTAGGCATCGCGTATACTGGTAATTTGTAAGCATTCATGCCCTCTTTACCAACATACATCAGACCCGTATAATGCCCACTGTGCGCATGCGTTAGAAAAATGCCATCGATACTTGTAACACCATTTGTTTTTGATAAGCGATCAAATTGAGCTGTTATATCTGGCGTGGCATCAAATAAATAATTTTTTTTATTCTTTGTATCTGTAACCCCAAGGCTCGAAACAAAAAACCTATCTTTCATATTGTTACAACAACTTTTTTGACACCCCAATTGCGGCTTTCCCGCATCTTGTGTAGTACCCAGTACGACAAGGGTTTGAGCATTTATACTTGTATAAAAAAAGCTAAAATAAATAAAAATAATGGCGCCTCTCATCTAGTAAAGAATTAGATTTATGTACAACGTATGTTAAATGTAATTATATTTTTTCTTACATTGTAGCACTATTAATTCTTATTATGGAAGTACATCACCCACATCATCATAGCGGTCATCAAAAGAAAAAATGGAAAGAGTATCTTACCGAATTTGTAATGTTATTTGCAGCTGTTACGCTTGGTTTTTTTGCTGAAAATCAACGAGAACATTATATCGAACATTTACGTGAGCAGCAGTATATGCAAAGCTTATACGAAGACCTTAAAAAAGACACCATCGAATTAAATTCTCTAAAGCGTGTTTACACTAAGCAAATGAAGCTTATTGACACAACCATTGACCTTTTTAGAACTGGTGAATGGAATGATGTCAACCTCAATAAAATTTATGTTTTAAATTTATCAACCCTAGGTAACAGGGGGCTTAATTTAATGGAACGTACAAGCGTTCAATTAAAAAATGCGGGCGGCATGCGACTCATCAAAAATTCCAAAATTAGCGATGAAATCGCCAATTACTGGCATTGGCAAGAGTATGCTAAGGCATACGGGGCCACAACAGAAGAGCTGAAACTAAAGGCTCGCGAGCGTTCCTATAATATTTTTAATCAGTTTTATTACAATGAAATTAATAGAGACGAAATCAAAACTACGAAATCGGGTGCTCAATTGATGACTTACGACAAAGCTGTATTAACAGAATATGCAAATAGGCTTTCACATATAAAAAACTCAATAAAAAACCAGCAATTGTATCAGCTAGATCAAATAATGGGCTCAGCCGTTGTTTTGCTAAATGATTTAAAAAAGGAGTATGCAGTTCGATGATTTTTGCTCCTTAATTATCTATTTCGTACATATGAATAAAATCTTGCTTAGCATTACCATAAAGGTATTTTGAGATAATATTTTAAGTATATTGTTTATCTAATTTCTGCCTTTAAATGCAGTATAATAAACAACTATGGCATTACCGGTAACACCTATAAATAATAGCACAAGTAGCTCCGAGTCCACTAAATGGCTTTTCCCATTTATACTTGTTACAAGCTTATTTTTCTTTTGGGGTTTTGTACATAACCTAGACCCTATTTTAATACCGCATTTGCGTAAATCTTTCAGGTTAAATGATTTACAATCGTCACTGATTGACTCATCGGTGTTTATTGCCTATTTTGTAATGGCACTTCCTGCCGGTTATGTGATGCGCAGGTATGGTTACAAATCTGGAATTGTAGGTGGCCTTTTGTTATTTGCACTAGGTTGCTTTTTATTTTTACCAGCTGCCGACACCCATCAATACATTTATTTTTTAGGCGCACTGTTTATCATTGCGAGTGGTTTAACTTTTCTAGAAACAGCCGCTAATCCATACGCAACCATTATTGGTCCTCCCGAAACCGCAACGCGTCGATTAAATTTTGCGCAATCATTTAACGGGCTTGCTGCGATGGTAGCTCCTATTATTGGAGGTCAATTTATTTTGTCTGGTACAGAAATGTCCGATGAAGCATACGCACAATTATCTCCCGAAGCGCTTAATAATTATTTAACTACTGAGGCGCAAAGCGTAAAAATGCCTTACCTTATTTTAGGTATTCTTGTTTTACTCGTTGCTGTATTATTTATGATATCCAAACTCCCTGATGTAAAAGAAGGTGATGATAATACAGCCGGAAACAATCCGCTAAAAGCCTTTAGACACAGGCATTTGACATGGGCCGTTGTTGCACAGTTTTTTTACGTAGGTGCACAGGTTTGTGTGGGAAGTTTTTTTATTAAAATGGCGAGAACGGGTGCAGGCATGGATGAAAAAACAGCTGCACAATATTTAGGATGGGGTTATGGTGCCGCATTTATGCTGGGCAGATTTGTAGGTACTTTTTTAATGGGTAAGTTTACTTCCGAAAAATTATTAAGCACGTATGCACTCATCAATATTATTTTATCTGCTGTAGCCATTTTTGGATCAGGCATTGTTGTTGTCTATGCACTTATAGCTATTGCATTTTTTATGTCTATTATGTTTCCTACCATTTTTTCATTAGGCATTAAAGAAGTTGGTGCCGATACAAAAATGGCATCCAGTTTAATTGTGATGTCAATTGTAGGAGGCGCGTTTTTACCACCGGTACTTGGTGTTATTTCTGATGCAACCGGTAGTATTCAAAATGGGTATATTGTACCACTTCTTTGTTTTGTTGTGGTATTTTTATTTGCAACCAAAGGACATAAAGTAAAATCTGTATAGTACTCATGACTACTGTGCCACCAAAAAGATTAGTGATAGAGATGCACCCCAAAGACAATGTGTTGGTGGCGCTCACTCAATTAGCTCAAGGGCAGGTTGTGGAATATCGTGAAGAGCAGTATACTATTTTGGAACCGATTCAAAGCAAGCATAAATTTTATACCACAAATTTGGCAAAAGGCGCTTCTGTATTCATGTACGGCGTATTAGTTGGCACTACCCAACAAGATGTTGCTAGGGGAAGCCTTGTAACGACGGCTAATTTAAAGCATGCAGCAGAACCTTATGCATACCGTGAAGCACATTTTTCATGGGAAAAGCCGGATGTATCTGGGTTTGCTAATAAAACTTTCAACGGTTTTGTAAGATCTAATGGTCAAGTGGGAACAGCCAATTATTGGTTATTTATTCCTACCGTATTTTGTGAAAACAGAAATTTAGACGTTATTAAAGAGGCACTCCATCATAAACTTGGTTATGCAGTGAGTGATAAATATAGCAAGTATACACAGTCGCTTTTAGAGGCCTACGAAAAAGGAGAATCCGTTTCTTCTATACATTTTACGCCTAGTAATACGCCTCAAAAAAATAGAGTATTTAAAAATATTGATGGCATTAAATTTTTAAATCATAATGGCGGTTGTGGTGGAACAAGAGCAGATGCTGCCACATTAAGCGCATTACTTGCTTCTTATGCCAATCATCCAAACGTAGGCGGTATAACGGTTTTAAGCCTTGGTTGTCAACATTTACAGGTAGAAGATTTTAAAAATGACATTCATAAATTAGCGCCGAATTTTGATAAACCGCTATATATTTTTGAACAACAACAATCAGAAAGCGAAGAAGAACTGATCGCTTCTGCTATCAGAAAAACATTTGAGGGTCTTATTGCAATCAATCAATTTGAAAGAGAACCCGCACCATTAAGTGCACTTACACTCGGTGTTAAATGCGGGGGTAGTGATGGGTTTAGCGGCGTATCTGCAAACCCGGCTGTAGGTTATGCTTCAGATTTATTAGTGGCGCTTGGTGGCAAAGTATTGTTAGCAGAGTTTCCAGAATTATGTGGCGCAGAGCAGGATTTAATTGACAGGTGTGAGAGCGCATCTTCTGCTAGTAAATTTATAGACCTCATGCGCAGTTATGATGCACTCGCGCATAAAGTGGGTTCGGGATTTCATATGAACCCTTCTCCAGGAAATATTAAAGATGGACTTATAACTGATGCCATCAAAAGTGCAGGGGCGGCAAAAAAAGGAGGCACTTCTCCAGTTGTAGATGTATTAGATTATACAGAGCCTGCAACAAAACCTGGACTTAGCCTTGTATGTACGCCAGGTAATGACGTAGAAGCTACAACAGGTAAGGCTGCAGCAGGCGCTACCCTTATATTATTTACCACCGGACTTGGTACACCAACGGGTAATCCAGTTTGTCCAGTGATTAAAGTGGCTACCAATTCATCTCTTGCAAAAAGAATGAAGGACATTATTGATATTGATTGTGGACCTATTATTAGTGGTGAAAAAACAATTGAACAAATGGGGATAGAAATTTTAGAATATTGCATTAAGGCTGCTAGTGGAGAAGTTACTCCAAAAGCGGTGCTGTTAAATCAAGACGATTTTATACCGTGGAAGCGCGGCGTTTCTTTATAATTATTTTTTATGTTTTCATTAGTTAATAAAAAAGCAGTTATCACCGGCGGTGGCAGTGGCATTGGAAAAGCAATCGCCATAACATTTGCAGCACAAGGTGCATCGGTGCATGTGTTAGAACTAACTACGGAGGCGGGCGCAGATACAGCTGCTACTATTAAAGCAGCTGGTGGACAGGTAACGGTACACGCTTGTAATGTGGCTAGTAAAGAAGAAGTGGTCGCTGTTTTTGCAAGCATTGGTCAACTAGATATTTTGGTAAACAATGCTGGTGTTGCACATATTGGTAAAGCCGATACAACACCTGAAGCTGATTTTGATAGGGTCATGTCTATCAATGTAAAAGGGGTGTATCAGTGCATAGCAGCTGCTATACCAGGCTTTCGTGCCAACGGTCGCGGGGTTATCATTAACATGGCTTCCATTGCTGCATGGGTAGGGCTAGCTGACCGTTTTGTGTATTCTACTGCAAAGGGCGCTGTTATGGCCATGACACTTTCTGTTGCCAAAGATTATATGCACGAAAATATTAGGTGTAATTCTATTTCTCCAGCGCGTGTACACACACCTTTTGTGGATGGATTTATTGCAAAAAATTATCCGGGCAAAGAAAAAGAGATGTTTGAAAAGTTATCTGCCTCACAACCCATCGGTAGAATGGCAGAACCTAACGAAGTAGCAGCGCTCGCACTTTATTTAGCCAGCGATGAAGCTTCATTTATTACAGGTTGTGATTATCCAATAGATGGCGGATTTATAAAACTCAATAATTAATATTTAGAAGAAAAATAGCAAGCAATGAAATTAATTAGATTTGGAAATGAAGGACATGAAAAACCGGGTATCATTGTAAACGATATATGGTATGATGCATCGGGTGTGGTAACAGATTACAACGAAGCGTTTTTTGCAAACAACGATATCAAAAAATTACAAGATGCGGTGGCTGCAGGTATATCCTTTCCTGTTGTAGAACCTGCAACCAGACTGGGTTCTGTGGTAGCGAGGCCTTCAAAAATTATTTGTATTGGCCTTAACTATGTAGACCACTGTCTCGAAACGAATGCACCCATTCCAACCGAACCTATTTTGTTTTTTAAATCTACTACTGCATTATGTGGTCCAGACGACAATGTTGTTATTCCAAAAAATAGTGTGAAAACAGATTGGGAAGTAGAACTAGCTTTTGTGATGGGTAAAAAAGCTTCTTACATAGAAGAATCAGAAGCACTCGATTATGTTGCAGGCTATTGCCTTCATAATGATTATAGCGAAAGAGAATTTCAATTAGAAAGAGGTGGACAGTGGGCTAAAGGAAAAGGTTGCGACACATTTGCACCACTTGGACCCTTTTTAGCAACACCCGACGAAATCGCAGACGTGAACAATTTAAAAATGTGGTTAACCGTGAACGGTAAAACCTATCAAAATAGTAATACGTTGAACCTTGTATTTAAAATACCTTTTTTGGTGCACTACTTAAGCCAGTTTATGACCCTCTTACCAGGTGATGTTATTAGCACAGGAACCCCTCCTGGCGTAGGTTTGGGCATTAAGCCAGAACCGGTTTATGTAAAAGCGGGCGATGTTATAGAATTAGGTATCGAAGGATTAGGCACTAGTAAGCAAACAGCGGTTGCGTATATAAAAAAATAAAATCATGGCAGCACAACAATACTTTTTAGCACTCGATTTAAAAGAGGATCCGGCACTCATAGCGGAGTATAAAGTATACCATCAAAACGTGTGGCCAGAAATTATTGAAAGCATCAAAAGTTCGGGCATTACCTGTTTAGATATTTATTGCGCGTCTAACCGATTATTTATGGTGTTAGAAGCGAATGAAAATTTTTCTTTCGAAGCAAAGTCGGCGGCTGATGCTGCAAATGAAGTGGTTCAAAAATGGGAAACACTCATGTGGAACTATCAACAAGCCATGCCAGGATCAAAGCCCGGAGAAAAATGGGTTTTATTAGAAAAAATATTTACGCTTCCTCAATAAAATAATATGGAACTAGGACTTTCAAATAAAGTAATTGTTGTGTCGGGTGGTGCCAAAGGCATCGGTTATGGCATTGCTAAAGTACTCACTAAAGAAGGAGCAACGGTTTGTATTATTGGTCGCAACGCTAGGGATAATCAAGCAGCTGTCGATGCACTCATAGCTGCTGGTGGTAAAGCATTTGGTATAGAAGCTGAATTAACGGATCCAAACGCTTGTAAACAGGCGGTAGATACCGTGCTTGCAACGTATGGTACCATTGATGGACTTGTAAACAATGCCGGCGTTAATGATGGCGTGGGGTTAGAAAACGGAAGCTATGAAGGTTTTATCGCGTCGCTTCATAAAAATTTAGTGCACTATTATTTATTAGCACATCATGCACTACCCGCTTTAAAAAAATCAAAAGGAGCTATCGTAAATATTGGTTCTAAAACCGCAGAAACGGGTCAGGGAAATACATCTGCGTATGCAGCATCTAACGGCGGCAGAAACGCGCTAACAAGAGAGTGGGCAGTAGAGCTATTAAAATATGGTATTCGCGTAAATGCTGTTATTGTTGCCGAATGTTTTACGCCACTTTATGAAAGCTGGATTCAAACATTTGATAACCCTTCCGAAAAGTTAGCAAGCATCACCGCAAAAATTCCATTAGAAAACCGAATGACCACCGATATAGAAATTGCAAATATGGTTGCGGTATTACTTTCTGAAGTTTCAAGTCATACCACTGGACAACTGATACATGTAGATGGTGGATACACGCATCTAGACAGAGCACTTTTATAGACATATTATTTTGGATACCTAAATTTCTCCGAATGAATTTTAAAAAAATCGTTTTTGTTAGTTGCCTTGTTACACTGCAGCTAACTATAGTTGTGCGCGCACAAGATTGGTTAATTGACGCTTCACCCTACAAAGCGGCTATCACGCAAAAGGGCACTGCCATTGAACTTAACAACGGTCTCGTACGAAGAAGGTTTACCATTGGCGCCAATTTTGCCTGCACTGATTATACCAATCTAGCCAACCAACAACAACTTTTACGTGCCATTAAACCGGAGGCTCGTATTGTATTAGATGGTGAATTATTGAATGTGGGTGGACTGATAGGTCAAAAAGAAAATGGCTACATTTTACCAGGTCTCGCCGATACTTTAAAAGCCGGCGCAAACGATTTCAAATATGTTTCTCATAAATTAGGGTCACTTCAACCATTTTTAAAATGGAAAAATAAGAGTTGGGCTCACCACACGGCTGCACCAACTGGTAAAGAATTAATTGTTACTTACGCGCACCCGTCTCAAAAACTAAATGGTATTACAGTAGAAGTGCATTATGAACTCTATGATCATTTGCCCCTCATTGTAAAATGGGTTTCTATTCTAAATTCATCCAATACGCCACACGCACTTGACAGGGTGGTTAATGAAGTCTTAGGGCTTGTAGAAGAAGAAAGTGCGGTAGTAGGATCTCCAGAAGAAATGAAAAAGCAGCATGGTATTTATGTTGAAACAAATTATGCTTTTAACAATGCAATGCGTTATGATATCAGTGATCAAACTACACACTGGAAAACAGATTCGGTATATACCTCTCAAGTAAATTACAATTATCAAACTCCTTGCCTTTTAGAAATATATCCCGAAAAGGCTCCTGGCATTGACTTACAGCCTAATGAACTATTTAAATCGGTGCGTACACACGAGCTACTCATGGATAGTTACGATAGACAGCGAAGGGGCCTTATGATTCGAAAAATGTACACAGCTGTTGCACCCTGGACTGCACAGAATCCTATTTTTATGCACCTCGTTAGTAAAAATGACGAAGAAGTAAAAACAGCGATTGATCAGTGCGTGGCTACGGGATACGAAGCTGTGATTTTAAGTTTTGGTAGTCATTTAAATATGGAAGACACCACACAAAAAAATATACAACGATGGAAAGAACTAACTGATTATGCGCATGCACGTGGTATAATGTTGGGTGGCTATTCATTATTTAGTAGTAGACGTATTTCAGATGCTGACGATGTAGTGGATATAAAAACTGGAAAGCCCGGTGGTGCTTTTTTTGGAAACGCACCATGCTTTGGAAGCAAGTGGGGCCTCGCTTACAGAGAAAAAATAAAAAACTTTTTTGCCAAAACTGGATTTGACATTTGGGAAAATGACGGACCTTACCCAGGTGACGTTTGTGCTTCTACCACACATCCAGGACACAAAGGTTTTAATGATTCGCAGTGGCGTCAAATGGAAATTCAAAAAGAATTGTACCACTGGTTAAATGAAAGAGGTGTGTATATCAATGCACCGGATTGGTATTTTTTAGATGGTACGCATAAAATTGCCATTGGCTACCGCGAAGTCAATTTTTCATTACCACGTGAGCAACAACGCATTTTAAATAGACAAAATATTCATGACGGCACCATCGAAAAAACAGGGTCCATGAGTTGGGGTTTTGTGCCATTAACCAATTACCAAGGTACTGATCCAAGAGCAGTGCTAGAGCCACTTTCGGAGCATTTGGCTGATTATGAACAACTCATGATTCAGTATTATGGAGCCGGTGTACAAGCCTGTTACAGAGGCCCTAGACTATATGACACAGAAATTACTCGCCAAATGGTTGCGCGTACCATTAACTGGTATAAAAAATACCGCTCTATACTCAACGCCGATATGATTCAGCTCCGTAGAGCCGATGGAAGAGATTGGGATGGTCTTATTCACGTAGATCCTAGTTCAAAACAAAAAGCGCTGGGCATGCTTTACAATCCCACCAAAGAAAAAATTACCAGAACCATTCCAGTGCCACTTTATTACACGGGCTTGACTACTACGGCAACCCTGGCAATTAAAGATGATAGGACAACTGCAAAAAAATACACATTGAATAGAAATCATGAGCTCATGCTTACAATTACGATCGATCCAGAAAGTTATACTTGGTTCACCATTCAATAATTCATCTATTTTAAGCAACCATTCAACTAACTTTTTTGGAAATTGACTAATTATTTAGGAAATTACCCGTTACAAAATCACCATTTATGAAAAAATTCTTTTCCGCATTTACATTTCTTGTAATTGCACTTTGCACAAGCGCGCAAAACATTGACATTGCGAAGCATTTTAAAGGTTTAAAACCAAGAAGCATTGGTCCTGCCGGTATGAGTGGACGTGTTACTGCGATTGATGCAGTATGGTCTAACCCTAATATTATTTATTTGGGAACGGCTAGTGGCGGCGTTTGGAAATCTGAAAATGGCGGTGCTAGTTGGGCTTCTATTTTTGATGAACAACCTATTTTAAATATTGGTTCTGTCGCTATTACACAAAGCAATCCAAGTATTGTTTGGGCAGGAACAGGAGAAGGTAATCCAAGAAACTCTGTGAGTTTAGGAGAAGGTATTTATAAAAGTTTAGATGGTGGTAAAACATGGAAGTGTATGGGCCTAGAAAAAACTAGAAACATCCACCGCATCATTATTGATCCCACAAATCCGGATGTTGTATACGCTGGTGTTATTGGTAATCCATTTGTTCCACATCCAGAAAGAGGATTATACAAAACAACAGATGGTGGTCAAACATGGAAAGTGATTTTACATACCAATGATAGCAGTGGTGTAGGTGATATGGTGATGGATCCAGTAAATCCAAACAAGTTATTTGTAAACATGTATCAACACCAAAGAACACCATGGAGCTTACAAGGTGGTGGAAAAGGAAGTGGATTTTATGTTACGTATGATGGTGGTAAGACATTTAAAAAATTAGGAAAAGAAGATGGTTTACCTGACGGAAACCTAGGCCGCATAGGCATTACAGTGGGTCGTAACGATCCAAACAGAGTATATGCACTTGTGGAAGCAACAAAAAATGGTTTATATAAATCAGAAGATGGTGGATTAAAATGGGAGCTTGTAAATAGTGATCCAACGGTTGTTACAAATCGTGCATTTTATTTTCAGGACATCGCTATTGATCCAACCAACGAAAACAGATTGTACAATATCAATCAAATGATTACCGTGAGTGAAGACGCTGGTAAAACATTTAAATCAGTGATTCCTTACAGTGGTATTCATCCGGATCACCACGCTTGGTGGATTCATCCACAAAACGGAAATTTCATTATTGATGGTAATGATGGTGGTATTGGCATTTCAAGAGACCGTGGTAAAACATGGCAGTTTGATGAGAAATTACCACTCGGACAATTTTATCATATCAATGTAGATAATAAAATTCCGTACAACGTAATGGGTGGTTTACAAGATAACGGAAGCTGGCATGGTCCTGCATACGTTTGGGTAAACAGTGGTATTAGAAATGCATATTGGCAAGGAGTTGGTGGTGGTGATGGTTTTGATGTGGTTCCAGATGCGGAAGATGCAAACTGGGTATACAGCATGAGCCAAGGCGGTGCAGTGGGCCGTTATAATATAGCAACTGGTGAAGAGTGGAGCATTCGTCCTCCAAGTCCAGCACCAGGTGTTCGTCAGCGTTTTAATTGGAACGCAGCGATTGCACAAGATCCTTTTGATAAAAAAACAATTTATTATGGTTCTCAATTTGTAAACAAGAGCACCGATAAGGGCGCTTCTTGGACACAAATTTCTGATGATCTAACAACGCGTGATAGTGCAAAAATGGATCAGTCTAATAATGGAGGATTAAACGTAGACATTACTGGAGCTGAAAATTATTGCACCATTATATGTATCGAACCTTCTGCAAAACAGCAAGGTGTTATTTGGGCAGGTACCGATGATGGAAACGTTCAATTAACGCAAGACGGTGGAAAAACATGGACAAACTTTAGAGGTAAAATCCCTGGAATGCCGCTTGGCGCATGGGTTCCACAAATTCGTGCTTCTCGTTTTAATGCTGGAGAAGCTTTTGTAGTTGCAAACGATTACAGAAGAGGCAACATGAAACCTACTGTTTTTAGAACCACCGATTTTGGAAAAACATGGACTAATATTTTAGAAGATAAAAAAGTGGTTGGCTACGCACTTTGTGTATTACAAGATCCAACTCAACCTAATTTAATTTTTGTTGGAACAGAGCAAGGCTTATGGATTAGCCTCGATAACGCAGCAACATTCCAACAGTTTAAAAATGGTTATCCTTCTGTTTCTACCTACGATTTAGCGATTCAAGAAAGAGAAAACGATTTAGTGATTGCAACTTTTGGTAGAGCTATTTATATTTTAGATGATATAGGCGGCTTAAGAAAAGCAGCAGCTAATATGGGTAAAGTATTTTCAAATAAAGTAACTGTATTTAATGCACCAGCTGGTTACCAAGCACACCGTAAAAATGCAATGGGTATCGAGTATAGCGTTTGGGGTACTTACGAAGGTGAAAATAAAAGAGCTGGATTACCAATTAGTTTTTTTGTACATAAAGCAGCGTCTGATACTGGTAAAAATGCTATCGGAGACACCGCTATGCTTCGTTTTTATGATGCTAGCAATACACTTGTAAGAACTATTCGTACAAAAACAGACTCTGGCTATAATAGATATTTCTGGGGTATGGAAGGACGTGGACTTCGCGCAAGTGGCGGCGGCGGAAGAGGTGGTAGAATGGGTGGCGGCGCTGGATTTGGCGGCGGTGCACCTCAAGAAGCACCAGGTTTACCAGTGGATCCAGGAACTTATAAAGTAGTCGTAAGTGTTGGTCGTAATTTTTCTGATAGCACCATGCTTGTTGTAAATGATGATCCATTTGCACCAACTTCTAAAGAAGTGCGTGATGCTATCAGAAAAGCAAATGCAAGACTAGATAAAACCACCGAAAAACTAAATACGTTAAATGAGCGTATGACAGAAGCAGATGGCATCATTGCTAAAATTGAAGCCAACCTAAGAGATATGGATAAAAAAGCAGCAGATACCATTCGCAAAACTGTAACAGCTGCTAAGGATGAATTAAAAGTGGTTAGAGAAATGCTTAATGGCAAACCACAAACTAAACAAGGGTACGGAAACATTCCGCAAGTAACAGTAAGTAGTGTTTTTGGTGAAGCGAGAATGACAGTAATGGGTAAGCCGGTAGCACCTGGTGCACAAGAAGACAGGCTTATTACATTTGCTGAGCAAAAAGTTGGAGAAGTAATTACACGCGCCAATAAGTTTTTTGAGGGTACTTGGAAAACATTGAGAGCACTTGCAGAAGCCGCGCCTGTTAAAATCTTTAAAGACTACAAAACAATCGAATAAATTAATTTTAATACCCCAATATTTTTTATAATCATAACTAGCAACCAATTATGAGTTCATTAGCATTATCAGATAAAATTGTTTTTGTTCTCTATTTTTTAATCGTTGCTAGTTATGGTTATTGGGTATACCGTAAAAAAAAGGATACCGTTTCGGCCTCTCAAGATTTTTTTTTAGCCGAAGGATCGCTTACCTGGTGGGCTATTGGAGCATCGTTGATTGCCTCTAATATTTCTGCGGAGCAGTTTATTGGGATGAGTGGTGAAGGCTTTTTTGTGGGTGTTGCCATTGCAGCCTACGAATGGATAGCGGCACTTGGTTTAATCATTATCGCTGTTTGGTTCATCCCTATTTATTTGAAGAACAAGATTTACACGATGCCTCAGTTTTTAAAAACGAGGTATAACGAATCTGTGGCGCTTGTAATGGCTATATTTTGGTTGTTGTTGTACGTGTTTGTGAACTTTACTTCTATATTGTATTTAGGAGCCGTTGCAATCAATGGTTTATTGGGTGGCGATTATTTACACCTCGTAATGATTGGACTTATGCTCATGGCGCTGATCATTACCCTTGGTGGAATGAAAGTAATTGGTTACACCGATGTTATTCAGGTTGCTGTTTTAATTATTGGTGGTTTTGCAACCGTATACATGGCACTTCAAATTGTAGATCAGCGAATCAATCATGTAGTGGATGGCAGTGCACTTGCAGGATTTAATACTTTGCTATCGCAAGCCCCAGAACACTTCCATTTAATTTTACCAAAACCCAATAATACTGACATGAGTGCTGCTGGGCAGTTGGCAAGAGATAAGTATATTATTTTACCTGGCATTGCCATGTATTTTGCAGGACAATGGATTTTGAATTTAAATTATTGGGGCTGTAATCAGTACATCACACAACGTGCACTTGGCGCACAATTAGAAACCGCAAGAAAAGGCATCTTGTTTGCTGGCTTCATGAAATTATTTATGCCTGTTATTGTAATGCTTCCTGGTATTGCAGCATTTGTGCTCTATAAAAATGGTCAGTTAGCAGGATTTGAAGGTGGAAAAGACGGCGCCTACTCTGCTATTCTTGCATTTTTACCTGCTGGCTTAAAAGGACTAGCGATTGCCGCACTCACTGCTGCGATTGTTGCATCGCTTGCTGGTAAGGCAAATAGCATTTCAACCATTTTTACTTTAGATGTTTACAAAAAGTATATTAATAAAGATGCCGATGAAAAAAAGTTGGTATGGACAGGCCGCTTAACCGTATTTATTTCAATGGTTATTGCCGTTATATTTACTTGGAAAGATTTATTGGGAATTGGTGGCGAAGGTGGATTTACGTTTATTCAAAAATATACCGGCTTTATTAGCCCAGGTGTATTTGCGATGTTTATGTTAGGATTTTTCTGGAAGCGCACTACTGGTGCGGCTGCTATGACAGGTTTAATCACCGGATTTTTATTAGCTATATTTTTTAATAGTTATGCCATTCCACTTTTTGGTACAGATAATATGATGTACACCGCGTACCTGAATAAAAGCGGTGCTTACGAAATTCCATTTTTAATAAATATGGGTTGGTCATTTGTACTTACCATTATCATCATGGTGGTAGTAAGTATGGCAGGTCCTAAAGTAAACCCTAAAGCATTTGAAATTGATGCAAGCATGTTTAAGGTTAGCAAATCAACACTCGTGCTGATCGTAATCATACTCATGCTCTTAAGTGCCTTGTACGTTAAATTCTGGTAGACTTATCTAACATCTTTTGCGCAGCCGCAACCGCCTTTTCGCTGATAGCCAGGCTTTAAAACACTGCATGAAGAGGCCATAACAGCCATCACAAGGGTGATGATAACAATTTTTGGTAGACCGTGTTTCATAATTGAATACTAAATTACGTAAAAATTTATCCATTTACCATCAAAACAGAGGCGCCCATACAACGAATTTTGATTGCTCCACTCGATTGGGGGCTTGGACATGCTTCTAGATGCGTGCCCATAATTCATGATTGTATTGAAAAAGGGCACATGGTTACTATTGCTGCTGATGGTGCACAAAAAAAGTTATTACAATATTATTTTCCGAACACAACCTATGTAACAATACCTAAATATAATATTAGGTATAGTAAAAAAGCATGGTGGCTGCCTGTTGTTTTATTTTTTCAATTACCTAAAATTGCTGTTGCAATTTATAAAGAACACCGATGGTTACAAAACCATGTAACAGCGTTTGATCAGGTGATTTCTGATAATAGGTATGGTCTGTACAACAGCCAATTAAAATCCACTTTTATTACGCATCAATTGATTGTTAAAGCGCCATTTATATGGTCAGAAAAAATGATTCAACAATTACAGTACTATTTTATTAATAAATTTTCGGAGTGCTGGGTTCCTGACACGCAGGGTTATCCGGGCTTTGCAGCAGATCTGTCTCACCCAGCTGTCATGCCAAAAATACCGGTAACTTATATTGGCGTACTCTCACAGTTTAGTGTTTTACAAAATGCATCTACCACTGCGCCACCAATAAAATATAAATATTGTTTTTTATTGTCAGGTCCAGAGCCCCAACGTACGATACTACAAAATTTAATAGAATCTGGGGCAGACAGTTTACATGAACCTTCGATATTAATTGAAGGAAGACCATCTGATTTACCCAATCATTATCAAATAAAAGAGTCGCTGACTAAACTGCGCTATGCGCGAGGTCAAGATTTGCTAGACATCATTATGCAGTCTGAATATATTGTGTGCCGAAGTGGATATTCTACACTTATGGAATTATTACCGCTACACAAAAAAATGATATTGATACCTACACCGGGTCAAACAGAGCAGGAGTATTTAGCCTCATCGTTAGCTAGTCGTCAAATGGCTGTAATGACTCATCAGGCTACATTTGATCTGAACATACTTAATGATAAAGCAGACAAGCATTGCTTTATATTTGCCACATGAATTCAAAAACAAAGGCGCACTTTGCTGTATTAGTTGCCAATTTAATTTTTGGAGCGGGGTATGCGGTTATAAAAACAATTACGCCGGCTTATTTAGCGCCCTATTCTTTAAATGTGGTGCGTGTGGTGGTGAGTCTTGTATTATTTTGGTCTTTGTTATTATTCAAGCCATCAAAAGTATCTATCGATAAAAAAGATATTCCTTTATTTATACTATGTGGCATCACAGGTGTAGCTATCAATCAAATTATGTTTGTAAAAGGATTGGCATTAACATCGGCGATTCATAGTTCTTTACTTTCTTTAGCAACACCCATATTTATTACCATCATTGCCATTTGGCTTATTGGTGAAAAATTTAGTATCAATAAATTGATTGGCTTATTACTTGGTATTGGTGGTGCCACTTTACTCGTACTTGTTAAAGATGGTCAATCAAATAATGGCAGTAGTTTGCTGGGTGATTTGTTTATTCTTATCAATGCTATTTCTTATGCATTTTATATGGTGCTCGTAAAACCACTCATGGAAAAATACAATGCACTCCATGTATTACGCTGGGTATTTACATTTGGCAGCATTTTTATTTTACCTATTGCGCTACCTGATTTTGTAGCCACCGATTGGTCTTTGTTTGGAACCCCACAGTGGTTAGCACTTGCGTTTGTGGTACTCCTTGTCACTTTTTTATCGTATTTATTTACGGTGTATGGTTTGCAGGAGCTGGGTCCATCTGTAACGGGTGCTTACATTTATACACAACCCGTTTTTGCAACCATTATCGCAATGGTTTTTGCTGGCGAACATTTTACATTTATTAAAGCAGCAGCAGCTGTACTTATTTTTTCGGGTGTTTATTTAGTGAATAGAAAAAAAGCAATCTAACAGCGTTTCTTTATATTTGTAAGGATGGCTGTAAAACGGATATCTATAACAGAATTTGTTTCCATGATGGAACAGTATCCAATTTTGGATGTGCGAAGCCCATCTGAATATGCGCATGCGCATATGAAAAATGCATACTCTTTACCCTTGTTTACTGACGAAGAACGAAAAGTTGTGGGCACCGCTTACAAACAACAAGGAAAGCAACCTGCCATTAAATTAGGTCTCAATTATTTTGGGGTCAAAATGGCTTCAATGGTTTCTGAAGTGGAGGCAATGCTAGCAGCAAGCTCAGATCCTAACAATAAAGTAGTACTCGTACACTGTTGGCGTGGAGGCATGCGCAGTGCCGGCGTAGCATGGCTTTTAGATTTATACGGCTATGCGGTGTATACACTCGCGGGTGGCTATAAAGCCTACCGCAACTGGGTATTAGCTCAATTTACCTTGGAGTACCATTTTAAAGTGATTGGTGGTTATACAGGATCTGGTAAAACAGAAACCTTGCATGCCCTTCAAGCATTAAATGAGCCCATTATTGATTTAGAGGGTATTGCGCACCATAAGGGTTCTACATTTGGAAATTTAGGACAGCCCGTGCAACCTTCCCAAGAACAGTTTGAAAATTTATTGGCACAGTCACTATATAAAATAAGGGCAAGCCACGCTTACATTTGGATAGAAGATGAAAGTAGGCGCATTGGTCTTGTAAATATTCCTGCTCAACTATTTGAGCAAATCAGAAAAAGTAAATTGTATTTTTTAGATATTTCTTTTACTGAAAGGCTTCAATTTATTTTGAAAGGATATGGTAAATATGAAAAAGATAAATTGATGAGTGCCATTCTTCGAATCAAAAAAAGATTAGGTGGATTAGAAACAAAAACCGCCATCAATTTTTTAATAGAAGATGATGTTGAAAGTAGTTTTAAAGTACTGCTTACCTACTACGATAAATTATATTTAAAAGGTGCATATAATAGAGAAAATGCAGAAACATTGATTCATAAAATTGAGGTAGCTACCGTTAGTCCATCTGCAAATGCAGCTACTTTATTAGCTAGAGCTGGGTTACAATAATTGCAATACCCAATCTTTAATGGTAAGGATACTTAAGGTAGTCATAACTGCTACAACTAGCCATCCTGCTATATCTAGCCATAAAGGCTGCTTGTAATTTCCTACTATTTTTTTATGGCGAGCGGCTATTAAAATAACGGCTAATGCTATGGGTAAAATAAGACCGTTGAGTGCGCCAACCGTAACAAGTATCTTGACAGGATTACCTAAAACTGTAAATATTAGGGTGCTAATAATTATGAAAATACTAATCGCTATTTGCTGATATCTATCCACCCAGCTACTAAAATTTCTTAAAAAAGAAATAGAAGTATAAGCAGCCCCTACAACGGATGTGATAGCAGCACACCATAGCACAACCCCAAAAAAAGTATAGCCAATATTTCCAGCCGAAATTTTAAAAACACTAGCCGCAGGATTTGCTGGATCTAAAATTGCACCACCCGACACAACACCTAATGCTGCTAAAAATAAAACGATGCGCATGATAGCGGTAATTAAAATACCTGACACAGCACTTTTATTGGTATCGCCTAACGATGCTGTTCCCGAATAGCCAGCATCCAACAAACGGTGACCACCCGCAAAACAAATATATCCACCTACTGTTCCGCCAACAAGGGTCACCACCGATTTAGCGCTAAACACTGTGGGCATAAAACTATGGGTTATGGCTTCATACACAGGTGGATTGGAGTTGAGGGCGATAAATAAGGTAAGTGCCATCATTACAAGCCCTAGTATTTTGGTAAAACGGTCCAGTAAATCACCGGCTTCTTTCATCCAAAATATAAATAGGGCTATAAAGCAACTGATTACTCCCCCGAGTTTTGGATTTAGTCCGGTTAACACTTCGAGCCCTAGGCCACAGCCACCAATATTGCCAATATTAAAAGCGAGGCCGCCGATTACAATGAGCCCTGTTATCAAATACCCAAGGCCTGGCAGTAGTTCATTGGCGATGATGGGTGCACGTTTACTACTTACCACCAAAATTCTCCAAATATTTAATTGTGCACCAATGTCTAATAATATTGATAGTAGAATTACAAAACCAAAACTTGCAAGTAGCTGCTGCGTAAATACAGTGGTTTGGGTTAAAAATCCAGGACCTATCGCGGAAGTGGCCATTAAAAAAGCCGCACCCAATATTGCATTTTGTTTTTTCCCTGAATTCAATGCTATTTATTTTTTACAATGCTAAAAATTACTTTTGCAAATGCAAGTGCGTTGGGTGTATCTGCGTGAATGCAAATGGTATCTGCTGCCACATCAATGATGGTTCCATCCATGGCTTTTATTTTTTTCTCTTGCATTAAAAGCGATACTTGTTCCGCCACGCTTTTTTCATTTGTAAATACCGAGCCACTAATATTTCTTGGACACAAACTGCCATCTTTTACATATGCTCTATCAGCAAAAACTTCATGTGCAATGGTAAGTTTTTGATTGCTTGCTGCCTCTAACATGATGCTACCACTTAAACCAAAATATACTGCACCTGGTAACTGGTCAAATACAGCCGTGGCAATGGTTGTAGCAAGTTCTATATTTTTAGCAGCTTGGTTGTATAAAGCGCCATGTGGTTTTACATGTGTTATATTTTCTCCCATTTCTTTTGCAATACTAGAAAATTGCAGTAGCTGTTCAGATACCATATCATAAACTGCTGCATTTGACAAAAACATTTCTTTTCTTCCAAAATTTTCTTTGTCAGCATAAGAGAAGTGTGCACCTATTTGTACTTTATTTTTTTGTGCTAATGCAATCGTTTTTTTGATGGTGTCCGTATCACCTGCATGATAACCGCAGGCAATGTTTGCGGCGTCTATATAGGGCATGAGTGATTCATCATTGTCTAGCCCTTCGCCCATATCACAATTAATCTGTAGCATCTTATTTTTCTGAAAAGTATTCTTGTAACCTGAATTTACAGGCATTTTCTAATTGCTGCAAATTTGTTTCCTGCTGTAATAAAAGTGCTTCTGCTTCTTCCATGCTTATCCATGCTATCCCAAAAGAACTACCAATAGGCATTTGAGCAAGCGAAGGCATGTCTGCGCTAATCACGGTCCCAATGCGTGGATAGCCGCCAGTGGTTTGATGATCGGCCATTAGCACAATGAGTTGGCCACTTGGCGTTAATTGTATAGTGCCTCTAGTTACAGCGGTGGATAATAGATTTGGCGGTATCGTATGAGAAATGGGCTCACTATTTAAGCGAAAGCCCATTCGGTTACTTTGCATGTCTATTTCAAAGCTTTTATTTTGAAAACTGTCTATTTCCTGTTTTGATAATACAGTAAAGTTGGGTCCTTGAATGCAACGAATGATATTTGAACGGTAAAATTCCTGCGTATTTGCAGTCCAACCTAGCGTTAATGCATGTAATTGTCCCACCCCTTCAAAGTGATAACCAAATGATGCTACGGTATTTAATACATCGTTTTTTAAAAGCCTTCCTTTTTTATTTTCAAACCCTCCTTGCACGGCTAGATAAATTCTTGCTCCATTCGCGCGCGTGTTAAATGAAAGTTTTGATCCAGCGTTTACAATAATGGGTTGATTGGCATACACGGTTTCGTTATCTAGTGTAGCCATACTTGCTGCACCCATAAATGCAAAAATGGTTTCTTTATGAAATACAAGGTCAGCAGCAGGAACGTGCATTTCTAATACACTAGCGTCCCTCTTGTTCCCTACAAGTGCGTTGGCAACCGCATGGGCCACGATATCCATAGATCCGCCCGGACTAAATCCTTCCTGTTGTTTTCCATTTTTTGGTAAACCTTGTAAGCTATCTAATATCCCTGCTTTTGTAATTTGAATACTCATTGTTTATTTAGTTTTTCAAATTCTAAAAGAGAAATAGCATTAAATTTTACAAAGCTTCCAGGCTTTAATAAAATGTTTTCGTTTTCATCTATTAATGGAACTGGCGTTTTACCAATAATTTGCCAACCACCTGGTGAACCTGTTGGGTATATACCTGTTTGAACGCCAGCAATACCAACGCTTCCAGCATGTACCAGTGGTCTTGGACTTTCATGTCTTGGTGTTTGAATAGCAGGATCTACAATTCCCATATAAGCAAAGCCAGGTAAAAAGCCATTCATAAAAACACGGTATGTTATAGCTGTATGTAATTCAATAACCTGTTGGGTAGTTAAATTATGCATTCTTGCCACTGATTCAATATCGAGGCCCATAGTTTTATCGTAACAAACTGGAATGATAATTTCTTTTTTGTTTGTTTCAATGTCATTGACGCCTTCTGTTAAATTATCTTCCATCCATTTTTTGATCAGTGAACTAACGGATTGGGTATTTTCTTTTTTTAATTGCTGCTGATATACTGTCATATAATCATAAACAACGGTTATAGAACTGTAGGCAGGGATAATGTCTGTAACGCCCTCGAATTTATTTTTTAAAAGCGCTGATAATAGCATGTATACCCTATCATTTGTTGCTACACTGATAGGTCCACCAAAATCAAGTGTAACCGCTTGATCTGATACCGAATAAATTTGATAAGAAAGCGTGGCAGACATAACCTCAAATTACATCAACTATTTCATAATAAACCGTTACATTTTTTTGTTAAATAATGTCAGTGCTCCAATAGGTGGAGGACGCTGCGCGTATCTTTGATTTCTAAAATTTTATGTATGAACGAATTTGTTTTATATGCTTCGCTTGCTGTTAGTAGCGTATCGCTTTTACTCGTCATCCTACTTCTTTTAAAATCCAATACTGGCGTAGGTTTGCAAAACGAAATGGCCGTACTACTATCTAAAATTGCACAACTAGAGCATTCTATAAAAACAGATTTTAGTATAAATAGAACAGAAATCAACAACAGGCTACAATCTGGACTTGACGGTCTTATTCAAAAAACGGACGCCAATCATAAGCATAATAGAGATGATTTAAGAACTGGCTTAATTGATTTAACACAAGAGCTTAAAAATAAATTTACCGATCTAACAGAAGGCCAATCTAAACTGGTACAACAAACCGAAAAAAAGCTAGAGCAAATGCGGGAGACAGTGGATGAAAAACTTCAAAAAACGTTAAATGAAAGACTGGGTCAATCCTTTGAAGCGGTGGGTAAACAATTAGAAGCCGTCCAGCTTGGACTTGGAGAAATGAAAACACTTGCAAATGATGTAGGTGGATTAAAAAAAGTGTTGAGTAACGTTAAAATGCGCGGTGGTATTGGTGAAGTGCAGCTAGCCATGTTGTTAGAGCAAATACTAGCACCAGAGCAGTATGCTGCCAATGTTAAAACCAAACAAAATAGCGCTGACATTGTAGAATTTGCCATTAAACTACCTGGGCGAGATGATAATAACAAACAGGTCTGGCTTCCTATCGATGCTAAATTTCCTAAAGATGTATATGAGCAGTTACAAACCGCTTATGATACTTCTGATATTACACAGATAGAAGTAGCGCAAAAAAATTTAGAGCAAACCATTAAAAAAATGGCCAAAGATATTTCTGATAAATACATTGATCCACCTAATACCACCGATTTTGGAATTCTATTCTTACCATTTGAGGGAATCTATGCAGAAGTGGTAAGAAAAGCTAGTTTACTCGAAGATTTACAGCGTAATTATAAAATAGTAGTGACGGGTCCAAGTACGCTAGCCGCAATTTTAAATAGTTTGCAAATGGGCTTTAAAACACTCGCTATTCAAAAGAGAAGTGGTGAGGTTTGGAAAGTGCTGGGCAATGTAAAAACCGAATTTGAAAAATTTGGCGGCCTTATCGAAAAGGCGCAAGGCAATATACAAAATGGACTAAAGCAACTTGATGAAGTGGTAGGTGTGCGTACCCGCGCTATTCAGCGACAATTAAGGGATGTAGAGGTTTTGAATGATGCACCAGATAGTTCAAATGCCCTCGAAAATCCGGGCATAGCGCTTGACTAGGGGATATTTAAAAATGCACGAATGGCTGCAGCTACTTTAATAGGCGTTTCTTCCATTGGCGCATGTCCAACATTTTTTAATACAACTAGCTTACTTCCTTTGATGTCTTTATTAAAAAGATATGCATTGGAAACGTTGATGAGCTGATCCTGATCGCCCCAAATAATAAGTGTAGGAATTTGAATTGTTTTGATGGGCGTAGGGTTTGCTCTAAAGCCGCCCTTAAAAATGGAAAGTGCCGCTTTTCTGTTACCCTCTCTTAATAATAAATCGTGGTAACGATTAATGGATTCGTCATTGATTTTATTTTTATCTACAAAAACACCCTCTAAACTTTTTTTGACTAAAAATTTAGGCGTTACCCATAATAATAAATTATTGATAACTGGCATGCTTGCAATTTTAAATCCAAGGGATCCCTTTTCATTTTTTTTGGGATATCCACTCGCGTCTAGTAATATTAGCTGCTGTACCCTTGTTTTATTATATAGTGCGTAATGCCATGCAATGCTCCCTCCTAATGAGTTTCCTGCAACAATACATGATTTAACTTGTAATTTTTCTAATACTGAATCAACAAAAATGTTATAGACATCTGCATTGTATGTGTTTTCTTTATTGGGACCAGTAAGTCCAAAAGCAGGTAGGTCAAAACGAATGATTTTCTTTTTGTCTTTTAGAAGCAGTGTTAAACTATCCCAGGTATGAAGGGATGCCGATGTACCGTGTATTAGCACAAGTGGAAGCGTATCTGACTCAGGACCTTCTATTGTATAATGTACCTGCATACCTAATACGGGCAAAAATTTTGATTCTTTACTCGTATAAATAGGAAGCAGTGTTTCTAATTTTTTATCTGATTCTGCTAGCGCTACAACTCCAACAATAACGACTACTATAATTGCAACAATGGCAATCCCAATATATTGTATGATCTTTTTCATGAAAGTTATTGTTTATGGGCTTCTATCGATTCTTTAATTGATCTAACAAAAGCAGCAGCAACTAATGGTTGTTCATGATTCCAGCGCTTCAAAATTTTTCCTTCGGCATCTGTAATGATGGTATAAGGTGCTACCATTTTATTGTTAAAGCGTTCAAGCAGTATTGAATTATGGTAAAACTGTTTTTCGCTATCACCAGTCTGCTCTATCCCTAAATCTATTTTTAAAAGTACAACCTGTTTGTTTGCATAATCTATAAACTCGCTGGTTTCAAATAATACTTTATCTAGTTTAACATTTTTAGCATCTCTACTCTTATTTACAAAATGAATGAGAATGATTTTGTTTTCTTTTATTGACCTCTGTTTCGCAATATCAAAATTTGACTCCCAGGTTGGAGATACTTGAATGAGTGGAAAAAGAAATATCAATAGTAGGCGGAGCATGTTAATTTGTTTTATTGTTGCGCAACACCAATAACTGCGGGAAATGTTCAATTCCTTTCATAAGCAGTTGTGTCATTTCACTAAAGGTATAAATAAAAGAACCAAGTACGATATCTGTGTCACCATCCTTGTCTATATCGGCGACTTCCATGGTAAGCCACTTTCCATTGGCAGCTTCTGGTGTAGAAGATGCGCTGAACTGCAAATTCCCTGTGTTTTCAAAATAAATAAATCCATGTTCTGATTTAGCAAGGTCGTCATAAAAAGAGATTGCTGCAATGTCTATATCCCCATCTCCATCAAAATCTCTAGCAACGGCTTTACTAGCGCCATACATCGGAAAGAAAAAACTTTCTTTAAAATGATTGAGTTTGTCATTGATTAAAATGCGAACGCCATGAAATCTTTTTTTAACCCTCGATAAATCCCAGTTGTCTCCATTGGTCATAACGATGTCTAAAAAACCATCTTTGTTAACATCCACCATTTCAAAATAACTTACACCATACACAGGTGGAAATTTAACCAGTGGTGTTTCTTTAAAACTACCATCGCCTTTATTTTCTAAATAATAAATGCCTTCGTAGGCCTGCGCCATCATTACTACAATGTCTAATTTTCCATCTTTATTTAAATCTACTATTTCTGCTTTTCTAGCACCTGGGCGGTATACTAAAATGTTTTCTTTGCGGATATCACCACCATCCAACCAGCTAATTTTGCCGGTATGATTTCCAAATTGACAAATAAGAATATCTTCTTTACCGTCCTGATTTAAATCTGCCTTTTCAATATTTACAGGTCTAGCCAAACCACCAAAAGAGCTTTTCTGATCATTAGAATCAAGCGATATTAACAACCCTTCTTTTTTTTCTGAAGGGGCAATGCTACCAATACATAAGGCCCTTGGTTCTTTATTTTTCTCAAACAATAAATCTACCACCGCAGATGGCGTATTCCATGTTTCAGCGAGACGCAAATTTTTATCTAATGCATACAACTCATTAATGGCGTCACTCACATACAATGTGCCAGTGGCTTCATTAAATTTGATCATGCTTGTTTTTGGTGCTTGTTTGTTGTCAATAAAAACAGGCTGATTAAAAAATTGTCGAATGGATGTTTTTACAACGGTTGTATTTTTAGCTGGAATTACGGTTGCTGGTGCTTTTGCAATATAAAAGTCTACAATTTTTTGCCAGTCTGATTTTGATATAATGGGTGAATTTGGATAGACTCTTAATTTCTCTACAATGGCCGCTTCATCCGGTTCCATTGCTGCATAGGGGCTATCATTAACGCCTCTAATACCTAGCCGCCAACCCATATTAGGTAGTACGCTTTCTTTCCAAGTTTTTTTATCTAGTAAATCAGGAGCCGTATAAATATGACAACTACCACAATATTGTTTGGCAAGGGCTTCTCCAGATAAACTCGAATTTGTGGTAGTGGGCGTAAATGAAAATAGGCTTACAACAAATAAGCACAATAACCCTAGTATAGAAATGATTTTAATCTTCATTTTTCTTAGTTTTACAATCATTTGTAATTGTTGATTACAAATATATTAACCCGCTAATTATGAATAAGAATTATTCTCATTACATTTTGGTCGCTATTTTATTAGCAGCGCCTTTTGTATACCTATCTACTTTTTATTCTAGTTTACCGGCAACTATTCCAATCCATTTTAATCTCAAAGGCGAAGCCGATGGGTTTGGTTCTAAAAGCATGGCTTTTTTTGGACCAGTATTTATAGGAATCGTTAGTTTGTTTACCTATTTATTAATGATCAATATCAAAAAAATTGATCCCAAAAGGTATGAAAACAACAATGACGCTTATTTTAAGGTATTTGGCCTCATCACTGTAGCATTTTTATCTGGGATAAATATGGTGATATTAGCTAAAACCAAACAACCCGATCTGCCAATCGATAAATTGATACTTCCACTCCTCGGCCTGTTTTTAGCCGTGATGGGATCTTTTTTTCCAAAGCTTACTCAAAACTATTTTGCTGGTTTTAAACTCCCTTGGACATTAAGTAGTGAAGAAAATTGGAATGCCACACATAGCTATGCTGGAAAATTTTGGTTGTATGGCGGATTACTTCAAATGATACTTGGTTTTGTATTACCTGGCATGTGGGCATTTATTAGTTTTTTTGTAATAATGATACCCATGGTTGTGGCCCCCATTATTTTTTCTTATCGTTTTTTTAAAGCAGGGAAGTAAATTATTTTTTATGCAGTAAAGCATAGATATCTTCATCGGTATCTATATTACTCATTTGCCTTAAAATTTGTGTGTAGCGCCAACTTACGCGCCGGCTCATGGGACTTGCTGTAAATTTTTTAGGATTTGGAAAGCCGGCTACAATCATGGCGGCCTGTGCAGGGGTTAATGATTTTGCTGATTTTTTAAAATAATGTTTGGCTGCTGCTTCCATTCCAAAGCAGCCAGGTCCGGTTTCAATAACATTTAAGTATACTTCTAAAATTCTTTTTTTACCCCAAATAAGCTCTATCAAAAACGTGAAATAGATTTCTGGAATTTTTCGAATGTATTTATCATATGAACCACCCTGCCATAAAAATACATTTTTTGCTACCTGTTGTGTTATCGTGCTAGCGCCTCCTCCAAGTGGAATTTTACTTTTCTTCTTTTTCTTTTTTGGACGTAGGCTTTTTTCGATGGCGTCAAAATCAAATCCAATATGCTCTGCAAATAGTTGATCTTCGCTAGCAATAGCAGCGAGTTTACTCTGGTAGCCCAGTTCATCCCAACTTACATAATCTCTTTTTAAACCAAGCCCAAATGCATTTGTGAGCTGTGTGATGGTGATAGGCGGATTGACAAACTTTGTTATGAGCACATATAAAAAGGAGCTAACAAATAAATACAATAAAACCCGCTTAATTTTCCCAATCACGATTAAAGTTTTTCTAAATTACAAATCTTTTGAACGCAAACTTCTTTTATTTGAAAAAGCTAATTTTCTTTTTGTTGTTCTTTGTGCAGGTATGTATATCGGCAGCACAAGAAAATAGATATGCGTATAGTATGCAGAAGATGGGCTCTCCATTTAATTTGGTAATTTATGCAGGAGCAAAACAGATAGCAGACAGCGCAGCGTATCAAAGTTTTAAACTTATCGATTCTATCAATTTAATATGTAGTGATTATGATAGCAGCGCCGAGTTATTTAAACTTAGGTACGCAGCAGTCGGTAAACCCATTAAAGTTTCGTCTATTTTAATGGAACTGCTTTGCACGGCACGCCAGGCCTACAAAGATTCTTATGGTAGTTTTGATATTACCGTAGGTCCACTTTCCCGTTTATGGCGTAGCGCACGTAAGTCTCAACAATTTCCCGCCGTGACAGCAATTAATAAAGCCCTAAAATCTGTTGGATTTGAAAAGATTCAATTGGATAGTAGCGCGCAAACGATTACGTTTTTACAACCCAATATGCAACTCGATATGGGCGGAATTGCTAAAGGGTATGCTGCAGATAAAGTACTTGCTTTATTACAATCATTTGGAATTACAAATGCGCTAGTAGATGCAGGGGGTGATATGGTTGCTTTTGGTATGCCGTCACAAAAAAAGGGATGGCGCGTTGGTGTAAACATACCGGGGCAGCAGGAAACATTATGGAAGCGTAAGCTCATCTTATCCAATAAGGCAGTTGCAACATCTGGCGATGCATTTCAATATATGTTACATGAGGGTAAAATGTATGCACATATCATTGATGCTAGAACAGGCTATGGCGTTACTTTTCAGCGCAATGTAACCGTGGTTTCTCCATCTGCGACAACTGCAGATTGGTTAGCAACTGCTTGTAGCATACTAACACTTGATCAGGTTAAAATATTGGCAAAAAAGTACAAATCTGAAGTACTCATTACTACTTTACAAAATAGAAAGATTCATAAAGTTAGTTTTGGAAAATTTGATAGCTACCTAGAACAATAATTGTTGTAGCTATTATAAAAAATTCATAACTTCCTAATTCTAAATTTTAATTGTGTTCAAGAATTTTTTTGCAGTCATATTTTTTTTCATTGCTATTGGTGCAGCTGCGCAACAAGCCAGTGTCAATTTTGAAAAGTATGAGCAAAAATTACCAGTCAGTAATTTGCATTTTGCAATGGTGCCAATACCTGCAGGACAATTTAAAATGGGTTCTACAATAGCATCTCCAAAAATCAATACGGACGAAACGCCTCAAAAAGAAATTATACTAGATGCATTTTGGATGAGTGCGACAGAAGTAACACGCGATGTATTTGATGTTTTTTTAAAAGATGAAACGACTTCTCAAAATTCTGATGTGGATGCAATTACAAGGCCTAGTCCTCAATATGTCGATTTAACCTGGGGTATGGGAAAAGAGGGCGGATACCCTGCCAATAGTATGTCTCAGTATGCTGCACTCATGTTTTGCAAATGGCTCTACAAACAAACTGGAATTTTTTATCGACTCCCTACAGAGGCCGAATGGGAATATGCAAGCAGGGCTGGAGCAATTACCCCATACTATTTTGGAACAGACCCTAACCTGCTCACTAAATATGCATGGTTTCAAAAAAACAGTGCTAATAAATACCAAAAAGTAGCTCAAAAATTACCTAATGCTTGGGGACTATACGATATGCTTGGTAATTTAATGGAGTGGACCACGGATCATTATTTACCGGGTAGATATGCTAGCATCGAATTAAACAACCCCATGGTTGCACCTACGAAAGGGGTATATCCTAAGGTATTACGTGGCGGATCGTTTTTATCGGATGCCAATACTTGTAGAAATGGTAAACGCATAAAATCAGATCCCATTTGGAATAGACGTGATCCACAAATTCCAAAAAGTAAATGGTGGCTCACAGAAGCAACAGATGTAGGCATTAGACTCGTGCGTCCATTACAACAACCAACACCCGAACAAGCGCAACAATTTTATACCACCTATTTAATAAAATAAAAACAACAGCCATATGTCAAATTCATCTTTTCATGACAAACGCAGAGACTTTGTAAAACAAGGTTCGATGCTTGCAGGTGCTATTGCAGCTGCACCCATTATTTCTCGAGCTAACTTTTTTTCGGGTTCTGATGACGTTATCAAAGTAGCCGTTATTGGTTGCGGCGGACGTGGAACAGGCGCTGCCGTTCAAGCATTGATGAGCAAACAAAATGTAAAAATTGTTGCGATGGCGGATGCTTTTAGAGACCGATTAGATGAATGTTACAAAAATGTAACTGAAGAACTTGCAAGTGCTGGCGCTGGTACAAAAGGCACACTTGATGTTCCAGAAGAAAGAAAATTTGTAGGCTTTGACGGTTATTTAAAAGCCATACCACTTGCAGATGTTGTGATACTTGCAACGCCTCCAGGTTTTAGACCCATTCATTTTGAAGAAGCCGTAAAGCAAGGCAAACATATATTTATGGAAAAGCCGGTAGCTACAGATCCTGCAGGCGTGCAAAGGGTTTTAGCTGCTGCTAAAATTGCAAAACAAAAGAAATTAAATGTGGTAGTAGGTCTTCAAAGGCATTACCAAGATTCATATCGTGCGCTTTTTGCAAAAAAAGACATGATTGGAGATATTACATCCATGCAAGCTTGGTGGAATAATGATGGCGTATGGACAAGACCACGTAAAGCAGGTCAAACAGAAATGGAATACCAAATGCGCAACTGGTATTATTTTGTATGGCTATGTGGTGATCATATTACAGAGCAGCATATTCACAATTTAGACGTGATTAACTGGTTTAAAAATGGATATCCTGTTAAAGCGCAAGGCTTTGGTGGACGACAAGTAAGAAAATCAAAAGAGCATGGTGAAATATTTGACCATCATTACGTAGAGTTTCATTACGCCGATGGATCTATTTTAAATTCTCAATGTAGACATATGCCAGGTACTTCAAGTAAAGTAGATGAACTACTTGTAGGTACTAAGGGTAAAATTTATTGCGATGCAGCACGTATCACAGATTTACGCGGTAAAACTATTTTTCAATTTGATAAATCTAAAGAGCGTAATCCATATCAAACCGAGCATGACGAACTTTTTGCAGCCATTGCAAAGGGCGAGTATAAATATGCCGATGCAGAAAACGGTGCCTACTCAACTATGACATCCATTTTAGGCCGAATGGCTACGTATAGCGGACAAATTATAGACTGGGATAAAGCAATTAATTCTGGACTTAATTTACATCCATCGGTGTATGCCTTTGATGCTGCAGCACCTGTTAACCCGGGTCCTGACGGATTCTATCCAGTTCCTGTACCTGGTGTAACAAAATACTAATGAGCAAAAATGTAAAGCGGCTTCCTTTTCTAGTAATTGGGAGCCGCTTTTTTATTCTACAATAATTTCATCGATAAATTGAAAGCCGCTTTGAAGTTTTGAAATAAACTTAATATAGCGCGCGGCTGTTGGTTTCATTTGTACTTTAAAATCTTTAAAGAGTAAACTGCTTTCTGTAGGAGATATCGTATTGTTGTCTCTACCCTGATTGGCATAATTGATACCATCCACGGATGTTTGTACTTCTATATATTTAGGCATATAAACGCCAGGCCCAATGATTTGCATAAAGTTTGCCTGTACTAAACTTACTGTATCGATTTTTTGTAAATCAATAACAACATCCATATTGGTGATAAAACCCTGCCAATGTCCATCTTGGTAGGTTAAAGTTCCACGGTATCCGTTCACAAGTGTGCGCGCACCATCAGCAGGATAACCTTTACTATAAGGTATATTGTAGGTTACGGGCTTATTAAATGCTTTATGAAAATTTATAAGTACCGAATCCGGGGCTGATTTTTTTGCATTTATAATGGCCGCTTTAATAGTTGCTTTTGAATCAATTAAAAACGGTGCTGAATAAATATTAGAAGCCGTGGTGGGCGCTGTTCCATTGGTGGTATAATAGATAGTAGGTTTAAACTGCTCACTATTAAAAGTTATACGTGCAGCACGTGACGCGGTATCAATGCTTGTAGTAATATCTACTCTATTAGAAGGCCTACAATAATTGATATTAAATGCTTGTAGTAGTTTATAATGAGCCGTTAATTTTTCTTGAAATTGTGCCCAATTTTTAGCAGCCGGATTACTCCATACCACTTCACTTAAAGCAATGATGCGCGGGAAAATCATGTATGCAGCATGCTCCTGCGTAGGTACATATTCGGTCCATAAGTTGGCCTGTGCACCTTTTATATATTGCTGTTTTTCTTTTTCAAGTGCAGCGGGAAGTGGCTCGTATTCATACACTTTTTGAAGTGGTAAAAATCCGCCAATGGCTTCTGGTTCTCCAGCTGGGTTTTGTTGGTATTTATCAAAATAACAAGTACCACCAGGGGTCATAATAACATCGTGGTTTTGTCTTGCTGCATCAATACCACCTTGTTCCCCTCGCCAACTCATTACGCGGGCACCTGGGGCAAGGCCACCTTCTAATATTTCATCCCAGCCTAGTAGGTACCGCCCTTTACCAGAAATAAATTTTTCCATTCTTTTGATGGCATAGCTTTGGAGTTCATCCTCATCTTTTAGGTTATTATCCCGAATGCGCTTTTGACATTTTGTACATTTTTTCCAGTGTCCTTTTGCGGCTTCATCGCCTCCAATATGAATATATTTTGAAGGAAATAACCCCATCACTTCTGTAATGACATCCTGCATAAAAGTGAATGTCGAATCGTTTCCAATACAAAATTCTCCGCTTCTACCTTTCACACTATCACAGGCTAGATTTGGATAGGCTGCTAGCACTTCATCGGAGTGTCCTGGCATTTCAATTTCTGGAATAACGTTGATGGCTTTTGCTGCTGCATATGCCACAATATCTTTTGCATCATTTTGTGTGTAATAACCTCCGTATGCAAGTGGATCTCCTTCTTGTGCATACCCCATTCCATTTTTCCACCATTCTTTCCATGTTTTGTGTGTTCTAAAAGCAGCCTGCTTTGTTAAGAGTGGGTATTTTTTTATTTCAAGTCTCCAACCTGCACCATCTGTTAAGTGTAAATGCAGGTTATTGATTTTATAAATACTTAAAACGTCCATTAAACTTTTAATAAAGGATACTGGGTAAAAATTTCGAGACACGTCTAACATAAGTCCTCTGTATTCAAACCTGGGCTTGTCTTTTACCGTAACACATGCAATACGACTAGGTGTACCAGAAGTGTACCAAAGCTGAACAATGGTTTGAGCCCCATAGAGCGCGCCAGCGTAATCTTTAGCAGAAATCGTAATGGTGCTGGTAGAAACCGTTAAAGTGTATTCGCTATTCGCTAAATTTTTATTCTCTTTAAATACAATGCGCGTATTTCCTTTTGGAAGCGTACTAATAGAGGTGCTCGTAATTTGCTGCACATATTTTGCAATGGGCTTCCAGCTAGCAGGCGCTATAAACTGTGTGTTTTTATAAAAAGTAAAATTTCCCGAATTTACTTTCAAAAATTGCGGCTCTGGAATAATACTTACCTGCTTTTGAGCTACTGCAATATATCCTACGAGTATTAACGAAATAGCAAATACTATTTTTTTCATGCTTCTTTACTTTTTAATATAAAAATCCTTGCCTAAACTCCAGTCATTGTTAAAATAACCCACGGCTTTAATACCGTCCTCTCCTTTAATTAGCATATCAAGTGAAAAAACCATAAAGTCAGGGAAACCACTTCCGCCACTAAAATATTGATTGGCATCTGCGGCTTGCATACCTTGTACACCAGTACCACCAATGAGTGCAACGCTTGTAATACCATTGTTTTGTGCAGGATATATAAAGTAAGCGCCTAGATCTTGACCTTCAAAAACGGTGCTCCCCATTACAATTTTTCCGCTAGTAACTTTGATCGGACAGTTGGTAAGGAGTGCCGCTGCTGCGGTATTGGTTGTTTCGTTACCATATAAAATAACGCCTTGATTTTGATAAGTCGCAGCGTTAAAATCCTTATCTGCAATTAAACTTACAGAACCGTTGCCTCTATAGTACCAAGTTTCGGCGTCATATTTTGCTTTTTGGAGCGCCCAGTTATTTTCTGCTTCCGTGCCATGCGTAGCGTATACAAAAACCATATTATGGTTGAAAGCTTCTTTTAATCCACCATTTCTTTGGATACCCTTGTTGGTTAAAAGCGGCGATGTTCCTTTGGACCAAGTTGCATTTTTTTCCAACACGAGCGCAGTACCATTTACAATATGTGTTAGCGCATTACCGTCTAGTACAATACTAACAGTATCGCCAACAGCAAAATCTTTGGTATCAATCGCAACAGCATTAATATTGGTAGTGGTACCTGTAATGTTTTTTGTTTTCATATTGCGCGTAAGTTGCACGCGACTGTAATCAAAACTTTTTGTTTGTTGTAAGACTTGTAACCAGTGATAGGTATTGGATATAGCTGTAGAAGGAAGTGTGTAATCAATCACATTTACTTTACTGCTAACAGGAATGGTATGTCTTTTGAAATATTCAAAAATAGGCGCCCAGTCTACACTCTCATCACTAAACCAATGTGAACCTCCTGGGTATTCGTAGTAACTAAAATCAGGATGAAATTCGGCGAGTACTTTTTTCATTTGTCTAGCATAGTTTACCGAAACGGTTTCGTCTGCATCACCATGAAAAATATAAACACCATTCGCTTTGTAGTTATTGACCATGCCTAATACATTGCTTGGCGTGCTTGCTCTCGTTAATATTTTTTTAACGGCTGTGCTGGTGTCGTTTGGAACCAGACCATCGTGTGAGCCATACGCAGCAAGGGTTGGATAGCCTGCCGATGGTGCAATGGCAGCCCACTTTCCAGGATAGGTAGCACCTAAATACCAAGTACCGTGACCACCCATGGAGTGACCTGTTAAATAAATATTTTGTGGGTTGGGTTGATATGTTTTTTTAGCGATCTCAAAAACTTCTAGCGCATCAAGTCTACCCCAATCTTCCCAGTTAAATCCTCTTGGTCTTCTATTGGTTGGTGCTACAATGGGTCCTTCTTGTTTTGGTTTGTAGGCCCTTGCTTGAGAAATAGCTTCTACCTCTGCACCATGTACCGATAAAAATAAACTTGGGTTATTTTTATTGTCGTTGGCCTGAGGTGCCACTGCATAATACTGAACAGAACCATCTATAGTACTGATAAAAGTATGAGAAGCGTGTTCATTACTTTTTACTGCAGTTACTACAACGGATACAGTATCAATAATTTGATTGTTAGACATTAGCGTTAGCGATACTCTGTAACTTCCTTTGCTTACATTTTTAGGTACCGGTATTTCTACGGCAACTTTTCTTGCAATTTGTGGAGCGATGCTAGTAATATTGGTTTGAATTTTTTGATCTTCCACAGTGGCCGTGATACTCATGCCAGCCGTATTATTTTTTGAACTATTGACTACCACAAGTCCGGCCCATTTTTTCGCTACTGTTTCTCCTTCAATAAAAAATGGGAGTGTAGCATCTTTGGCACTTAATTGTAGTGGCTTAAATGAAAAATCAAGCATTGCTTTTACCGAAGCAAACCTACCAGCGCCTGCGGCGCGTATATAAAATTCATTGATTCCTTTCTTTAACTGAACAGGAATGTACATCCAACCATAACGGTACATATCACCTGCATGTGGCGCTCCATTGATAAATACCATGGAGTGCCCGGTGCCAATAAACACAGCTGTTCCAGCCTTTTGTGCATTGTATTGTAGGTATAAATAACCATTCGCAAGTGCTTGGCTTCTAAAGTTGTGTGCACTGTCTGCTTTAATACTTGTCCAGTTGGTATTTGCGCTACTCGAAACAGGTAATCCTTCCTGTGGTTTACTTTCTCCCTTGTACAAGCTATAAGCGAGGGCATCGGAGTACATCGCTTCTCTACCATATTGGTGTGTTTTTCCAGAAGCCAGTCCGCTAGTAAAGTAAAATACATCTTGCGCAAGTAAACTACTTGAATATAGTACCGCAAATACGAACAATATTTTTTTCATGAATTTTTATTTGCAGTTAATTTACGCCACTATTAAATGAGCGCATTAATTATTTTTTAACCGGTTCAAATAGGCTTAAAAAAGGTTAGAATTCAGTTATTGAAATAAATTAAATTTAGGGTATCTAAAATCATACACATGCAGTTATTATTTCGTGCTACATTTTCACTTTTATTCGTGCTTTCACTTTCTATTAGTAGTAGTCTTGTAAATGCTCAAAAAGCCGCCAATTCTAGGTTTAAGATGGTGCAACAAGGAAGTTCAAAAGCGGTTATTCAAATAGCTAAAAATGCAGATAGCGATGAGCGTTTAGCCGCTAATGAGCTTAGTGATTATGTTTTTAAAATAACTGGCGCGCGCATCCCTGTTGTGTCAACAATAAGCAATTCAAAGACAGTCATTTATATTGGGCGCGCTTGTCCAAATTACGCATCACTTGTAAAAAACGAATATACCATTACGAGCACTAGTAATACACTACAAATAACGGGCGCTACACCCTATCAAACACTTGAAACAGTATACGTTTTATTAGAAGAATTTTTAGGCTGTCAATTTTTATCACCGACAGTTGAAAAAATCCCATCAACAAAAAATATGGTTGTCGCCGCAGATTATCATTATACGCCAGCAGTATTAACAAGAACGGTGCATTCAAAATTATTTTATGAAAATCCAGCTTTTGCAGCTAAAAGAAGAGTAACCACCGAAGGATTTCCAAAATTCGTACCGGAAGCGCGCGTACATACATTTAATAAATTTTTGCCAGAAAAAATTTTTTTTGAAAGCCATCCCACTTTCTATGCGCTTGTAAAAAATAAAAGACAGCCCACACAACTTTGTTTATCCAACGATACAGTGTATCAAATGATTAAAGATTCAGTGGCTGCTTTTTTTGATAGAAGACCAACAGCTTCTGTTTTATCGGTGAGTCAAGATGACAATACACAATACTGTACTTGTGATAAATGTGCAGCCATTGATACTTATGAAGGCTCTCCTTCTGGAACCATGATAACCCTTGTAAACCGCATTGCCAAAGACTTTCCAAAGAAAACAATTGCAACATTAGCGTATCAGTACACCAGAAAAGCGCCACTACATATCAAGCCAGAAAAAAATGTTTTAGTAACGCTTTGTTCTATTGAGTGTGATAGAAGTGGCCCTATTGCAGATAAATGCAAAGATTTTGAATCAGATTTAAAAGCATGGGGTGCTATTGGTGCCACCATTCAAATTTGGGATTACACCACCCAATTCACAAATTTTTTAGCCCCCTTTCCAAATTTAGAAACGCTTCAGCCAAATATTAATTTATTTGTAGACAACAATGCCAATTGGATTTTTGAACAGCATAGTCATAATCCTTCCGAATTTTTTGAATTACGTAGCTGGTTGCTTTCAAAATTTTTATGGAACCCTAAATTAAATTATGCAAACTTGCTTCAGGAGTTTTCAAATAATTATTACGGATTTGCATCGCCATTTATTGTTCAATATTTGAATGATTTACATGCTGCGATAAAAGAAACGCCTAAATTTTATTTGTTCTTATATGGTGATCCGGCCCAAGGGTTTGAAACCTGGTTGAGTGAACAAAAATTAAAGCAGTATAATGCTTTATTTGATAGTGCTACAAATGTTACAGCAGGTGATGCTATTTTACAAGCACGTGTTCATGAAGCGCGCATTGGACTTGATTTTGCAACCCTCGAATTTTACCGCTTAAATAAAGCATCTTTCCCATTATCTGATGCATCAGCAATTCAAAAAAGAGTAGACCGTTTTACAACCGCAACAGGCGCTCAGGGTATTAAAATCATCAATGAAATGGGCTTACCCTTAACCGATTATTTACAAGGGTATCAAAAATTGGTAGCTAGTAGCAAAGAGGTGAATTTGGCCAAAAATAGTAAGGTAAGCCTTGCCATTAAGCCGGTTAAATATGCCAAAGAAGACCCGCAAGCCCTTACGGATGGTGCTTTTGGTGGTTGGAGCTTTTATGCCAATTGGCTTGGCTTTTTAGATGATATGAAAGCTACTGTTGACCTAGGCGCAGTTACCATTTTCTCCGAGGTTTCAGTGTCTTTTTTGCAGGTGACCAATCATGTGGTGTTTTTTCCAACAGCGGTTACATTTGAGGTTTCCGAAGACGGCATTAGCTATACGCCTATCCAAACTGTCGAAAATGTATTTCCTTTAGCAAAAACCAGCAAAGTCAATGACATACAAGTTTTTGCTACAGCTTCAAAAAGCCAAAAGGCAAGGTTTATTAGGGTTACTGGAAAAAATATGAAATCGCCACCTTATTGGCATCATGCTGCAGGTACGGGTGCTTGGATTTTTGCAGATGAGATTGTGGTGAAGTAAACTTTTGTGCAGGAATATTTATAACTTGAATTCCTAAATTTATTTCTATGAAAAAGTTAGGCTTAATCATTTTTCTGTTCGCAATTGCCGGTACTATTCAAGCGCAAAAAATATTTACCGTCGACTATGCATCACAAGCGAATGTAAAAGTTTTTGTTGTTAAATACGAAAGTCAGGCTGATCTAAAAGTTTTCAAAGTAAAATATGAAAGCCAAGCAGGTGACAATAATGGTAAATGGTTTTTTACCTCTTATGCTTCACAGTCAAAAAAGAAAATCTTTTTTGTAGACTATGAAAGCCAAGCCGATGTCAAAATCTTTTTTGTAGATTATGAAAGTCAGGCTGGCTGGCGGAATAGTGCTAAGCGTTATTTATTTTATTAATTCCTCATCAAATATTTCATATGTTTTCAAAGTATTTAATGGGTGCAGTTGCATCTATCATTGCATGTACCTCTTTAGTTCAAGCACAAAAAAAAGCGGTTTCAAAAACGCCTATTGTTACAAGCGTCGAAGAAAATTTAGTGCCTTCGCATTTTAATAATTTGTTGTGGCGAAATATTGGTCCACTTCGTGGTGGGAGATCTGTTACAGCAGCAGGCGTTGTGCAAAATCAACTAACCTATTATATGGGTACCACAGGTGGCGGTGTTTGGAAAACAGAAGACGCAGGACAAACATGGAATAATATATCTGATGGATTTTTTAAAACAGGAAGTGTTGGTGCAGTAGCTGTTGCAGAGTCTGATCCAAATGTAGTGTATGTTGGTATGGGAGAGCATGCACCTAGAGGTGTGATGAGTTCTTATGGCGATGGTGTTTATAAATCCACAGATGCTGGAAAAACATGGAAGCATATGGGGCTTGAATTAACGCGCCAAATATCTTGGATACGGATTGATCCTTCAAATCCTGATATCGTTTATGTAGCTGCACAAGGTGCAACACATGGCCCTTCTGCAGATCGTGGCGTATATAAATCTGTGGATGGCGGTACGCACTGGAATAAAGTTTTATTTGTTGATAATAACACGGGTTGTGCCGATTTAGTGGTGGACATGACCAACCCGCGCATCTTATATGCTGCTATGTGGGAATACCAAAGATTGCCATGGGAAATTAAAAGTGGTGGTCCTGGAAGCGGTTTGTATAAATCTACCGATGCCGGACTCACCTGGAATAAAATAGAAAATGGATTACCATCTGCATTAGGTAAAATGAGCGTATCCGTTTCTAGGGCAAATCCTGAAAAAGTATATGCACTAGTAGAAAGTGATACTGAATATGAATTGGGCGGACTTTTTGTTTCTAACGATGCTGGAAAAAACTGGAATAGAATTAGCAAAGACCACCGCTTAACACAACGCGCTTGGTATTATATCGAAGTGTTTGCAGATCCACAAAATGAAAATGTGGTGTATGTATTAAATTCTCCTGGCTTAAGGTCTAGTGATGGTGGAAAAACATGGAGCAATATGGGCGGCACCCATGGTGATTATCACCAACTTTGGATTCATCCAAAAAATAGCAGTAATATGATTGTAGCCAATGATGGTGGTGCTGCTGTAACATTTAATACTGGTAAAGTTTGGTCAACTCAGGCCAACCAACCTACTTCACAAATTTATCGTGTAAATGCCGATCATTTATTCCCGTATAATTTATACGGAGGTCAACAAGACAATAGTTCAATTAAAATGGCAAGCCGCGTAACCAATGGTTACCGCATTTCTGATAAAGATTGGACGAGTACCGCAGGTGGCGAATCTGCCTTTGTTGCATTTGATCCAAATAATCCAATCATTACCATGGGTGGATCGTATCAGGGAACTATTGAAGCGTATAATAATGTTACCAAAGAAGGCGTCAATATTATGGAGCATCCGGTGCAATACCAAGCGCTTCAACCAAAAGATATGAAGTACCGTTTTAATTGGAATGCCCCTATTGTTTATGATCCATTAGAACCAGGCGCTTATTATCATGCGGGTAATATTTTATTTAAAACCACCGATTTAGGTAAAACCTGGAAAGCAGTTTCTCCAGATTTAACAAAACACGATACTACTAAAATGGGTATTAGTGGCGTGCCTTATACCAATGAAGGTGCCGGTGGCGAAAATTATTGCACCATTAGTTATGTAGCATTATCTGAAAATGAAAAAGGGGTTATTTATACAGGCAGTGATGATGGATTATTGTACTTAACAAAAGATGGCGGAAACAACTGGTCAAACATCACGCCAAAAAATTTAGATGAATCGTTAATAAATGCCATCGAAGTTTCTAGTGTTAACAAGGGTACTGCATATATCGCTGTAAATAAATATAAGGTGAATGATTTCACGCCCATCATTTATAAAACAAATGACTATGGCGTTAGCTGGAAGCAAATTTCAAACGGCATACCTTATGGTGCTTTTGTAAGAGTTGTGAGAGAAGATCCTTCAAATCCTAAAATTTTATATGCAGGCACAGAAACAGGATTTTATATTTCATATAATGGAGGAGAAAATTGGAAGCAACTACAATTAAATTTACCGGTTGTTCCAATTACAGATTTAAAAGTGCATGAAAATCATTTGCTCGCTTCTACACAAGGAAGGGCGTTTTGGATATTAGATGATCTAGAACCTATCAGAAATTACAATAAAGACACGGCAGCAAACCATTTATTTGCTGTCAGTAATGTACACCGTATTTCTGGAGGTAGTGTTTTAGATTACAGTAATTTAATGGACAAAAACGGTAAACCTATTAGTACCCTCGGCGCAAATCAAGCAAGCGGCGCCGTTGTTTATTACACAGTACATGCAGCAGATAGTGCAACCAAAAAAGCTAAACTTGTTTTTTCTGATGCTAATGGAAAAGCGGTTAGAACTTTTTATGCAAATGTGCCAAGTAATAAAACCAGCAACAATAAAAACGAAAACGATCCTGAACTAACTCTACATGCTGGCTTAAACCGTTTTGTTTGGGATTTACGTCAAGAATCTATAGCGTCTATTCCAGGGGTATTTATAGAAGGAAGTTATGATGGTGCACGCGTGCTTCCTGGCACTTATAAAGTAGCACTTCATATAGACACTCTAGTTTTTGAAAAAACATTTCAAGTGCTTGCAGATCCACGTATCAAAGCCACTGCTGCAGAATATGAGGCACAGGCCAATTTATTACAAGATATTGCAACAGATGTGAATGATATTCATGTATCGGTTGTGCGGATGCGTGGTGTTCAAAAGCAATTGAATGCTATAGTAGACAGAGTCGAAAATAAAGAAGCCTATAAAAGCATTGTAGCGCTTGCGGACTCCATCAATACTACAATAGACGAGTGGGAAGAAAAGCTCATACAAACAAAGTCTGAATCTAATGATGACGTAATTAATTTTGTAAATAAACTGAGTGCAAATTATATCTTTTTAAGAGGTGAATTAGATACCAATACCCCTCATGTTACATCAGGCCATTTAAATAGATTCAAGGAACTACGTGATGAGTGGAATATATACAAAGCACAATTCAATAAACTTATTGAAGCGGATATTAAAAACTTTAATGAAAAGTGCAAAGCATTGCAATTACCCCATGCTTCGCTTATTGATTAATGGTTCCGCTAGCCCATTTAAGTCCATAATATGATTTAACAATTTTGAACTGCAGAGAAATAAGTTTCTCTGCAGTTTCAATTACTTTATTTTCCCGGGCATTAACAACAAATAAATTACTATCTCCATTGAAAAACTTAATAAGTTCTCCTTTAAGTAGTGTATTGGTATTATTGTTGATGGTGAAAAGTGTTTCCAATTGATTTTTTAGGAAAAAGTTTTCGTTGCTGTAGGTTTTCACTTTGTTTTGTACCTCAATCTTTTTAGCAGCAAAAGCCAAGTTCGTTTCTTCTATTTTTAGTTTTGCTTTTCGGTATTCTCCCCGACCCTCTCTCAAAAATAAAGGCATTTTAAAATCTACACCAAACTTATAGTTGTTCTGATATAACTGTGCGCCCGCATTTTTAAATACGTTGTAGTTCTGATTTAAAATGTTGGTTTTTACATCTAACATGGGAAGCAGCGACTGAAATTTCAACTTCTTTTCAATGATTAAATTATTGATTTTGTACTCATAAGCACGCACTTCTGGATTTTGAAGTATTGACAAACTAATTAAGTCGGCAATACTGCTTTCGATAGAAATTTGCTTACTGTTTAGCGTGTCAGGTATCATCGTAGGGCTTAACTGTAAGGCACTATCCTGATTATCCCATAAAAAATAGGATAGTTCTATACCTGCGTTGGTAAAAAGTAAATCAGCGTCGTTTTCTAATATTTTTAATTGCTGTAATTGTGTCAATGCTTCTAGGGTATCAAGTGAAGCCCTTTCTCCATTATTGAATGCAATTTTAGTAATATTAAACCTATTGCTTGAAGTGACTACATATTGATTGTATAGTTTAAGAAGTTGGTATTGAGCAGCCCATTTCCAATATTGTAAACTAGCATCTAATAAGAGGTTGTTGACTATCGATTGTTTTTCTTGCTCGCTAGCCAGTATTAAGTTTTTGGCTTGTAATACGGCAGCTCTTCTTTTGTCAATCACTAAATTTTTAATGACTGGCACACTTATGCCCAAGTAGCTACTTTGTCCTTTAGATACTTCACTATTTAAAAATTGTCCTCTATTGCTTTCAATCCCTGTACTGATGTCTATACCAGCCCATGTCGGAATTTTTAATTCCGTATTTTGATAATTGAAATAATTTTTTCCATCAAAGGTTTTCATATCAGATTGAAACCCGATAGTAGGATCAAAGTTTGACCGAGCAATCATAGCATCGGCGCTTGCCTTATCAACAACAATCTTTGCTTGTTTACTAAGGGGGTGGTTTTTTTTAACCTGATCTATAAATTCAGTATAGGTAAGCTGTTGACCAAATCCCTTTGTGCATATCAATAGGAGCAGTAATATTTGCTTTAGATAACTCATTTTTTCGTCGTTTCAACTTTTGCTTGATAATATTCTGGTGGGAATCCGTTTATATTTCTCCAAAGTTCATAACCAATGCTAACATCATTTAAGAGTGCTATGCCATTGGCGCCTCCACCAAATTTTAATTGCTTAGGCCATGGGCTATCGGAATAGTCTTCAGAAACTAAAACTCTAAATTTCCCATTTTCGCTGATACCATTTTCGATGACAGTAATAACCCCGCCAAAAGTACCATATGAACTATTGGGCCATCCGCTAAATACGATGGCAGGGAAGCCATCAAAAATAAACCTCACTTTTTGTCCCTTACTAATGAGGGGTAAGTCCATGGGTTCCACAAATAGCTCTACGGCGTATTTAATGTCTTTGGGAACAATTTCTACAATCATCTCACCTTCTTTAACATATTCCCCAATACCCGCTTTTTTGGCTTTTGTAATTTGTCCAGTTTGAGGTGCAATGATGTAGTAGAGTTTGTTTCTCACATCATAATTGGCATAGTTATTTTCAAGTTTTGCTAAATCACCCATGCCTACCGCCTGGTCTGCACTTGCTGTAAATTTATCGCCATTTACTTTTGCTATTTTATCATTGTAGTCCTGTAAAATACTGCTTTGTTCAAATAATAATGCTAGGGTTTCTTGTTTTGATTGTGCATACTTATTTTCCGCTGCTGTTTTTTTAGCAAATGCATTTTGATAATTCACTTTTCTTCTTTCAAAATCGACTAATGAAATTACACCACTATCCAACATGTTTTTAGCAGCATCAATTTGTCTTTTAGTAACCTGTAATTCATTGATTTGAGCAACCAATTCCATGCTATCTGAAATTAGTTTTAATTGTAGTTGCTGTTGTTTGATTTTAAGTTGGTCCAGTTTAATGAGCTGAAGTTCTCCTAAAGCCCGCTCTTGTTTACCTGCCATTTCACCTTTTCTGGTGTAACCTTCAATGGCAGCAGCTTTGGCTTGAATTTGAGCCCTGGTTTTTTCTAATAACTGAGGATCTAAATATTCTACCTTTACCTCGCTTAATTGCATGATGGTATCACCTGCCTTAATAGCATCTCCTTCTCTTACCCACCATTTTACCACTTTACCAGCAATAATGGTATTCACTTCTTGTCTTCTTTGTTCTTGTTTTAATGTGGTGATACTGCCTTTAGCCCTAATGTTTTGTGTCCACGGCAAAAACAAAATAACAACCATGACAATTAGTAGAATAACAAATACTCTAGTAATTCTATTCTCTTTCTCTATTTGATAAATATTGTTATACGCTTTCATTCTTATTTATTTTTACTTTGAAATGAAACAATAGATCCATTTTCTAGATAAATAATTTTATCAAAAATTTCTTGATGTGCATTATTTCCAGCAGTAACAAGTATTGTTACATTTTCTAATTTAGCCATCATTTCTTTTACAGATTCAATGGTACTATCTTCTAATCCATCAAAAGGATTTTCTAATAGTAACAATGTTTTTCTACAAAACAGCGCCCTAGCTAAGAGCACCCCTTGTTTAATTTTTTCTGGAAGCTTTTTGCCTGCTGGATCAATATCAGTGTCAAACCCAATTTCTAGCTCACCAATAAATGATTCCAGTCCAGTAGATTTTGTAAGTTGATACAACTCTTCATTGCTGATATTTTTATCTCCCATCGTGATATTATCTCGTATGGTGCCTTGGAAAATATCTTGTTGACTGATAAGCACTCCGGTACTAGACCTTAGAGAGTCAATGGAATAGCTACCTAAGGCTATATTATTAATTCTTATAGCGCCAGTAAAATTTGTGTAGGTTCCAGTAAGTAAGCGCAGCAAGGTTGATTTTCCGGAACCTGAATTACCAACAATCAATACCTTTTCTCCAGGTTGTACTTCTAAATTAATTTCAGATAATACATTTTTACCGTTTGGATAATGAAATGAAACATTTTTGAAATCAATTCTCATCCCATTTGATTCTGCAATTATTTCAGTGCCAGCACTTTCTAGTTCGGCACTTTTAATTTTATCTAGTTTTTCAATTGCTGTTAAGGTATCGTATGCTTTATCTAATGTTTGTATTAATTTTTCTACAGAGCCAATAACCGCAAGAATTACAATATCTGCAGCGATAAATTGACCAATATTAATTTGCTGATTGAGTAACAAGTAAACACCCACAATTAACATGGATGCAGTAATAATAATTTTGAATACCACAAGACTCCAAAACTGCGTTAATAAAATTTTGAAGTAGCTTGTTCGTGCAACTAAATAGTTACTAACTAAATCATCTGTTTTATCAATGTGCAAAGATGTTTTTTTAGCATATTTAAAGGTTTTTACTACCCTTGCTAATTCTTGTAGCCATGCCGCTGTTTTGTATTTATAATCACTAGCCAATAAGTTTTTAGTAAAACCTTTAGGTAGCGTTGTTGCTAGTATAACATATAAAAGTACAACTAGCACAATGCCAAAGGCAATAAACACTGGGTGGTAGAGCGAAAGTAAAATGATACCAAACAAAATTTGAATAAAAGCCGCAGGAATTTCTAGTAAAATCTTTTCAATACCCTTTTGTAAAGTAATGGTATCAAAAAACCGATTGACAAGTTCTGGCAAATAGTAGTTGTCTAATTTTTCAATATTCAAATGTGGAATTTTGTGCGCAAAACTTAAGGCGTCCCTGGTATAAATTTTTTGTTTGATTTTTTCAATAATCTGAAGTTGTCTGATTTGAAAAAGGCCGTTTAAAAAAACGCCTAATACAACAACGGCAATAAGCACCACAATCGAAGTGGATAGCGCACCTGCCATTACAAATCCAATTATACTTTGTATGCCAAGGGGCGTAACAAGCTGAACTAGTCCAGCAAGTATTGCATAAATATAAATTGCTGACACTTCTTTTTTGTCAAGCTGTAAAATGGCTACTAATTTTCTAGCAGCTACAATGGGTGTAATTTTCTTATAAGTCATCATATTTATATAAAGGGTCTATTTCTGAACATGCTTCCATTTCAAACACGGGCTTGATAATACCATCTTTTAAACCGTATACCCAACCATGAAGGTGAGGCCTTTGTTCATTTTGCCAAGCTTTTTGTATAATAGAAGTTTTAGATAATTGTAAAACCTGTTCTTGTACATTTAATTCTACTAGGCGGTCAAACTTGCTCTCTTCATTGGTATGTGTATCAAGTTCTGTTTTATGAAACCTGTAAACATCTTTTATATTTTTAAGCCACATGTTTAATATTTTATTGTAGCTATGGTTAGACATGGCTGCTTTAACACCTCCACAACCATAGTGTCCGCATACAATTACATGCTTAACTTTTAAATAGGTGACCGCATAATCTAGTACACTTAATAAATTAACATCGGTATGTACCACCATATTGGCAATATTTCTGTGCACAAAAATTTCACCGGGCTGCGTATTTGTGATTTCGTTGGCTGGCACACGGCTATCGCTACAACCTATCCATAAAAAATCTGGGGTTTGAATTTCAGAAAGCCTAGAAAAAAAACCAGGATCATCAAGTTTACGTTCCTCTGCCCAAGCCTTATTTTCTAAAAGTAGTTTTTCGTATATTTTCATTTCTTTGTATAATGTATGAGCAAATGGTTGGGATTGTATTCATGTAAACTAAACGATATAGAAATATTTTTTAGATGTACGTGACATAAAAAATCATTTATTTCATCTATGACATCTTTGTCAATAAAGTCTGCTTTTTTAACATCAATTAATACAAAAGAATTATTGGGCAGCGACTCTAATTTTTGTTTGATAATAGCTTTATTTAAAAACGTAATATCTTTTCTAAATCTGATCAGGTATTGATTGTTGTCTTGTATCATTAAAATGGCAGATTTAAAATTGCCACGAATAATAAAAATGACACTTACAATAATCCCAATAGTAATGCCCAATAATAGATTGCTAAATAAAATGGCAACGATTGTAACGCAAAAAGGGATAAACTGATTGAAGCCTTTTTTAAACATCTCTGTAAATAAACTAATTTTTGCAATTTTATATCCCGTTACAATAAGTATTGCCGCGATAGCGCTTAAAGGTATTTTATTGAGTAAAAAAGGTATACATGCTGCGCACACTAATATGAGCACTCCATGAAATATAGCAGCCTGTTTTGTTTTACCTCCGGCATTAACATTGGCCGAGCTTCTAACAATTACCGAAGTAATGGGGAGGCCACCAATTAAACCTGAAAGTATATTGCCTATTCCTTGCGCCTTTAATTCTTGATTAGATGGGGTTACTCTTTTTAAGGCATCCAATTTGTCAACAGCCTCAATGCCCAAAAGCGTTTCAAGTGAGGCAATAACGGCCAGCATAAATCCGGCTAACCAAACCTCATGATTACCAATTTCATGAAAGTTAGGAAAGGTAAAAAACGATAAAAATTCCTTCATATTATTAGCAACCGGTAACGATACCAAGTGTTTTTGTTCAAGTGGTATCATATCTAATAGCGGAGCACCGAAGGTGTTAAGTGCTACTGCTAAAAGTACAACAACGAGTGGCCCTGGCACATAATGTACCCATTTGCTACTCTTGTAATTGAATTGCTCCCAAAATATTAATAGAATAAGGGACACGAAACCAATGAGCACTGACATGGGTGTCAAAAACTCTACCGCTGTTAAAATAGTGGTGATGGTGTTGTTATGATCGTCTTGTAAAAATGATTCATCCCCTTCAAAATCTGCATCATAACCAAGTAAGTGCGGAATTTGTTTCATCAATAAAATAATTCCAATTGCAGCAACCATTCCTTTGATCACAGCATTGGGAATATAGTCACCTACAATACCGCCTTTTAAAAAAGCAAATAAAATTTGAAAAGCACCGGCAATTAAAACAGCCAACAAAAAAGTTTCAAAACTGCCTAATTTAATAAGCATGGCAGAAACCACAAATGTTAAGCTGGCCGCGGGCCCAGATACGCTTAACTGTGATCCGCTTAATTGTCCAACTACAATACCCCCAATAATGCCCGCAATAATACCTGAAAAAATTGGTGTACCAGATGCTAACGCAATGCCAACACAAAGTGGCAGCGCTACAAGTAGTACTACAATGGATGCAGAAATGTTGTCACCCAAGTGTGCGTAAAATTTTTTCATTTATTGTATTTGATAAAACCCAAATTAATCTAGTTGAACTAGTATATATGCTGAGATGTGCTTATACAAATAATTTGTTGGGAGGTGGGACAGGCACATCACTAATATGATGTATTGGTAAGCTGGTTTGAAGTGCAGCGTATGCTGTTGTTAAACACTTGTGCAAGTTAACTTCATAATAAACCTCCTGGTCTTGGTTGTCAACATATGAATCGTTGCATTTGCTCAATTCTTTAATGCTTGCGCCTGAACAGTTGATTTCTTCATTTAACTGGTTGTCAAATAACATTTCACCAATTTCACGAACGGGTAAGACCTGTATTAGGAGTACTCCCATTAAAATGATATTGATAATTGTTCTTTTCATGATGATCTACAAATATAACACCCGGGAATTACAACAATTGGAGTGTTAAATAGTTTAACATGTTTATAGGCTTTATTTGACAACGATTTGACAATCAATATTTTATTTAGATGTTTAATCCGCCGCAGGCGCTAATTACCTGACCAGTTACATAGGAACTCATGTCACTCGCCAAAAAGAGCGTCGTGTTGGCAATTTCTTCTGCTTTTCCAAACCTGCCTAATGGTATTTTGCTTAAAAAAGCAGTAGCGGCTTCCCCTTCTTTTAAATAATGCGTCATATCGGTTTCAACAAAACCTGGGGCGATGGCATTGCACCTAATATTTCTACTTCCAAGTTCTAGGGCCACAGATTTGGTAAATCCAATGATGCCCGCTTTACTAGCCGCATAGCTACTTTGGCCTGCATTGCCTCTAATACCAATGATCGAACTCATGTTGATGATGCTACCAGACCTCGCTTTCATCATGGGTCTAATAACCTGCTTGGTCATGTTAAAAACACTCTTTAAGTTGGTGTCCATCACTTCATCCCACTGTTCTGCGTTCATTCGAAGCAGTAAATTATCTTTTGAAATACCTGCATTGTTTACGCAAATATCAACGGTTCCAAAACTCGCTACTACATCACCCACAAAGGTTTCACATTCCTCAAAAACGCCCGCATTGCTTTGATATGCCTTTGCTTTAACCCCTAGTGCTTCAATTTGGCTTACTAAATCACTTGCTTTTTCGGCACTACCGCTGCTAACATAGGTAAATGCAATATGACTTCCTTGTTCTGCTAATTTTAATGCGATTGCTGCACCAATTCCACGGGCTGCTCCTGTTACAATTGATACTTTCCCTGCTAGTAATTTCATATCCAGTATTTATAGATATGTAGAACGAATTTTAGCTATGCATATTGTTGTAAAAGCAACAATAATTCATCGATGTACCTCCGGTCGTTGCTGAGTCTTGGCACTTTATGCTGCCCACCCAGTTTTCCTTTATTTTTAAGCCATGTATGAAATAATCCTCCCGGAAGGGCGGTGACTTTTGGAAGCCCAAGTGCGATGTCTTTGTAGCGCTTTGCCTCATAGTCACTATTTAAAGATTTTAAATTTCGGTCTAGTGCTTCTGTAAATGCAGCAAGGCTTTCAGGAGGATTTTCAAATTCGATTAGCCATTCATGTGCACCCTGATTTTGATCCCCAAAATATATGGGTGCCGCTGTATAATCTTTAACTACAAGCCCGGTACTTGATGCTGCTGCAGCAATGGCTTTGTCGGTATTATCTACCATCACTTCTTCGCCAAAAGCATTGATAAACTGTTTGAGCCTGCCGGTTACTACAATTCGGTACGGCGCAAGGCTTGTGAATTTAATCGTGTCGCCCACTAAATAGCGCCATAGTCCACCATTGGTACTAATAACCAGTGCATAATTTTTATCCAGCTCCACTTTATTTAGACCAATAGTGCGCGGTTTATCTTTACCATATTCTTCGGTAGGCATGAACTCATAAAAAATACCATGGTCTAAAAATAATAGCATCCCTTCTGCGCTTGGGTCATCTTGAGCTGCAAAAAAACCTTCGGAGGCATTATACATTTCTAAGTAATGACAACCGGGTCCAATTAATTTTTGAAACTGCTCTTTGTAAGGCGTAAAAGAAACACCACCATGAATGTATAATTCTAAACTTGGCCAAACTTCTTTTAAAGTTTGCTTGCCCGTAATTTCTAAAATTCTTTTAATGAGTAAAAGTGTCCAAGTAGGAACGCCAGATATCGAAGTTACATTTTCTAGAATGGTAGATTGGGCTAGCTGTTCAATTTTTGTTTCCCATTCATCCATAAGTGCAATGGATAATTCTGGTGTGCGAATCCAATTTGCCCACATGGGTGTATTTTGAAGTAGTACAGCACTTAAATCGCCTACACTAATATCATCGTTGATCTTACTTATTTGATGACTTCCACCAATCACGAGGCCCTTACCAGTTAGTAGATCACTATCATTATTAAATTTATAATAGAGTGCTAATACATCTTTTGCTGCTTGATAATGACAATCTTCTAAACTTTCTTCGGTGATTGGAATGAATTTACTTTTGTCTGAAGTGGTGCCGCTACTTTTTGCAAACCAATGTACAGGTGTGTTCCACAGTACTTGCTCTTCTCCTTCAAAAAGACTATCAATAAAGGGTTTCAGGTCTTCGTATTCACTAATGGGAACGGCTTCTTTAAACTTTCGAATATTAAAAATTTCGTTGAAACCGTATTTTCTACCAAAGGATGTATACTGTCCATGCGTCACTAAATCTTGTAACACTTCTCTTTGTGTTGCTACAGGATTTGCAATCCATCTTTCAATATGCGCAATTCTTAAAAGGGCAAGTCGTGATATGGCAGGACTTAAAAATTTCATGTGAATTAAAGCTTGGCTTCTTTTCCCATTTCAATAATCCAATCTTTTCTACGAAGCGTAAAATTGGTTCCTAAATATAAACGTCTAACATCTTCATCGTCTGCTAATTCTTCGGCAGTTCCGTGTTTAAATATTTTTCCTTCAATTAAAAGGTAGGCTCTATCACAAATAGATAAAGTTTCATTTACATTATGGTCTGTAATTAAAATCCCAATATTTTTTGTTTTTAATTTAGCTACTACCGTTTGAATATCTTCAACCGCAATGGGGTCAACACCAGCAAATGGTTCATCTAATAAAATAAATTTTGGGTCCACCGCTAGTGCTCTAGCGATTTCTGTTCTTCGTCTTTCGCCACCACTTAAACTATCGCCATTATTTTTTCGAACCAGTTGTAAATTAAATTCGTCGAGTAAAGATTCTAATTTCAATAACCTTTCTTCTTTTGAAAGTGAAGTCATTTCCAGCACTGCTAAAATATTGTCTTCTACACTGAGGCTTCTAAAAACACTGGCTTCTTGCGGTAAATAGCCAATACCCATTTGTGCTCTTTTGTACATGGGTAGCTTTGTAATGTCTTCTTCATTTAAAAACACGGTGCCTTCGTCTGGCTTAATAAGTCCCACCACCATATAAAAAGTAGTTGTTTTACCAGCACCATTGGGCCCAAGTAAACCTACAATTTCACCCTGTTTTACTGTTACGCTTACGTTGTTTACAACGGTTCTGCCCTTGTAACTTTTTTGGAGCGCACTTGTATGTATGATTCCGTTCAAAATAGTTGCTTTCTACAAAAATAGGGCTTCTAACCCTCTTCTGTATCAGGTTTTGAGGCCCCAACCTCTTTTTATAAAGCCAATTTGGCTGTATATTGCAACAATTTTAATATTTGCCCCACACAAAGCAGCAATCATGAAAGTAACGGATCATTTACAGCAGGCAAAAGACACCCTTATTTCTTTTGAAGTGTTACCTCCGCTAAAAGGTAAAACCATCAATACTTTATATGAGCATTTAGACCCTTTAATGGAGTTTAAACCTTCTTGGATTAATGTAACCTACCACCGTAGTGAAACCATGTTCAAGAAAAAAATAGACGGCACTTTTGAAAAAGTTGACGTGCGTAAGCGCCCGGGCACGGTTGGTATTTGTGCGGCAATTATGAACCATTACCAAGTGGACGCCATTCCACACATTATATGTGGTGGATTTACCAAAAGAGAAACCGAAGATGCGCTCATTGATTTAGACTTTTTAGGCATCGATAATGCACTTGTGTTAAGAGGAGATGCTGCTAAAAACGAATCATCTTTTGAACCTGAAAAAGATGGTAATCATTTTGCTATTGATTTACTCAAGCAGGTAAATAACATGAACAATGGTATTTATTTAGATGAAGATATCAAAAATGGCGGCCAAACAAAATTTTGTGTGGGTGTTGCTGGTTATCCAGAAAAACATTTTGAAGCACCCAATTTAGAAATCGATTTAAAACATTTAAAAAATAAAGTAGATGAAGGCGCAAGCTACATCATGACACAAATGTTTTTTGATAATCAAAAATTTTATGATTTCGTGAAAGCCTGTAGGGATATGGGTATTAGCGTTCCTATCATACCAGGGCTAAAGCCCATTACCAATAAAAAACAGCTATCTGTTTTACCAAGGATATTCCATGTAGACATTCCTACAGAACTGTCTAATGCGATTAACAAATGTAAAACAGACGCCGATTGCGAACAAGTAGGAACCGAATGGTTGATACAACAAAGCAAGGAACTTAAAGCATTTGGCGTACCTGTATTACACTATTACACGCTCGGAAAACCAAAAGTTATCTTTAACGCTGTTAAAGAATTGGTGTAATTATTTACTGGGTGCTTTTTTACTTTTTACCTGAATAATATCGTCAAACTGTTCAATCGTTAATTGTTTTGCAATGATGCGTTTATCTTTGTCTAACAAATAAACGGTAGGTGTTTTATAGATATCGTAAAGCTGTCTGTAATTAGCCCTGCCTGCTTTTTCATCTGCCTCTTTTGCAGCTTTTGTTTGGTAGGCATGGATCCAATTTTTCAAGTTTTTTTCTGTTACAAATTTTTTCCAGGCAGCTTGTTCTGCGTCGTATATATTAACTCCTAACATCGTCATGCCCACAGCTTTCCACTTGGCTCTATAAAAAGAATCTAGTCTTGGAAGCTCTTCTTTACAATGCCCACAATTAGGGTCATAAAATATCACCATGGTATAATTAGAAGGAATCTTGTAGAGTGAAACGGGTTTTCCAAGCGAATCCACCAAATCTAGTGCCGCCGCAGGTAATCCGAGTTGATTGGCCATTAAACTGTAGGCTCTTTCGGTTACTGTTTTTCTGGAAGCAGGGTTTAAAATAACCGTATCTCCTTTGGCATAAAAGTTTTCAAATAAATACACAAACACTTTGTCTTGACCCATAAATTCTGGAGCCATGTATTTATTGGTAAACTTAGTTAATAGGTATGGATAAATTTCTTTTCCAGATTTAGCCATCAGTAACATATACTTCACTTCTTCAATAAGAGAGTCTGCTTCGGCAGAAACATAGTACTTAAAATACTCGTCTAATTTGGCTTCAAAAAATGGCGTTCTTAAAAGCCTGTCATCATTAAAGAGTACGTCATCCCAAAAATGATTTTTTACAAAACGGTAAGGTGCTAAGGAATCAGGTTTTCCGTTAACTACAGGTACAGCAGGGGCTACAGGGCGTTTCATTGCACTAAAAAGCATAGCTAGTAATGAACCTGGATATTTTTTTACGATGTCGTTTCGATAGTCTTCTACCAACTTATCTACCCTTCCATATTCATCTGCTAAACGGGTAGAATCGGCTTTGGTTTTAGCGGCATTAAACTCGTTTCTAATGTTTTGTAGTTGCTGTCCTTTTTCAGATGAAAAACCAATGTATGCTTTAAACAAATCGTTATCGCGTGACCCGGTAATGGTTGCTTTTTCTTTATTGGTGGTATCCCCTTCTATATTAAAATGCTGGATATCATCCATTAAAAATTCAAACTGCTTTGTAATTTGAGGCGTAACAACAAAGTACACACCGCTTGTTAATTTAGTGTCTCCTTTAAAAACGCCCTGACCACTTGCATCTAGCATAGTGGAGTCTACGAGCACTAAACTCTTACCATAATAACTCCCGATATACACTTTGCAATTTGTAAGGGGTTTTAATTTGATACTAATACGCCTTCCAGCAGGTTTTGTTTGTGCACTAATAGCGCTATTTAAACAAAGTAGTGTTAAAAAGGTGATACAAGATTTTGCTAACAAGTTCTTCATACAATTAAATTCTATGCAAATTTAGGTAATTAGACCATGCAGCCTCTCAAACCATCTTATATTTGCATGCAGTGAGAAAACAAAAAAAACAGCCCATTTTAGAACAGGTATTGGTGCAAGACTATGCAGCCGAGGGTAAGGCATTAGCACGTGTAGACGGCAAAGTGGTATTTATTGAAGGCGCGGTACCTGGAGACGTTGTAGATGTGCAACTTAAAAAAAATAAGGCCGATTGGGCAGAAGGCTTTGTGGTGTCATTTAAATCCTATTCTGAAGACCGGGTCCAACCCTTTTGCACCCATTTTGGTATTTGTGGAGGCTGTCAGTGGCAAATGCTTCCTTATGCAAAACAGCTGGTGTATAAACAACAGCAAGTAACCGATAATTTAACCAGAATTGGACGCGTTAACTTGCCGGCTATTAACCCCATTATTGGCGCTAGTCAAACGGAGTTATACCGCAACAAAATGGAGTATACGTTTGCTACAAAAAAATATATTCCTTCAGATTTATTTAGGGAAATGAAAGCCGCTGGTGCCGATTTTTCCAATCAACCAGGTGCTGCTGGTTTTCATGTGCGTGGTTTTTTTGATAAAGTTGTAGAGATAGATACTTGTCATTTGCAAGAAGAGCCTACCAACTTCATTCGTAAAATGGTAGCACAGTATGCGCTAGATCATGATCTTCCATATTACGATGTAAAGCAGCATACAGGATGGTTGCGTAATATGTTTGTGCGTAATACCACAACTGGTGAACTCATGATTAATGTTGTGTTTGGTTACGAAGATGAGCCACACCGCCTTGCATTACTAGATCAATTACTAGCGGCTTTTCCAGCGATTACGACATTACTATATACCATCAATCCAAAACGAAATGATAGTTTGTATGACCTGGATCCAAAAATATATTTTGGAAATGGAAGTATCACTGAAAAACTAGAAAAATTTTCATTTAAAATTAGTCCTAAATCATTTTTTCAAACCAATACTAAGCAAGCCGAAAAACTCTATCAAGTAACGCGCGAATTTGCTGAACTAGACGGTTCGCAAGTGGTGTATGATTTGTATTGTGGTACTGGAAGTATTGGTATTTTTTTAAGTGAAGGCGCTAAAAAAGTAGTGGGTGTAGAAGTAGTAGCTGATGCCATCGAAGACGCAAAAATTAATGCAGCGCTCAACAATTTAAACCATACTGCATTTTTTGCTGGTGACGTCATTGATATTGTAGATGATCACTTTTTTTCTACACATGGCAAGCCTGACGTGGTTATCACAGATCCACCCAGAGCGGGCATGCACGATAAGCTGGTAAAAAAATTATTAGAAATAGCGGCACCAACTATTGTCTACGTGAGTTGTAATCCAGCTACACAGGCTAGAGATTTAGCCCTCCTTGATGAAAAATATGAGGTTACTAAAATTCAACCAGTAGACATGTTCCCGCACACACTTCATATCGAAAATGTAGTGCAGCTTAAATTAAAAAAATAGTATGACAGAATTTAGACCCAGCCGATTTGAAATTTTGCCCGTAATTATTAAAAATCTATTAATCATTAATGGGTTATTCTTTTTGGCGCAAATTACTTTTCCAGAATCGCCTACTGCAAATTTTAGCCTAGAAGATTTGTTTGCACTACATGCATGGCAAAGTGAATTATTTAAGCCTTGGCAACTCGTGACACACTTGTTTATGCACGGCGATTTTTATCATATTTTGGGTAATATGTTTGCACTTTGGATGTTTGGTTCGGTGCTAGAAAACTTATGGGGCTCTGCTCGTTTTATTACATTTTATTTAGTTTGTGGACTGGGTGCTGCACTCATTCATTTGTTATTTTTAAATTATGAATTAACGCCACTTATTCAGGAATTTCAAACCAGAGAAAAACTTGGACTTATTAGTGAAGCAGTGGCTTTCAAATACAATCAAATTATTAATACGGCTACACTTGGAGCGAGTGGCGCAGTATTTGGCATATTGGCTGCGTTTGTTTACTTGTTTCCTAACACCTATATCTATTTGTACTTTTTTGTGCCTGTTAAAGCAAAGTGGGTGGGTCTTATTTATTTTGCTTTTGAAATTTATAGTGCCGTTCAAAATGCAGCTGGCGACAATGTTGCAAGATGGGCACACGTAGGTGGTGCACTTGTAGGACTTATAATTGTTATCACCTGGAACAAAACCAAGAAAAAAACGTTTTACTAGTATAAAGCCAATTCATGCCACAACAACGTTTTATGTCAAATAGAAAAATGCTACTCGGAGAAGACAGCAATGCGCTTGTTTTTTTATTTGCAGTAAACATGATCATTTTTGTGCTGATTAGTTTTCTAAAAACAGTGTATTATTTAACAGATACGCCTTTAGAGCTTTTTGAGCGCCAAATTGTGGATTGGTTTAGAATGCCTGGCAGTTTTGTAGCTGTACTTTATAAGCCTTGGACTTTTTTAATTCACTTTTTTAGCCAATATCATTTTTGGCAGTTGGTGAGTAGTATGTTATGGCTTTGGAGTTTTGGCTATATTTTTCAAGATTTATCCGGCAATAAACATATCATTCCTGTTTATATCTATGCAGGTACAATTGGTGCGATTGCTTTTTTAACTGTCAATGCGCTGCTACCTGGGTTGGTAAATGGGGCACAACCCATTATGGGAGCAGGGTCTAGCGTAGTGGGTATTGCTGTAGCTACCACGGTATTGGCTCCAAGGTATAAGCTATTTCCGCTCGTAAGCGGTGGTATTCCATTATGGGTATTGACCCTCGTTTTTTTAGTATTGGATTTTTCAACAGCGGTAGCTGTTCCATCCATTCTTATTTCACATTTGATAGCTGCGCTGGTTGGTTTTGGTTACATGAAACTCTTGCAAAAAGGGACAAATACGGGTGATTGGATGGTTCGTTTTTACCAGTCGGGCAATGCGTTATTTGAACCCGCTGAACTTCGTGAAAAAAAATCCTCCGCTGTAAAAAACTCCGAAAAAGAAAACGAGTTAAATGCTATTTTAGATAAAATGAATAGCGTAGGGTATGATAATTTATCCGAAAACGAAAAAGCATTTTTGAAATCTGCGAGTCAGGAATAATTTTTTCTTACCGCCATTAATTCTTATTTTTAATACATGGCGGGAAGTTTTATTAGGCGGGCAACCAAAACAGTTATTTTATCTATCAACTTGTTAGTTGCCTTAATTTTTTTGTTGGCCTGTTTAACGCCTTTTGCACCCACTAGTACTTGGTGGATTCTAGGATTTACAGGGTTAGCAGTTCCCTATGCAATCACCATTTTATTTTTCTTCGCAATATTTTGGCTCATTGTTAAACCCAAGCTATCACTCATTTCTATTGTGGTACTTTGTATTGGATGGCAACAAATTGGTGTTATTGCTGCAGTAAAACCCGGGCCCATGTTGTCCGATCGAAAAAGAGAAAATCACATCCGAATTATTGATTGGAATATTCAAAGTTTTAATGGGCTATCAAAAAAGCTAATTGTCAAAAAGCAAATACGTAAAGACATTGCTGCTGGCATTTTACTTTTAGAACCTGATGTTATATGCTTGCAAGAATTTAATAGTTCCGAATCTGGAGGTGCACAAACAAATAATATTGCATTATTTAAAAAGCGGTATAAATACTTTTATTTTTCTAAAGACTATACTAGAAATGATGGTGCGTATCAATCGGGATGTATTATTTTTTCTAAATACCAAATTATTGATTCTGGTAAAATTAAATTTCCAGTTGCAGAGAGTCTTATTTATGTCGATATTTTAAAAGGCGAGGATACCATTCGAATTTTCAATACCCACCTTCAGTCTTTTAAATTTAAGCAAAACGATTATTCAGATATTGAAATAATTAAAGAGCAAGACGCCAAAACCATTGACGCTTCTATGAATCTTTTTAATAAAATGGGTCAGGCTTTTAAAAGAAGAGGTCCCCAATCTGAGCTCGTTAAAAAATCCTTGGAATCCTCGCCTTATCCCTCCGTTATTTGTGGCGATTTTAATGACGTTCCTAATTCATATACCTATTTTACCATCCGAAACAATTGGAAGGATGCATTTTTGCAAAAAGGGTTTGGTATTGGCAGTAGTTTTACAACCCTCGCTCCAACACTTCGTATCGACTATATTTTAGCAAGCCCTCAGTTTGATATTGTTACATTTGACATGATCGATGAAGGGCTTAGTGACCATGTGATGCTGGTTTCTGACGTACAATTAAAAAAATAAAATACCTTCGTGACCTCATGGCACCTTTAAAAGTATACAATTCGTTAACGCGTCAAAAAGAAGTATTTACACCCATCAATGCACCTTATGTGGGCATGTATGTGTGTGGGCCTACCGTGTCTGGTGAAAGCCATTTGGGACATGCAAGACCGTTTATCACTTTTGATGTGGTATTTCGTTATTTACACCACCTTGGTTACAAAGTGCGCTATGTAAGAAATATTACGGATGCTGGACACTTTGAAGAAGAAGGTAGAGAAGCCGAGGATAAAATTGCAACAAAAGCAATCCTTGAAAAATTAGAACCCATGGAACTGGTGCAGAAATACACCAATATGTTTCATTGGGCCATGCAGCAGTTTAACAATTTGCCACCAAGTATTGAGCCTACTGCAACGGGTCATATTGTTGAGCAAATCGAAATGATTAAACAAATCATTGCAGATGGTTATGCTTATGAAGCCAATGGCTCTGTTTATTTTAATGTTGAAAAATACAATACCGACTTTTCTAAAAAAGGGCAACCTTACGGCATATTAAGTGGCCGCAATTTAGAAGATCAACTCGATACAACTAGGGAGCTAGATAACCAAGATGAAAAGCAAAATAAATCTGATTTTGCACTATGGAAAAAAGCGCCTCCAGAACATATCATGCGCTGGCAAAGCCCATGGGGAGAGGGTTTCCCAGGTTGGCATATTGAGTGTTCTGCCATGAGTTCAAAATATTTAGGTAAAAAATTTGATATACACGGAGGTGGAATGGATTTACAATTTCCGCATCACGAATGTGAAATTGCGCAGAGCACCGTTTGTAATCATGTGGCACCTGCAAATTATTGGTTGCACAATAATATGATTACTATCAACGGTAAAAAGATGGGCAAGAGTTATAACAACGTTATCAAACTCTCCGAACTTTTTGCTGGCACGCATCCAATATTAGAACAAGCATACGCGCCAAATACCGTTCGATTCTTTATTTTACAAAGTCATTATAGGGGAACGCTTGATTTTAGCAATGAAGCGCTTATTGCTGCCGATAAAGCTGCAAAGCGTTTATGGGAAGCCTATGAGTGGTTATCTAAACTACAAGTTTCAGAGATAGCATCTGACCCTACTGATGTTGAGTTGGATAAAAAAGTAAATACACTTGTTGATGATTTTGCAGTGTTTATGAGTGATGATTTTAGTACGCCTAAAGTACTTGCAAATATGTTTGAGTTGGTACCTATCATTAATGGTATTAAAGATAAACACACACCAATAGCAGCGCTATCTAGTAGCACCATCTTATATCTACAGCGCTCATTAAAAATATATCTCGAAGATATTTTTGGACTCGTTGCGCCTTCTGCAGCAAACACTGCTGTACTAGATGGCGTATTACAATTACTTATTGAAATGCGCAGTCAGGCCAAAGCGAGTAAAGATTTTATTACCTCTGATAAAATCAGAAACCAACTGATGGCCTTAGGAATTCAATTAAAAGATGAGAAAGACGGTAGTGTTAGTTATTCTGTATCAAACTAATGATTGCAATCGTCGGCGTGTGCGTGGTTATGTACCCTGCACAATTTATAATTAAAATAATGGGCTATTACGACCAGTGCTACTGCAGGAAGCAGCAGCATGAGGCTATGCGAGTGCAGCATTGATTTAATAAATAGTAAGCTAATACCCGCTGCAAACAGGAGCATGGGATAATAACTGTGGTGGTGTTTTTTACGCCCATGGTATAAGGAGTATACACCCACAACAAATGCAAGGGCAATCATTAACAATTCAAAGCCTTGGTTTTCTATAATATTGATCCCAAAAAGAGGCAAACTGCTCAAAATAAGAGGAAGCACCGCACAATGTATGGCACATGCAACCGATGCGGCAATACCAAAAGCGTCCCAATTAATTTTGAATTTCATATCTGTAAAGGTACACTATTGCAACTATGTTGCAAAATGTTAAAATGCCCTTGTGGACCGGCAATAACCGTAACTTCGAAGCCAATTCGAATAGTATGAGCAAGAAACTGGCAATTTATCTGGTATTTTTTACCCTTTTGTTAGCAGGGTTCTATTACTTCTTGTTTCGCGGAACCGATAACTGGAAACCCAAACTAACCACCCTTGGTTACGTGAAGCCTTTTAAGTTTACCACACAAAATGGCAAATCATTTACCAATGAAGATTTAAAAGGGAAAGTAACCGTGGTGCAATATTTTTTTACAACCTGTAAAGGTATATGTCCACGCATGCACGAAAGTATGCGCAGTATTTACGAAGCCAACAAATCAAATCCTGATTTTTTAATTGTGGCGCACACCTGTAATCCAGAAACCGATTCGGTGGCACGACTTAAAAAATATGCCGACTCGTTACAAATTGATACTAAAAAATGGGTTCTACTTACTGGAAGAAAAGATAGTTTATACCAAATGGCCAGAAGCTCTTATTTACTAGATGATCCAAAAAACAATGTAGAAAAAATTGAAGATCAGTTTATACATACGCAGTTTTTTGCGCTTGTAGACCGTAATGGAAAAGTACGTGGACAAGTATACGATGCCCTCAAGCAAACAGATTTACAACAACTTCAAATAGACCTCAAAAAATTATTAGCAGAAAGTATTTCAGGCACTTTTGTAAATGGAGTGTTTACCAACAACCCACAATAAATAATAGGTGGAACAAAAAATAATTGATCTATTAAAAAGAAGTAATTTAAGTATTACGGATAGCAGAAAAAAAATTCTAGAAAGTTTTTTTCAGGAAAATTCGGCACTCGCACACGCGGATATTGAAGATCATGTAGGAGAAGATTTTGACCGCGTTACCATTTATAGAACCCTTCAAACCTTTGTAGACAAAGGGATTATCCATACTATACCTACACCAGACAATGCTGTTTTATATGCACTTTGCAAAGACAGTTGCAGTGCGGGGCATCACCACGACAATCATGTTCATTTTATTTGTGATAATTGTAATAAAACTTTTTGTTTAGAACATTTAGTGGTTCCTGCTGTGCACATGCCAATTGGTTTTGCCGCTTCGCAAATTGATATGGTGGTAAGTGGTATTTGTAATTATTGTAATGCTACAACTTAAATTTTCCTATGATATTTATTACTGGCGCTAGCGGTTTACTCGGATCTTCATTAATTGAAACCTTGTTTGAAAAACATACGGGCACTGTGCCAATTCAAATTCGTGCTTTGTACCGAAAGCAAATCCCTGCTATAAAATTTGCAGAAAATATTGAGTGGATCGAAGGCGATGTGCTGGATGTTGTGGTGTTAGAAGAGGCACTCAAGGGTGTAGAGCAGGTATACCACTGCGCGGCTATTGTGTCCTTTCATCCGAAGCTAAGACAGAAGATGAATGCCACTAATATCGATGGTACTGCAAATGTTGTAAATGCTTGTATTGACGCGGGTATTAAAAAGTTGTTATTTGTAAGTTCGGTGGCTGCACTGGGTAGAATAAGAGAAGATGGTCCTATCAATGAAACCATGAACTGGTCTGCAGAAACAAGTAATAGTGAATACGGAAAAACAAAATATTTAGCTGAAATGGAAGTGTGGAGAGGGATTGGTGAAGGCCTCGACGCTGTCATTGTAAATCCGGTTATTATTTTAGGAGGTGGCAGCTGGCATACCGGGTCTACAAGTATATTTAAATCGGCGTATAACCGTTTTCCTTGGTATACAACAGGTGTGAGTGGGTTTGTAGACGTAAAAGACGTTTCAAATGCCATGACCCTACTTATGAATAGTGATATTAAGTCACAGCGTTTTATTATTAGCGGTCATAATACCCCTTACCGTACCATATTTAATTTAATAGCCGACGCTTTTAAAGTACCCCGTCCGTCTAAAAAAGTTACGCCCCTATTAGCTGCCATTGTGTGGAGGCTAGAAGCGGTAAAAACCTTTTTTACAGGTAGTTCACCGCTGTTAACCAAAGAAACGACGTTAACGGCTCAGGCTGCTGTTTACTTTGACAATAGTAAACTATTAAAAGCCTTACCAGACTTTTCGTATACACCACTTGAACAAACTATTGATAGAGTGGTAGATGAATTAAGGGTAAAATATAATTTAAAGGGATAGTTGTACAGGTTCACAACGAGCGTTAGTCCATCACTTTTTTCCATAGTTCAGGGATTCTCTTAATCCATACCAGTTCGCGTCTTTTTGCTGATGCTTCTGTGGCAGGAAAGCCCATATATGTTTTACCGCCCTCTAAATTATTGGTAACGCCAGCTTGGCCTAAAACCACGGCGCCGGCTCCAATTCGAATTGTTTTATTAACACCAACCTGTCCCCATAGGGTTACGCCGTCTTCTAAAATGGTACCACCTGCAATTCCCACTTGCGCAGCCAATAAACAGTTTTTCCCAATAATGGTATCGTGTCCAATATGGACCTGGTTGTCAATTTTTGTGCCTGCTCCAATTTTAGTGATTGCAGTAACGCCTCTATCAATGGTACAGTTGGCGCCAATTTCTACACCATCTTCAAGTACCACAGATCCACAACTTTCCATTTTTTTAAACCACTGGTCTCTATTTTTTTTGGTGTTATAATAGAATGCATCGCTACCAATGATGGTACCTGCTTGTATAATAACGTTGTCTCCAATAACGGTGTTATCTAATATGGAAACACCTGGATAGATTCTACAATTTTTTCCAATGCATACATGATTACCAATAAAAACCTGCGGCATAATATAGGTGCCTTCTCCTATTAAAGCGTTTGCTGCTATAGGTTCTGTCGCTTTTAGTACCGGATTAAAATGATGCACAATGGTAAGGTAAGATTCAAATGGATCTTTGGTAACGAGAATTGTTTTTCCTTCCGGAACAGTAACATCAGAGGTGTTGATGATTATAAAACTAGCTGCACTATTAAGGCAGGTATCATAATATTTTGGATGGTCTACAAAAACCAAATCTCCGGGTTCCACCACATGAATTTCATTGATGCCATATACGTTTGCATGCCCATCACCTACAACGCTAGCATCAATTAATTCCGCAATACGACTCACTAAAACAGGATTTGGAAACTTCATACTAAACCATTTGATTGTTGTAAAGGTAAGACTCCATGCGCATAAGCATTAAGTGCTCAACTCCATTTTACAGTAGGTGATTTGATGCAGTATACACATTTGATTCTAAATTGTTAATAAAATTGTTTACAAATAATCTTGAATCATCTAAAAGTATTTTTAATATTGTGGTAGGGAAATTTATTTCCCTGTACTTACTAACCCATCCATATATAAAGTCTCGCTTCTGCGAGACTTTTGTTTTCTACATGAATCAGTACTTTATTATCTACAAACCCTACCTTGTTGCTTCTCAGTTTTCGCCCATCGAAAACAAAGAAACACTAGCCAATCACTTTGATGTACCAAAGGATGTATATCCTGTTGGTAGGCTAGATGCAGATAGTGAAGGCCTACTTATTTTAACCAATGACACTTCTTTAAACCATAAATTATTGCATCCCAGTTTTGCGCACCAGCGTACCTATTACGCGCAAGTGGATGGCGCTATTACCAAAGAAGCGGTTCAAAAGTTAGAGGTAGGTGTAACCATTCAAGTAGATGGAAAACCCTATCTCACCAAACCTGCACGATCAGCTATTTTTGAAATTGATCCGGTGGTCCCTCCCAGAAATCCACCTATCAGATTTAGAAAAGAAATTCCAGCGCCATGGATTCATTTGTCTTTAACGGAAGGAAAAAATAGACAAGTGCGTAAAATGACTGCTGCCGTTGGCTTTCCCACCCTTAGGCTTATACGTTATAGTATTGGAAAGCTTTCCATTTCGGGTATGCAGCCCGGCGATATCATTGAAATGGGTCAGAAAGAAATGATGTATCAATTATTATAATGAACCACCACTTTAGTTCTTTTTGGGAAACGAGCAGCAAGTCTTAATTTCGTGGCGCGCATGAATAGATTTGAGAATAAAGAATCTACTGCGCCATTAAATTCTTATAAAATATGAGTCAGCCACATTTAAGTGAACAAGAAATTATTCGTAGAGAAAAATTGCAAGCAATGCAAAGCGCAGGTGTAGATGCATTTCCTGCGGCGCTCTATCCAGTAACGCATTACTCTGTAGATATTAAAGACGGATTTACCGAAGAAACAGCGGCTAATTATGCAGCTGTTTGTGTGGCTGGACGTATCATGAGTATCAACGATAAGGGTAAAGTATTTTTTATAAAAATTCAGGACACCAAAGGCATTATTCAACTCTATGTAAAAAGGGATAATATTTGCCCTGGCGAAGACTTTAGTTTTTGGGACAATGTTGTAAAGCATGGTTTAGATTTAGGCGATATTATTGGTGTAACAGGTTATGCCTTTATTACCAAAACAGGAGAGACATCTATTCACGCAGGTAGCTTAACCCTGCTTACAAAATCTTTAAAACCATTACCGGTTGTTAAACGTGATGATGAGGGTAATGTATTTGATGCAGTAACAGATCCGGAGTTTAGATACCGTCAACGTTACGCCGATTTAATTATCAATCCGGATGTAAAAGACACGTTTGTAAAAAGAACTAAACTGATCAATACCATTCGCGAATTTTTAAATACACAAGGTGCCTTAGAGGTTGATACGCCTGTGTTACAGGCCATTCCGGGTGGTGCGGCAGCGCGTCCGTTTGCAACGCATCACAATGCACTGGACACGCCATTTTACTTGCGTATTGCCAATGAACTGTATTTAAAAAGACTAATTGTTGGTGGATTTGATTGGGTATATGAGTTTAGTAGAAATTTCAGAAACGAGGGAATGGATAGAACCCACAATCCAGAATTTACCGTGCTAGAATGGTACACCGCGTACAAAGATTATTTTTGGATGATGGAAACCACCGAGCAATTATTTGAAAAAATTGCCTTGGCTTTACATGGCACTACTGTTGTTACAGTGGGTGATAAAACCATTGACTTTAAAGCGCCATTTAAGCGCATTAGTATACATGATGCCATTAAAGAAAATACAGGCATTGATGTAAGTGGTCTAGACGAAGAAGGATTAAGAGGCGTGTGCAAACAATTACATATTGATGTGCCTACAAATATTGGAAAGGGTAAACTCATTGATGAGCTTTTTGGTGCGACATCGGAGCACACATTTATTCAGCCAACATTTATTATTGACTATCCGGTAGAAATGAGTCCTTTAACCAAGAAGCACCGTTCTAAACCCGGACTTGTAGAGCGTTTTGAGCTCATGGTAAACGGTAAGGAAATTGCCAACGCATATTCTGAATTAAACGACCCTATCGATCAGCGCGAACGTTTTGAAGAGCAAATGAAACTGATGGAGCGTGGTGATGATGAAGCGATGTTTATTGACCACGATTTTTTACGTGCGTTAGAGTATGGCATGCCACCTACCGCTGGTATTGGTATTGGGATAGACCGTTTGTGTATGATGATGACCAACCAGCCTTCTATTCAGGATGTGTTGTTGTTCCCTCAAATGCGCCCCGAAAATCCGGCCAACTAAACAGCTCCATAGATTTATACAAAGAGCTTTATACAAAGAGGTCGTTGAATAATTGACCTCCAGGCACTACTGCGTAGTGGTCTAAATTAGTGATGCCTTCTTTTGCAAGTACTTCTTCGTCTGTAAAGGTGTTGCCAGAGCAATCACTTGCTTTTTGCTTTAAAATATAATACGCCGCATCGGCCATAATATCTGTGGTGCGGCTCATATTAGCAAGCGCCTGACCGCCTAGTAAATTTCGAACGGCAGCGGTATCAATGGTTGTTTTTGGCCAAATAGCATTGGATGCAATACCATCAGCTTTAAATTCTTGTGCCCAACCTATCGCGAGCATACTCATATTATACTTGCTAATGGTATATGCTACGTGTGGCCCCAACCATTTTGGATTCATGTTAATGGGAGGAGAAAGGGTAAGTATATGCGGATTGTTTCCTTTTTTTAAATGAGGTAAAGCATGTTTCACTACTAAAAAAGTACCGCGCACATTAATGCTATGTATGAGATCAAACTTTTTACTTTCTGTTTGTTCGGTTCCTGTTAGTTGAATGGCAGAGGCATTGTTAATCACAACATCTATACCGCCAAATGTTTCCGCGGCTTTTGCAATGGCTGCTTCTATTTGATCTTCAAATCTAATGTCTACTTGTACTGCCAAACACTTACCACCAGCAGCTTCTACCTCGGCAGCAGCAGAATAAATAGTACCTCCAAGTCGAGGATCTTCGGTCACACTTTTTGCAGCAATAATAATATTCGCTCCTTCTTTTGCAAGCTTAAGTGCAATGGCTTTTCCAATACCTCTGGTAGCACCAGTAATGAGTACCGTTCTATTTTTGAATGACATGTTTACTATTTTATTTCCAGTCTAAAAACTGGGTAATTAAATTTTCGGTTTCTGCACAGGCAGTAGCTAAATCATCATTGACAACACAGTGGTTAAACTGATGGCTAAATGAAATTTCGTAACTCGCTTTATTAAGTCTAGTAGCTAAACTTTCTGGCGTTTCTGTGCCTCTTAAAGATAATCTTTTTTGAAGGGCTTCGATGCTTGGCGGTAAAATAAAAAGCGATAAACTATTATGCGCAAACTCTTGCTGCACGTGCACCGCGCCTTGTACATCAATATCGAGCATCGGAATTTTTCCAAGGCTCCATATGCGGTCCAGTTCCGATTTTAGGGTGCCATAATAACTTCCTTCATATACCATTTCCCATTCTATAAATGCGTCTTCATCAATTTTTTGTTTGAACGCATCAACACTCATAAAATGATAATCGACACCATTGACTTCCTGTCCGCGAGGTGCTCTAGTGGCTGCCGAAATAGAAAAAGAAAGCGCTGGATATTTATCTAGTAAATACCTTGTAATGGATGTCTTACCCGCGCCGGAAGGCGCGGTAAGGATAATTAATTTTTGCAAACCTTTTTCCATGATTACAAAGAAACGCTTTTTAGTAATAATGCTATCTGATCCAACTCGTCTTTTCTGCAGCCGTCCCATTTCTTTTGCCTTCCGCTTTTGGTGCATCCGAGTAGCCTAGATACAATAGCCCTATTACTACATCATCTTCTGCGAGGCCCCAAAAACTTTTGAGTGCTGGATGATGCGTCATGCCGCCCGTGCTCCAAAGTGCACTGATACCAAGGGCTTCGGCGCCAAGTAGTATGTTTTGCATGGCCGCGGCGGTAGCCGCGATTTCTTCTAC
>JBIISK010000021.1:0-34921 GCA_044341045.1 Sediminibacterium sp. | reverse complement strand
CGGCGTATTTGTCGAGTTTCGTAATCATGTGACGCATAATTTGCTCGTCACGTAAAATTTGAATCTTAAGTTTTTCGTTAAGATCAGTTGGGCCGCTGTATTCTAACACCCAGTAGATACCAGTTGTCTTTTTTTGAATAGGGTAGGCCAGTGATTTAAGACCCCAAGGATTTGAATGCACAGTAGCTCCACCGAAGCTAGCAATCATATCTTGGTATTTTTTCTGAGAAGCTTTAAAATCTTCTTCAGAAAGAACCGGTGTGAAAATCACCATCAATTCGTAATTACTCATTACTTGAATTTTTAGGTTTAAAATTGGGTTTACCCAGTGGACTCCACCGAAATGGAGAATCTGCCAAAAACAGATTTGGGGATGCAAAAGTAAGCAAAAGCACTGATTTTACTGCATTTTTCAGTCTATTTTTTCGAGTAAAACCAGAAAAGTTGGGAAATGATCGCTAAATCCATCCCTAAACTGGTTTCCATCCCAGGTTCGAAGGGGGTAGCCCTTATATCTGCCTTGTTGTTCAATCATAAAAAAGGCTTTAAATATGTGGGAACTACCTAAAAATAGCCGACCAGTATGCCTGGGTGGAATCCAGCTCTGCGACACCAAAATTTGGTCAAATATGCCCCAAGCGTCTCTATTGGCAAGGGTTCCATTGCCTTTTGCTAGCATTGCTACCCAAGGATTGTATAAATCTGACTTTTTGATCAATTTTAGCCCACCACTCGATTGCAGGGCATGCGTTACGCTGAAATCGGAGGGGTTATCGTTTAAATCGCCCATCACCAAAATTTTAGCAGACGGATCCTCCGCTAGTATGGCGTTGATATGTGCCCTGCAAACCCTCGCAGCTTTACTCCTGGATTCGGTACTTCTTTTTTGCCCGCCTCTTCTGCTAGGCCAGTGGTTTACATAAACATGTACAGTGTCTTTGAGCAAAACACCTTTTACGTATAAAATATCACGGGTAAATACGGGTTCTTTATTTCTTGGCGCTAGAACAACTTGTAAAGAATGGTGTACAATAGGCGAAAAATATTTAGGCTGATACAGTAGTGCTACATCAATGCCTCTTTTATCTTTTGAGTTTTCATGTACAAATAAATAGGCTCTATTTTTTATGAGTGGGTGCTTGATTAAATCATTTAGCACAGTATCGTTTTCAATTTCAACAGCGCCTAAAATGGCAGGGCCATCGTTATTGATTTCAACGCCTATTTTTTGCACAACCCTTGCTAGATTACTTACTTTTTTTTGATAGATAGCACTGTTATAATGTTTAGCACCCTTTGGTAAAAATTCTTCGTCATCAATAGTAGTATTGTTAATGGTGTCATAGAAATTTTCGAAATTATAAAAAGCGGCAATAAGGCTGTGATGCTTTTGCGGCATAGGTTTAAAGGCGGCATCGTCTTTTTTGATAGTGGCTTTGCAACCTACAACAAGGATAATGAATAGGGTAACGATTACTGTCGTCCAAACAAAATACTGATATTGGATTTTAATGTTGCGCATTTATTTTATTCGCTAATTACAATTATTTAAACTGGTATTTCACGCCAAAGTTTTGTGCGCATCATTTTGCTATTTGAACTGTATTAGATTGTGCAGGAAATCTATGTTATGCGCGCTATTTATTTGTGTTTGATTTACTTTTTTATGTTGTCCTTTTTGCAGGCACAAAAGCGCAATAAACAAAAAACGCCACCCAATTTGCTAGTGCAAAAAGTAGTGGTATCGGAGCCTGATGAAATACCGATTGTAATATTAGACCCTGATGCAAAAAATGGTTTAGAGCCTTCTTTTGTTGCATCCTCTTTGCACGCCAACAAAGATCCGTTTTACAACACGGCTAGTTTTGGATTTGCAGCTGCAGGTTTTATGATTAAAGGCCTGGATGCTAGTTTCTCGCAAACGCTTTTAAATGGACTCCCTATTAAAAGTTTACTTACCGGGAATCCTCATTTTGCTGTTTACTCGGGGCTACAACCCATGATGCGCAAAACGGTGGTGTTAGATGGGATAGCTGGCAACGAGCTTTCTTTTGGACTTCTCGGTAACACAACAGGTGCTGATATTCGAGCACTTGTAATGCCTAAGCAAAATAAGATTGCGGTAACCACCGCCAACCGCGCTTATGCGCACAAATATGTTGTGCAAATGTCTACTGGACCATTAAAAAACGGATGGGCATTTGCTGCGCATTTAAATGCACGCCTTGCATCTGAAGGATATTATAGTGGCTGTGGATACGAGGGGTATGGGTATTTGTTAAGCGTCGATAAAAAAATAAAAGAGCGCGTTATTCTGTCCTTGTCTTTGCTTGGCGCGCCCATTGCCGCCGAGCGGCAAGCGCCTGTGCTTCAAGAATCGTTACAATATTTTGGCGCTAATTATAATCCTAATTGGGGCATGCAAAATGGCCTCAAACGAAATGCTGTAAAAAGCTCAAGCCATTTACCAACACTTATTTTTTCGACAGCGTTACAACTACCAGCAGCACAAAAATTAAATTTCTCTATTGGAGTAACAATAGGTGTAAAAAGTATAACCGGACTTGATTGGAATAGCGCCGCAGATCCGCGCGCCGATTATTACAAATACCTACCTAGTTATTATAAAAATGCTGCACTTGGGGCACTTATGCATCATGAGCTACTTCAAAATCCAGGCAAAGGTCAACTCGATTGGACGGGTATGTATACCCTAAACGCAATTTCAAATGAACCTGTTATTGTTAGCGGTAATCCTAATTTGCTGCTTCGGAAAAAAGCAGCTGTTATTTTGGAAAACAGAATCGATGCACAACATACACTTGTTGCATCGCTAGTGTATCAGTCTCCATTAGGGAAAGTTGGACTTTTTACCGCCGGCATTAACGGGCAACTTGAACGGCATCATTTTTATAAAAAAGTACATGATTTATTAGGCGCTGACTATTATGTAAACATCAATCAGTTTGCCGAAGATGCTTTACAAATTAGAACGGATGTAAATCAATTTGATATCGAAACCCCCAATCAAATTATTTTGCAAAACCAAAAATTCGGTTATAATTATGTAGCTAAATTTTTACAAACTGCTGCCTTTTTGCAGGCTAGCTGGACTTTTGCTCGTTTCGATATTTTTGCGGGCGTACAATTAACTGGCAACAGTTTTAATAGGGTAGGACTTGTAAAAAACGGTTTGTTTCCACTGCAATCTAAAGGGGCTTCTTACACCTATCATTTTACAAGTCCAGAAGCTAAAATGGGTGCTATTTACAAATTAAATGGACGTCATTATTTTTCGGTAGAATTACTATCTGCTGCAAGAGCGCCTCTCTTTGACAATGTGTTTGTTGCGCCAAAAATGCGCTCAACCGTAACAGATCATATCAGTTCCGAAAACATACGATCTGCATTACTTGGGTATCAGTATCAATCCAATTTTTGCAAAGTTGGCATTCGCGCTTTTTTAATTGCACAAAAAGACGCACAGGATATTCTAACTTTTTACCACGATGGTTACCACAGTTTTGTAAATTATGCGCTTACGGGGATTAACAAAATAATGCAGGGGCTAGAAAGTAGTATCGATTTTTCTTTACACGAAAACCTGTCGTTGCAACTGATTGGCGCCCTTGGAGATTACCGTTTTAGTTCCAGACAGCAGCTTGTAGTGAGTTCCGATAATGACGCAGCTGTGCTTGAAAAAGGCACAGTGTATGTCAATAATTTTATGGTAGCGCGCACGCCGCAAAGGGCTGGCGCTATAAATATCAGTTACCGGCTAGGGTCTTTTTTTTCTATAATTAGTGCCCATTATATGGACAAGCGATGGATGTCTTTTAATCCCATTCGACGCACTTATGGCGCCACTGCAGCGCTTGACACCCTGCAGGTTCAGCGCGCACAAATTACTGCGCAGGCTCAGTTGCCAGCCATGTTTACACTTGGCGCTTTGGTTGGGCAGTCAATAAGGTGGTACCGTGTAAAAAACAAGCAGCCTCAAAGCATTATGTGCATAGTAAGCCTCAACAATATTTTGCAAAATAGCCCTGTGTTGATGGGTGGGTATGAGCAATTACGTTTTGATATTGCTAAACTTGATGTCAATAAATTTCCGCCTAAATATTTTTTAGGCTATGGCTTTAATTTTTCAGCTACTATTTCTTTTACTTTTTAATGTGCATGTATGTCAATGGTTCCATCTATTATGAGTTTTAAAAATGTTTATATACAGTGGATTTGTATCTTTTTTTTATGGGGCAGTTTTTGTAATTGCGAAAAAGTTTGGGATGCGCCACCCATGTATACAGGACCTGCATTAAAAGCCAACATGTCTATCAAAGACCTGCTGCGGCTTCACATACCCAATAATTATGAAAAAATTAGTGCAGATTATATTATCGAAGGAACGGTAACTGCCAACGACAAAACGGATAATTTTTATAAGTCCATCATTATTCAAGACTCCACCGCTGCGGTAACTATTAAACTAGATGGGTACAATTTATTTTCAAAATATGCGGTCGGTCAAAAACTAGGTATTGCACTGAATGGACTTTGGCTTTCTGATTATGCGGGCATGACACAAATTGGAGTAGGGGTAGACAGGTCCGATCAGGCATCTCCTTTTTTACTAGGTATTCCGCAACCACTTATGAACCGGTATATTAGCCTGTTAGCAGGAGGTAAATTAATGATACCGATTCCTATTTTGGCCACTGGCCTAGTAGATAGTTTAAAAGGATGTTTAGTTGCTATTGATCAACTAGAATTTGTGGTATCAGATACGGGCAAGCCCTATGCTGACCTTGTCAATCAACTGCCGGCTAGTCATACGCTTCGCACTTGTGCTATTGGAAATTTATATTTGCGTACTAGTGGTTTTGCTTCTTTTGGTAATGCCTTAACGCCAAGAGGTAACGGAACAGCAACTGGTATTTACACCGTTTTTAGAACCCAAAAACAACTTGTGATCAGAGATACTTCTGATTTGAAGTTGACAGGACTCAGGTGTAGTGTCTCAGGCCCTAAAACTTTATTTGAACAAGATTTTACATCAGCGCTTACTGATAGTAATTTTGCAGCAGCCGGTTATAAAAATATATCCGAAGTTGGTGGCAAATATTTTACCGCTAAAAAAACGTCAGCCAATTTGTATCTCGAAATTTCGGCTTTTGCGGCTAGACAAAACGCGGTGATATCCTGGCTTATTTTACCACCCATTAATCTCGATCACTCTGCCAACGAAATATTACATTTTGACACCAAAGACGGCTTTGACAATGGTGCTATTTTACAGGCCATGGTATCCACTAATTATGATGGCGGTAACAATCCGGCTAGGGCAAAATGGACCCTGCTGCCGGCCGTAATGTCCAAGGGCAGTGTTAGTGGCTTTGCGCCTCAATGGATGTTTTCCAATAACCTCGATTTGAGTAAGTTTAAAGGAAATGTTTATATCGCTTTTAGGTATGAGGGTAATGACCCATCTGCGGCCATAGGCAAGCTTACCACTAGTTTTAGGCTCGATAATATTATGGTGCAGGGCAATTGACCCAGAATTTGTGTCATCCTGTCAGAAATAGTCCAAAAATGGGGGCTTGGTACTTTATTTGTATAAGTTGGATACAAATAACTGAACTATGCAAAAAGGACAAATACGCGTACAAACGGAAAACATCTTTCCAATCATTAAAAAATTCTTGTACAGTGACCACGAAATCTTTTTACGTGAATTAGTGAGTAATGCGGTAGACGCCTCTCAAAAAATTAAAACCCTATCTTCTATTGGCGAAGCCAAAGGCGACCTTGGTGAGCTTCGTATAGACGTGGTACTTGATGCCAAAGAAAAAACATTGTCTATCATTGATAGAGGGGTGGGTATGACTTCCGAAGAGGTAGACAAATACATCAACCAAGTAGCATTTTCTGGTGCCGAAGAATTCATGGACAAATACAAAGACGCCAATATTATTGGTCACTTTGGTTTAGGATTTTATAGTGCCTTTATGGTGAGTGATAAAGTAGAGTTGTATTCAAAATCATTTAAAGATGCATCTGGTGTGTTTTGGGGTTGTGATGGTAATCCAGAATTTGAATTATACGAAGTAGACTACGCACAGCGTGGAACTAAAATTGTTTTACACATCAGCGAAGAAAGCAAAGAATTTTTAGAAGCCTCTCGCGTTAAAGCCATCCTAGATCGTTTTTGTAAATTCTTACCGATTCCAATTTATTTTTCTGAAGTAGGGGTAAAGGAAGAAGGCGAGAAAAAAGATGAAATCGTTGAAGAAAAATCAATCAACAATCCGGATCCTATTTGGGTTAAAAAGCCAAGCGAATTATCTAAAGAAGACTACGAGAAGTTTTACAAAGAATTATATCCTTTTGGCGAAACACCACTTTTTTGGATTCACCTCAACGTAGACTATCCATTTAATTTAACGGGTGTTTTATATTTCCCTAAAATTAAGCAGAGCTACGAAATCCAAAAAGATAAAATTCAATTGTACTGCAACCAGGTATTTGTTACAGACGAGGTAAAAGATATTGTACCAGAATTTTTGATGTTATTACATGGTGTTATTGATAGTCCAGATATCCCTTTAAACGTGAGCAGAAGCTACTTGCAAGGTGATCCGAACGTTAAAAAAATCAATGCGCATATCACTAAAAAAGTAGCCGATAAATTAGAAGAAATATTTAAGGCAGACCGCACAGCATTTGAAGAAAAGTGGGAGAGCTTAGGCTTATTTGTTAAGTACGGTATGATGACCGACGATAAGTTTTTAGATAAGGCTAACAAATTTATTGTGATGGAAGATACGACTGGTAAATTCCATACCCTAGAGGAGTACAAAACCTTAACCGAGGCTACACAAAAAAACAAAGACGGCAAACAAGTTGTTTTATATACAACCAATCCCATTCAGCAAGACGCATACATTCAGGCGGCTACTAAAAAAGGATATACCGTTGTTAAAATGGAAACCCTGGTTGACTCGGCTTTCATTAACAATATGGAAATGAAATGGGAGAACGTCACTTTTGTAAGAGTCGATGCAGATATCGTTGATAATTTAATTGACAAGCAGGAGTCTAACGAATCTATATTAAGCAAAGATGACGCCGAAAAATTAAAGGAACTATTTAATTTACAAATTGCTGATTTGCACGTTACCACCGAGGTTAAAGGATTAAGTGCTGATAGCGCACCTGTGGTTGCAACTAGACCAGAGTTTATGCGCCGTATGAAAGATATGGCCGGTGTAGGTGGCGGCATGACTGCATTTTATGCACAAATGCCGGATGAAGTAACCTTGACAGTAAATGGTAATCACCCAATCTATCAAACCCTATTAAAAGAAGGCAATACCGATTTACAAAAAAGTCAGGTGCGTAATTTAGCAGACCTTGCTTTATTATCTCAAGGGTTATTAAAAGGGAATGATTTAACCAACTTCATCAATAGAAGCGTAGATCTATTACAAAATAAATAAGCGTAATTAAAAAAGCGCGGTTAAGCACTTAAACGAAGGTCAATCATTTTGAGCTGAATGGTTTTTTCATTATTCCATTCGTTTTCGTCGAGTGTAAAAACAATATCTAATGGCTGATTCATTTGTAGTAGTGCAAATTTATCAGCCATTTTAAATCCTATACCTGATAGTGTAATGCCGTCTTGATTTAGCACAAAACGGATATGCTGCTCCTTTACAATTTTTGAATAACTAGTATTGTTAACGCCTCTTGCTATAAACACGGGCTTCATATTTTCAGGCCCAAAAGGTTCCATCTGCGATAAAATATTATAAAACCCTTGATTGATTTCTTTAAAAGAAATTGGCGCGTCAATGACAATTTCTGGAATGAGTAAGTCGTCGGTAATTTGGGCTGCTACAGCTGCTTCAAATGCCGCCGCAAAAGCAGGAACGTTCTCCGGAAGCAGGGTCATACCGGCGGCGGCAAAATGCCCACCATAGCCAATTAAATGCTGGCGGCAAGCATGTATGGCTTCGTATAAATTAAAGCCTACCACACTTCGCGCACTACCTGCAGCAATATCTCCACTTCTGGTTAATACAATAGTGGGTCTATAATAAGTTTCTATAAGTCTACTCGCCACAATACCTACCACACCTTTATGCCAACTCTCTTGGTACACAAACGTTGTTTTTTTACCCGCATGCGAGGGGTCGTTTATGATTTGTGCAAGTGCATCTTCTGTAATGGTACTATCTGCTTCACGTCTATCTAAATTATCGGACTGTAGCATTTCTGCAAATTCAAGTGCCTTAGTGGCGTCTTGTTCTATAAACAATTGCACTGCTTTTTTTGCATCATCCATTCGGCCTGCTGCATTAATGCGCGGTGCAATTACAAATACCAAATTCGTAAGGAGCATTTTTTTCTCCACCTTAGAAAGTTGAAGTAGCGCTTTAATACCCGGACATGGATGTTGATTTACTTTTTCAAGTCCGTAGTATGCTAAAATCCTGTTTTCACCAGTAATGGGTACAATGTCTGCAGCAATTGCTGTAGCTGCTAAATCTAAATAAGTAAGATAAGTTTCGTCTGGTAGTTCTAATTTTTGCGCAAGTGCCATCATTAATTTAATACCCACGCCACAACCACATAACTCTTTATAAGGGTAAGGGCAATCAATTTGTTTGGGGTTTAAAATGGCAACGGCTGGCGGCAAAATAGGATCTGGTAAGTGGTGATCACAAACTATAAAATCAATCCCTAATGTTTTTGCATACGCAATAAGGTCTGTAGATTTTATACCACAATCAAGTGATACTATTAAAGTGCAGCCCGTTTCTTTGGCGTAATCGATACCCATTTTAGAAACACCATAACCTTCTCTGTAGCGGTGCGGAATATAATAATCGGTATTATTATGAATGCCACAAATAAACTGGTACATACTTGCTACAGCAGTGGTGCCGTCCACATCGTAATCACCAAAAACAAGTATTCTTTCATTTGCATCGCGCGCTTTTAAAATACGCGCAACAGCTTTGTCCATGTCTTTCATGAGCCAAGGATCGTGAAGGTCCGAAAGTTGTGGCCTATAAAAATCTTTTGCTATTTCAAAGGTTTCGATACCTCTTGATACTAATATGCTACAAATGGTTTTATTGATAGACAGGGCGGCTTGTAAGGCCTCCGTTTTTACTGCATCGGATGCTACTATCGTCCACCTTTTTTCCATTAATATTTTCTATCGGTTGTATACCTAACTAGTTCTTCTAAAGCCTCTCGCACATCAGATGCAGGGAAGCTATGGAGTATTTCGAGGGCTTCATCTCTAAATGCAAACATTTTACCTGTAGCATACGTAATGCCACCAAATTTTTCTACAGCATCTAGCACAAAATCAACTTTATCCTTTTGGGTATTTTGATTTTTGATGATGTAGATGATTTTTTTACGCAGCGCTGCGTCGCAATTATTAAGCGTATAAATAAGTGGCAGCGTTAATTTTTTTTCTTTGATATCGTTACCAGTTGGCTTACCAATGGCTTCACTGCTATAATCAAATAAGTCATCCTTTATTTGAAAAGCCATGCCAACTTTTTCTCCAAAGAGGCGCATTTTTTCGATGGCTTCATCATTTTCAAAAGTGGTAGAAGCGCCTGCTGCGCAAGATGATGCAAGTAGTGACGCTGTTTTGCCTCCAATGATTTCGTAATAAATCGATTCGTCTAAGTTTAGTTTACGTGATTTTTCTAATTGTAACAATTCGCCTTCGCTCATCAGTCTTACAGCGGTAGAAAGTAATTGAAGTACACGGTGGTCTTTATTGTCTAGCGAAAGTAAGAGTCCTTTTGAGAGTAGATAATCACCTACTAAAACGGCGATCTTATTTTTCCATAAAGCATTGATTGAAAAAAAGCCCCTGCGTTCGCCAGCTTCATCCACCACGTCGTCATGAACAAGTGTAGCCGTATGTAATAATTCAACAAGCGATGCAGCGCGGTAAGATGAATCATTAATTTCGCCCCCTAATTTAGCACTCAGTAGCACAAACATGGGGCGAAGTTGCTTTCCCTTTCGGCGCACAATGTATTGCATGATGCGGTCTAGGAGCGCAACCCTGCTTTTCATGGCTTCCCTGAAGTGAACCTCAAACAGCGCTAATTCTTTTGATATTACTTTTTTGGCTAATTCCATTGCTTATTGGGCTGCAATATAGACAGGATTGGGCAGAATTTAACGAACTAAAAGCAGCGAAATGCCCGGTCAAAGCCTCTTATTTGCGTATTTCTCTTAGTATTTTTACTTTTAACAATGTATAAAGGATAGATAGTTCTTGGATCTATGTTATTTAGTTTAATTTTGTATTATAATTAATTCAATAATTTATGGCAAGCATGAAAAATGTTTTAATGGGCGCACTAGCACTCCTAGTTAGTTCCGTTGGTTTCGCACAAACAGATTTTGGATGGGATTGGAGAGATTCATCAAAAGTGGCGGTTAAAAACCAACCACAGCGTAACGAGTTTATCAATAATGTGTTTCCTTACCCGGCTAAACCACGCAGTCAGTGGGAGTTAGGTTTTGGATTAGGTATCGCTACTATATCTGCAGATGTTGCATCTAAAGCAGGCTTTGGCGGATCTGTATCTGTAAGAAAAGCATTAAGCCACACATTTTCACTTCGTGCAAGCGTTGCCGATTTGAACAGTTCAGGTGAACCTAACACTTACCAGTTAACTCAAAACAGAGTGCCTTTTAAAACTAGAACGCGTCAATTTGGGGTAGATGTAATTGCATCCCTTAATTCGCTCAACTATTACAGAGCGAACCCAAAAACGAATGTATACGTATTAGCTGGATATAATCTAACTGGATCAAGAGTCATGTACAAAACAGCTGTATCTGGTGCACAGGCCGGTGGTTATCGTATTTTTTATGGTCAAGGCTTGCCAGATAGCGAACAAGGTTTGTTAACTACTGGCTTAGGTACTTCAATCAATAATAGAAAGTCATATGCTATTTATAACAGCTTTAGCGCAGGTGGTGGTATATCATTTAAACTAAGTGATGTAATCAGTGTAGGTGTAGAACAACGCTTTACTTTTTCTGCTTCCGGATATGATTATTTAGACGCTGTAAAAGCGGGTAATAGCAATGATTATCTAGGACAAACATCTGCTAGAATCAATATCAATTTAGGTGACCGCTCTAGAAAAGTGGCACCGCTTTGGTGGCTTAACCCTAACAACTATTTATATCAGGAAATCAACGCCCCTAAACACATGAAACTACCAAAGGTTAAACTACCTGACGTAGACAATGATGGCGTTACAGATCAGTTTGACCTTGAGCCAAATACACCAGCAGGTGTTGCAGTAGATGCACACGGCCGTGCTAAAGACACAGACGGTGATGGTGTTCCAGATTATAAAGATAAAGAGCTTATTACCCTTCAATCTTGCTTCCCTGTTAACAATGACGGCGTAGGTACTTGCCCAGAGCCTGCTTGTTGCAAAGAAGTAAAAGAAATGGTAAGTAACTTAAAAACCAATAGCGGATCACTTTGTGAAATTGGTGAATTATCTACCATCGTTTTTGATAGAAATAAAGCCAAGCTTTCTAAAGAAGCTACTGAAACATTAGCCATTGTTGCTGCTAAAATAAACGCCAATCCAAACTGTAATATTCGCGTATCAGGTTATGGCTACACGTCAAAATCTGCACAGCAATTAAGTTGGGACCGTGTTAATGCAGTAGTTAAATACCTAACTGAAAAGCAAGGCGTTTCTGAAAGTAGATTTATCTATAACGCAGGCGCAGTAGGTAACGAGCTTATCGTTACCTTGTTTGGTACAACAGAAGCTGGCACTGGTGCAACAACTGCTCCGCATCCTAACTTAAAAAAATAAGGTTCGAGAAAATTTTTATAAAATGTAAAATGCCCCGCGTAGCGGGGCATTTTTGTTAGGTATATCTTCTAAATGTTTTTGTTGATTTGCAGATCGCGCAATTTGTGTAGGGCATTGCGCGCGCAGCGCGCAATAGTTTTTTCGCGCGCAAAATTTTAATCAGTTTTGCGCGCGAAGCGCGCAAAAAACTAGCTCACTAAATTTAAATGCAGTTCGCCAAAATTTTGAAGCGATGAAATTTTTAAATCTGCGGCGCCAAAACGTTCGTCTTTTTGCTGTGTCACATGCGGAACAATCACACATTTCATGCGTGCTGCTTTTGAGGCAACCAGTCCATTAAAAGAGTCTTCGAAGCAAAGACAGTGCGTTGGGTGGGAGCCGAGCATGCTCGCGCAATTTAAATAAACTTGTGGGTGGGGTTTGCCGTAAGGTAAGTCTTCGGCAGAAGCAGCGGCTTTAACATATGGTCCAATGCCCGTCATTTTAATGACAAGTTCAATTAGCGCTGGCGGTGAAGATGTGGCAAGTCCAATTTTAAAATTTCTTTTATGAAAAAAATCAAAAATATAAGGAACGCCAGGCATCACATTGCCTGTTAATTCTATTTTTTGTAGAACTAAATCGACAATCTTTTTTTCTACCACTTTTAATTCTGTATCACCAATATTAAAATAGTTAAACCACCATTGTACAAATTCTTTGGTGCGAAGTCCTGTGGTTGAGTTGTATTGTTCTTCGGTTAAATTAACACCATATTGTTTAAACACTTCTGCTGCTGCATGATTCCACAGAGGTTCGCTGTCTACTAAAAGCCCATCAATGTCAAATATTACGGTGTCTAGTTGCATGCTGTAAATTTATGCCACAAAAATATACCTACTGGCCTGTATTTTAACCTAAACCACTATAATTTTAAACAAAAGCATAACAATTTGTTTACATTCCTTATTTTGCATCACATGTTTAACGTGATGCCATGAAATTAATTGATCGATTTAGACATATTCGGGTAATTCGTACGGTTCTATATGCGGTGGTTGGTTTTATTACATATCCCGGCTTGGCACTAATTAATAAAGTAAAAATAGAGGGCACTGAAAATTTATTCAATCTCCCTAAAAAGAACGTTTTATTTGTAAGCAATCATCAAACTTATTTTGCAGATGTTATTGCTTTTGTGCATATTTTTTGTGCTGTTAAATGGAGAAAACATAACCGCTTAGGCCTTCCATTTTATTTACTCAATCCATTTACAAATGTATACATGGTAGCTGCTGCAGAAACCATGAATGCCAATTGGCTGACTAAATTATTTAAGCTTTGCGGAACCCTTACCGTTAAAAGAACTTGGCGTGCCGAAGGTAAAGATGTGTCTAGAGAAAGAGATAGTGCCGATACGCAAAAAATAGATCAGGCCTTACACCATAGTTGGGTGATTACATTTCCGCAAGGAACAACAAAGCCTTTTGCGCCAGGCCGAAAAGGTACTGCGCATATTATTAAAAATAACCAGCCCGTAGTTATTCCAGTAGTGATCAATGGGTTTTGGAGAGCATTTGACAAAAAAGGACTCAACTTTAAAAAAATGGGCACATTACTTTCTGTTCGTTTTAAAGAACCTATGATCATTGATTATACTGCTCCAGTAGAAGAAATACTCTCTCAAGTAATGGACGCAATTGAGCAAAGCAAAGAGTACATGTTAAAAGGAAGACATCATTTGCTTGCGCAAATGGGAAAGTAAGCGCGGTAGTTGCTGTCGCGCTAATTGCTAGCGCAATCAGTCCTTAATAAACAACGCCTTTAATTCATTGGCATCATCTGGCTTCATTTTTCCAGCAAGAATCAAACGAAGCTGTCTGCGTCTAAGCGCGCCATCAAACAATCTTTTTTCCAAATCGGTTTCTGGAATCAATTGCGGAACAGCAGTAGGTCTGTTATTTGGGTCTAGTGCAACAAATGTAAAGTAGGCTTCGTTGCTTTCGTATTTCTCTTTTTTCTGTAAATCTTCACCCCACACTTTTACATAAATTTCCATAGAAGTGGTAAACGCTCTACACACATGCGCTTCTATGTGAACGATGTTACCAAGCTTGATTGGATTTTTAAAACTAATATTATCTACAGAAGCGGTCATGCTAGGTAAATTACAGTGTTTACCTGAGGCCATGCCGGATGCAATATCCATCCAGTACATGAGTCGTCCGCCCATTAAATTACCAAAAGTGTTGGTATCGTTTGGAAGAACCAGTTCATTCATTACAATAAAACTCTCACTTGCTTTTTTTGCTTCCATGGTAGATTGTATTTATAGTAAAGGTAACAAAGCCACTCCGTAATTTGTTCATGCGGTTCAAACTAGATAATAACCTGATCTAATGTTTGCAAAAATGCAGGATCCACATCGGCGCCAATGCCTGGCGCGTTTGTAAGTTCCAAATGCATACCATTGTATTTAGCGCCACCAATAACCGGATCTATTTTGTGTCCAAGTAAGCAGGTATCTAAATCGTAGTATTTGATATTGTCAAGGCTCGTTGCCAAATGCACTTTTGCACTCAGGGCAAGCCTACTTTCTAGCATGCCACCGAGCATACAAGGGATACCTGCGGTCTGCGCAACTTTATTAATGACAAGCGCTTCTTTAATGCCACCGCTTTTGGCTAGTTTAATATTGATAGAGGCACATGCTTTATTAGCAATCATTCTTTCCGCATCATGGTGGGTATATACACTTTCGTCGGCCATAATTGCAATGGGAGAAATGGCGCAAAGCGCAGGTAATAAATGATCATTAAAACTGCGCATGGGTTGCTCGCAAAACTGAATATCATAAGCACCAAGTCCTGTAAGTGCAGTAATGGCGTCTTCATAAGACCAGCCCTGATTGGCGTCTATGCGAAGTATAATACCCGGTCCAACAGCTGCTCTAATTTTTTGGATACGCGTTATGTCTGTTGCTGGATCTTTACCTAGTTTTACTTTTATCATGCGCACACCATCAGCTACAAATTTTGCAGCGGTCTCCGCCATATTTTCAGGCGCATCAATGCCAATGGTTAAATCACTTTCAATTTCTTTTTTTGTACCTCCTAAAAAGGCATACAAAGGAAGTCCGGCATTTTTTGCAGCTAGATCATATAAGGCCATATCAAAAGCACTTTTGGCAGTATAGTTGCGTGCAGTATATAAATCAAGTTCTGCAAGTCTTGCATCAATATCAAGTGCGTTTTTATTTTTCCAAATAGCTGCAAAATCTTTTGCCATTTCATAACAAGTAGCCTGCGTTTCTCCCACAATCATTGGAAATGCAGAACATTCGCCTACGCCAATATGCCCTGTATTGGTATGCATTCGTATAAGTATGTTTTGCGCAAAATGCATGGTGCCTGTTGCAATCGTAAACGGCACCATCGGAATCGAATATTTATAAACCTCTATTTTTAAAATTTCCATGCCCAAATTTCTTTAATTATTTAATACGACCCTTATTTTATTGATAGGCAAACAAAACTGGCCATGTCTTGTTATACTCAAAAACAAAGTCATGGAAACGATAAAAGGGAAACGGGTACTCTTATTTGGCGCAACGGGGGGTATTGGTGCTAAAGTGGCCGAACTATTAATAGGCGGCGGTGCTACAGTGTTTTTGCTAGCTAGAAATACTCAAAAACTCCAAGACTTGGCGTCTGTGCTATCAGTACCGGCGAGTCAAACTTTTACAGTAGACATCACTGATGCTGCTGCAGTAGACGCTGCCGTTCATCAAGTGGTTGCAGGTGGCGGGGTGGATATCCTCATCAATGCTGTAGGGGTGGGCATTATTAAGCCACTAGAGACACTTACCCACCAAGATTTCATGGATTCCCTTCAAATTAATTTAGTGGGCAGTTTTAATGCTGTTAAAGCAGTTATGCCTGCTATGAAAGAAGCTAAAAAAGGCCTTATTATTAATATTCCCGGTGTACTCGGTAAAGTGCCCATGGCTGGAGCGGCTGCGTATAGTGCTAGTAAATATGGTATTGTAGGAATGATGCAAAGTATTAGGGAAGAAGTGAAACGCACCGAGATAAGAATCACCAACCTCTTTTTGGGTGGGGTGGACAGTCCTTTTTGGGATACCATCGACTTAAGGGTTCAAAAAGATAAAATGATTGTCACAGAAGAAGCAGCCAGGGCTATTTGGTTTTTATGCCAGCAGCCTAGATCTGGCGTGGTGAGTGAAATGGTATTACAACCGTTTAATCATCAGGCTATATAAGGCTATATTTTAGACAGCCTGGTATAAATTCTTTTTTATATTGCGACCTGTTCCGATATTCGCGGTCACGAACAACTGTTAGCGATGAATATTTCATTTGAGAATACCCAAAATGCTTTTGCCTATAAGTCTACCAAGGCTTTAAAAAGTGCAAAGCTTTTATTTGGTTTTATGGGCTACCCAAAACTTGTTCAGTTGGGTACAAGAATAGTTCCTGCGCTTTTAAAAGCAGGACTTCCTATTAAAGGCATTATTCGCAATACCATATTCAAACAATTTGTTGGTGGTGAAACTTTAGCAGAGACCATTCCGGTAGCTCAAATGCTTGCAGAACATAATGTTGATGTTATATTAGATTACGGTGTAGAAGGAAAAGAGGGGGAAGAAAATTTTGATCAAGCAACGCAGGTTTTTATTGATGTGATCAATCATGCAGCATCACAAAAAAATATTCCATTTATTAGTATTAAAGTAACAGGCCTTGCAAGTCATGAACTGTTGCAAACGCTTCATGAAGCGCCTCGTTTGCGCAGTGGCATTCATGACAATGAAATTGAACAAGCGGCCTGGGATAGGGTGAGAGAGCGCATGTACGCTATTTGTGAAGCTGCCGCTGAAAAAAATGTGGGTGTACTTGTTGACGCAGAAGAAAGTTGGATTCAAGATCCGATTGACAGGTTAACGATGGAAATGATGGCCGTGTTTAACAAACAAAAAGCGGTTGTGTTTAATACCATTCAGTTGTATCGTCACGACCGTTTACATTTTTTACGCATCTCGCATCAAATTGCCGAAGCGCAGGATTTTATTTTAGGATTAAAATTAGTGCGTGGCGCTTACATGGAAAAAGAGCGTGCAGTAGCGCTTGAAAAAAACAGACTATCGCCTATTCAAATATCTAAAGAAGCTACCGACACAGACTATGATGAAGCGGTTCGTTTTTGCATGGATCATATTCATTCTACAGCTGTGATTATTGCATCGCATAATGAGCAAAGTAATTTATTGGGCGCTAAGCTATTAGATGAAATGATGTTGCCGCACAATCATCCGCACGTTCATTTTTCTCAATTATATGGCATGAGTGATACCATCACATTTAACCTCGCTAAAGAAGGGTTTAATGTGAGCAAGTACCTGCCTTTTGGTCCTATACAAGACGTTATCCCTTATCTCATGCGCAGGGCACAAGAAAATACCAGTGTAAGTGGCCAAACCGGTCGTGAATTGATGCAGTTAAAACGTGAGTTGGCAAGGCGTAAATCCTTGTAAAGACTGCGGTGCAGCTTACTGTACCTATAAATTCACAGATTCTCCCCAAAATCTATTTTGGCTGTAAACATCCCCGTTGATGGCGTAATTTGCAGCCATGCAACAGTACTTACAATTACTCCAACATATATTAGATAACGGCACCGAAAAAACGGATAGAACAGGAACCGGAACCAAGAGCTGTTTTGGCTACCAAATGCGCTTTGATTTACAAAAAGGTTTTCCAATGGTAACCACAAAAAAGCTACACGTAAAAAGTATTTTTTATGAGCTGTTGTGGTTTTTAAAAGGCGATACCAATATCAAATATTTAAAAGACAATGGTGTTTCTATTTGGGACGAATGGGCCAACGAAGCTGGTGAGTTAGGTCCCGTTTATGGTGAGCAGTGGCGTAGTTGGAAAGGCGCGGATGGGGTAGTAGTAGATCAAATTACACAGCTTATAGAGCAAATAAAAACAACACCCGATAGTAGACGTCTTATCGTAAGCGCGTGGAATGTGGCAGAGCTTCCAAAAATGGCGCTTATGCCTTGTCATACTTTGTTTCAATTTTATGTAGCGGATGGCAAATTAAGTTGCCAGTTGTATCAGCGTAGTGCCGATGTGTTTTTAGGCGTTCCTTTTAACATTGCTTCTTATGCACTTTTAACCATGATGATTGCACAGGTTTGTGATTTAGAGCCTGGCGATTTTGTGCATAGTTTTGGTGACGTGCATTTGTACAACAATCATATTGAGCAGGCGAAATTGCAATTATCAAGAACACCATTTGATCTTCCAACTTTAAAAATCAATCCTGCGGTAAAAGATATTTTCAGTTTTGATTTTTCAGATTTTACTATCGAAAATTATCAGTGCCATCCGGGCATTAAAGCGCCGGTTGCGATATAGTGTAACGGTATAATATTATTTACTTTTTAACAACACCTATGATTGTTTCATTAATTGTAGCGGCTGGAACTAACAATGCCATTGGTAAAGACAATCAACTGTTGTGGCACTTGCCCAAAGATCTTCAGTTTTTTAAACAAACAACCTGGGCTATGCCCGTAGTGATGGGACGAAAAACCTTTGAATCCCTTGGTGGCAAGCCGCTCAATGGCAGGGTTAATATTATTATTACGAGACAAAAAGACTGGACTCACCAGGGCGTTGTTGTGGTGCACTCTTTAGCAGATGCACTATTTTTTGCAAAAGAATCAGATTATAAAGAAGTCTTTATTGCCGGTGGTGGTGAGATTTATGCCCAGGCAATGCCAAAGGCTCATAAAATATACATGACCCGTGTTGATGCAGTTATTGATGGCGATACATTTTTTCCTGAAATAGATAATTCGGACTTTGTTTTATCAAATGAGGTATCGCATGTAGCGCACGAAAAGCATGCATTTGGTTTTTCTTTTCAAACCTGGCTTCGCAAATAAAATTTTCCGACTCATTTATGTATGGACACTTTACGTTAGCAGTTAAGTATTTGCGCTATTTGTTTACAGCGGCTAACGGAAAAGGGCATGGCGTTCATTCTCCATTTGTTTTTGAATTTATTACACGGGTATTAAATGACAATAGACGTTTTTATGCATTTGACGGCATCGAAAAAATAAGAACGCAATTATTATCCGATCATACACTTATTGAGATACAAGATTTTGGCGCAGGTTCGCGCGTTGCAAAAAACAATACAAGAAAAATAAGTGCAGTTGCAAAAGGTTCTTTAAAGCCTGCAAAATACAGTCAACTATTATTTAGAATGATTGATTATTATGGGCCTACACAAATTATTGAGCTCGGCACTTCGCTTGGCATTACCACTGCCTATTTAGCTTCTGCTAATCCATCTGCCAAGGTTACCACTTTTGAGGGGTCAAGTGCTATTGCACAAATAGCCGGGCAAAATCATCAGTTATTGGACCTTACAAATATCGATTTGATAGAAGGGAATTTTGATCAACAATTACCCCAGTGGCTTGCTCAAAATAAAAGCGTCGATTTCGCATTTATAGACGGTAACCATGCTTTTAAGCCTACCATGGCCTATTTTGAGTCTTTATTAGAAGTAGTTCATGACCATACTATTCTGGTATTTGACGACATTCATTGGAGTGAAGAGATGGAGGCGGCTTGGGCTCAAATAAGCGCGCACCCTAGGGTTACTTTAAGTATCGATCTGTTTTTTATTGGACTTGTATTTTTTAGGAAGGAATTTGCTCAAAAACAGCAGGTTTCGATCCAATTTTAATGTGATTTTAATAAGATTTAATAAAAGGGCTATCTAATAAATAACTAAATTTGCGCATGATTCTCGGAATACTTAAAGAAACCAACAACGACAAGCGTGTATCGCTTTTACCTGAGCAGGCTGCTGTTTTGGTAGCAAAACAAGTAAGTGTAATCGTAGAAACGGGCGCAGGAAGCGCAGCGTATGCCGCAGATGCTACCTACACCGACAAAAACGTCTCTGTTAAAGACCGTGCTACTGTTTTATCAACTGCTGATTTAGTGCTTTCTATCAACCCGCTTTCAAGTTCGGAAATGGCGCAATTAAAACCGGGAGCAGTCGTACTTGGTACATTTCAGCCTTTATTTAACATCGACCTTGTGAAGCAAGCGATTGATAAAAAAGCAAGCTTGTTTAGTATGGACATGATACCGCGTACCACACGTGCACAAAGTATGGACGTGTTAAGTAGCCAAGCAAATATTGCTGGTTATAGAGCGGTATTGTTAGCGGCTACTATGTTCCCTAAATATTTTCCCATGTTTATGACGGCAGCAGGAAGTATTCCTCCAGCTAAAATGGTGATTATTGGAGCAGGTGTTGCAGGACTTCAAGCGATTGCTACCGCTAAGAGATTAGGGGCTGTTGTAGAAGTGTCAGATACTAGACCGCAGGTAAAAGAAGAAGTGATGAGCCTTGGCGCAAAATTTATTGAAGTAGAAGGCGCCGCCGATGCATCTAAAGCAGGTGGTTACGCAGTAGAACAATCAGAAGATTTTAAGCAAAGACAACAGCAAAGACTTGCTGAGTCTATTGCTAAAGCAGATATCATTATTACAACCGCACAAATTCCTGGTAAAAAAGCCCCTGTATTAATTACAGATGCCATGCTAAAGTCTATGAAGCCAGGTAGTGTGGTTATCGATTTAGCAGCGGCTACAGGAGGTAATACGGCTGTTACAAAAAATAATGAAACCATTGTTTACGAAGGTGTAACTATTTTAGGCAACAGTAATTTAGCTTCAGATATGCCATCTGACGCAAGTAAATTATATGGCAAAAATATTTTAAACTTTTTACAACTCATCATTACCAAAGAAGGCGCACTCGAATTAAATTTTGAGGATGATTTAGTAAAAGGTTGTTGCATGGCGCACGAAGGTGCAGTAGCCAATGAAAGAGTAGCAGCACTCATCAATTAATTTTTTTGAAAAAATAATATGGAAGCAATTTTAAATTGGGCACAAGCGCATATCGACATCATCTACATTGTGGTGCTTTCGATTTTTTTAGGCATCGAAGTAATTGGTAGAGTACCAAGTGTACTGCATACCCCACTTATGAGTGGCGCTAATGCCATTCATGGTGTTGTGATTATTGGAGCCATTATTGTAATGGGCAAAGTAGAGCCAGGACATTATGTAACACTGATCATTGGCTTTTTAGCTGTGGTTTTAGGGACACTAAATGTAGTGGGTGGTTTTGTAGTGACAGACCGCATGTTAGAAATGTTTAAGAAAAAGAAGTAATCAAGGTAGCTGCTATTGTAGCATCAAATAAATCATTTATGGAATTAAGTATACTTACAATTTGTTATTTAATAGGGTCCCTTACATTTATTATTGGACTTAAAATGTTGTCGCATCCAGAATCAGCGCGTAAAGGTAATATGGTGGCTGCGGTAGGTATGTTTATCGCCATTTTTGGCACTATCTTTTTATACCAAGAAAACGGCGTGGGTTTACACAACTACGGATGGATTTTTGGCGCGTTGGTGTTAGGGACAGTTGTTGGTACGCTTGCTGCAAAGCGCGTAAAAATGACAGCCATGCCAGAGCTGGTGAGTTTATTTAACGGTATGGGTGGTGCTTGTGCTGCATTAATTTCTGTAATTGAGTTTGGACATATTGCTGCTTTATATAGTGGCGAACATCCTGATCAAGCAGCTCCAACACAGGGCACGTTGCTTACTATATTTTTAGGACTTATTATTGGTGCCGTTTCTTTTGCAGGAAGTATTATTGCTTGGGGGAAACTCAATGGTAAAATCAAAGATTTTTCTTTTAAAGGACAGCAGATATTTAACCTTGTTTTATTTTTTGCAACATTAGCGGTTGCAGGATATTTAGTGCTAGCTATTGATAGTACAAATTATTTATTATTCTACGGCATTTTAGTGGCCGCACTTATTTATGGTGTACTATTTGTACTTCCTATTGGTGGCGCCGATATGCCAGTGGTTATTTCTTTATTAAACTCTTTTACCGGTGTAGCCGCAGCTTGTGGTGGATTCTTATACGACAACAGCGTTATGTTAACGGGTGGTATCTTAGTAGGTGCTGCTGGTACTTTATTAACGGTGCTCATGTGTAAAGCCATGAATAGAAGTTTAACCAATGTACTGATTGGTTCATTTGGCGGAAATGCTGCTGCTGGCGGTTCTGCTGCTGCAGGTTCGCAGGGGGCGTACAAAGAAATTTCTATATCTGACGCGGCGGTGTGTATGAGTTATGCCAACAAAGTAATTATTGTTCCTGGATATGGATTAGCTGTTGCGCAGGCGCAGCACGTATGTCACGAATTAGAAAAATTATTAGAAGAAAAAGGCGTTGATGTGAAATATGCCATTCATCCGGTGGCGGGTCGTATGCCAGGTCATATGAACGTATTACTAGCAGAAGCCGATGTAAGCTATGATAAGCTTATTGAAATGGAAGAAGCAAATGACGAATTTAAATCTACAGATGTGGTACTTATTTTAGGAGCCAACGACGTAGTAAATCCGGCTGCTAAAACAGATCCTGCATCTCCAATTTATGGTATGCCAATTTTAGAAGTAGAACAAGCTAAAACGGTGATCGTAAATAAGAGAAGTATGAAGCCTGGTTATGCTGGTATCGAAAATGAATTATTCTTCCAGCCTAAAACTTCTATGTTATTTGGTGATGCAAAAGCTGCGCTACAAAAATTAGTAGCAGAAATTAAATCCTTATAATTTGCCTTTACCTGCGCCATTTTTACAATCAATAGAAGGGGTAGTAGGTTTTGATAAAGCTGCTTTTGAAGCAGTGCATACTAGCGGTGAAACCGTTACGGCTATTCGCGTAAACCCAAATAAACATCCAGATCAAATTTTATTTGAACATTCAAGCCCGGTGCATTGGTGCCCACATGGACATTATTTAGAAGCACGTCCTTCCTTTACATTAGATCCAAATTTTCATGCAGGTGCTTATTATGTGCAAGACGCTAGTAGTATGTTTTTATGGCAGGTGCTATCAAATGTTGTAGGCGTGTCTAATGGACAAAAAGTGCTTGACTTATGCGCTGCGCCTGGAGGCAAGTCTACACTACTTAGTACGTATTTTAACAATGGTCTTGTAGTTTCTAATGAGGTTATCAAACAGCGCGCATCCGTACTGGTAGAAAACATGACTAAGTGGGGGGCTAGTAATACGGTTGTTACAAACAATGATCCTGTTCATTTTCAATCTTTACCTGGTTTTTTTGATGTGATGGTGGTTGATGCGCCATGTAGCGGTAGTGGACTTTTTAGAAAAGATCCTGCTGCAATAGAAGGCTGGAGTCTAGACTTGGTGGCACTTTGCGCGCAAAGGCAACAGCGTATTTTAGCAGACGCCTTACCTGCATTAGCGGAAGGCGGGGTGTTAATTTATGCCACTTGCTCTTACGATCCAGGGGAAGATGAAATGATTGCAGATTGGCTTGTACAAGAAATGGGTTTAACGCCGCAAGCCATTGATGTTGATCCTGCATTTGGAATAATTGAAACAAAGGCCGGTCAGTCCGGCGCTCCTGGATACCGTTTTTATCCCAATCATGTAAAGGGAGAAGGTTTTTTTATTGCAGCATTTAAGAAAGGAAAAAGCTTACCCGTTGCGTACAAGCCGTTTAAATCTAAAGAAGCGGTTTTAGAAAAGCTTACTAAAAAAATGCAGGAGCAATTAGTTCAGCATATTGCGCTTGATAATAATACAGCAACCTTTTTGCAGTCTGGTATGATTAAAGCAATACCTGCTGTTTTTGAAGCAAGTATTTTACAGTTGGCTTCGCAATTATATATTAAAAAAGCGGGGGTGTCTGTCGGTGAATTAAAAGGGCAAGATTTTATTCCAGCCCACGAACTTGCAGTAAGTTATTTGCCACTTGATACATTTAACAAGATTGATTTAGATAAAGATCAGGCACTGTCGTATCTTAGAAGAGCCGAGTTTAGTTGTACAGTTCAAAAAGGATGGAGTTTGATGCGTTACAACGGACTTGGATTAGGGTGGGCAAAAATACTACCCAACCGAATTAATAATTATTACCCACAGGAGTGGCGTATTTTAAAAGTATAAATCAAAGAATATGAAAAATAGATTTTTTTGCATGTTAACTGCTGCGGTTTTTTTACTAGCATGTAATTCAAATGCACAAAATGTTGATGCCAACACTTTTGAGCAAAGGATAAATGCAGGGGGTGTGCAAGTATTAGATGTGCGTACCGCTGGAGAATTCAATGGCAGTCATTTAAAAAATGTATTGCAAGCTGATTGGACCGATAAAGCTCAATTTGCTGACCGCACAAAATATTTAGATAAAAACAAAACATTGTTGGTGTACTGTGCAGGTGGAGGAAGAAGTGGACAAGCAGCAGTATGGCTTAAAGAACAAGGATTTAAAGAAGTGGTGAATCTGCAAGGCGGTATAACGGCCTGGAACGCTGCAGGTAAGCCAGTTGTAAAACAAGACGGTGTTGCCGAATTATCAATTGCCGCTTTTAATGCTACGGTTGCTTCCAATCAAGTCGTTCTCGCAGAAGTTGGCGCAGAATGGTGTCCACCATGTAAAAAAATGGAGCCGGTACTTGAAACCTTGTCAAAAGAGTTGCAAGGCAAGTATACTTTTTTAAAAGTAGATGGAGGTAGAGACGCTACCGTAATGAAAGAAATAGGCGCATCGGTACTGCCAACATTTATGGTGTACAAAAACGGAAAAATCAGTTGGAAAAAAGAGGGTATTGTTACGTTACAGGAATTAAAGGACGCCTTAACTAAATAAATTTATTCAGTTGTTTAATGCGCGCTTTTAATGGTATAGCCCCGTAAAAAATCCGCCACTTGCATTCTTTTTTTACCTTCTATTTGCAGGTCTGTAATGTGCAGGTACCCATCTGCGCATGCAAATTTCAAATAGGTTTTATTGTCTGTTAAAACATATCCTGCTGGGCTTTGGTGGTTGCAAATTTCTTTTTGTGCCGCAAAAATTTTAAAAATCTTATCGTCCAGTTTAGTGAGCGCACCCGGAAATGGTGAAAGGCCTCTAATTAAATTAAAAATTGATTCGGCGGTATTATTCCAGTTAATGGTGCAGGTTTCTGTAAATATTTTAGGAGCGTGTTTTAATAGATTTGGATCATTGTTAATGATGTCTTCCTGGTCTTTTTCTGCGAGCGTATTGTTAATGATGCCATGTAATGTGGTTACTAAAAGGTTAGCGCCTAGTACCATCATTTTATCATGAATGGTGCCAGCAGTATCCGCTTCGCTAATTGGTAATTTATCTTGCAATAAAATGTTGCCCGTGTCAATGGCCGCTTTTAATTTAAAAGTAGTAACCCCTGTTTCTTTTTCTCCATTGATAACCGCCCAGTTAATAGGAGCAGCGCCTCTGTATGATGGTAGTAATGAGCCGTGCACATTAATAGTACCCATGGGCGGCATGTCCCAAACAATTACTGGAAGCATTCTAAAAGCAACTACTACAAAAAGCTGTGCATCTAAAACCTTTAAAGCTTCTACAAATTCAGGATCTTTTAGTTTTGTAGGTTGTAAAACCGGTAAGTTATTTTCTACGGCATATTTTTTTACTGCGCTTTGTTGTAACTGAAGTCCACGGCCAGCTGGTTTGTCCGGCGCCGTAACTACCGATACAATACTAAAACCCGCTTTTATAAGTGCATCTAATGAGGCAACAGCAAAAGGGGGTGTTCCCATAAAAACAATACGTGTATCCTTTGGATTCATAGCGCTAAACCTTATTCAAAATCTGTGTAGAGTAAATATTTTTTTCTGATTTTCTTAAAAGCTTGGAGACCTTCTGCCCAACTAGCTCTAATTTCTTTTTCTGATGCGCCAGCAATGATTTGTTTTTGAAGTGCATCATTTCCTGCAAGTTTGTTAAAGAAATAATCGGTGGGCTTGCCAGATTTTGGTGTGATAAAAAATTTTTCTTTTTCAGGGAATAGTTTATAAGCTTCTAGTAAATAACTCAATTGAATTTTGTCATCTACTTTTTGTAATACTTCTTTATCTGTGCCTGCAAGGTTCCATCCATAACAAAGCTGATCTTTTAATTTAGGTTCTTTAGCACCATCTCTACTTGTTGGCGTAAAAGCATATAATGTTTTTGGTAAGCCAGGGTGTCCAAAAACAGCAAATGGAAAATCGGTGCCGCGTCCTTCACTTAAAACGGTTCCTTCAAACAAACAGTTGCTGCCATACCAGTACACTGAAGCCATAGTGCCTAAGTTTGGAGAAGGCTTAACCGGCAAAACGTATTTGCTTTTATGGGTGTAGTTTTTATTTTTAATGATGGTGATATTTGGTAGAGAGTTAGCAGTCGCTGCTGCTTTTGCCCATTTTTCACCAATCAACATTTTTGCATATTCGCCCATGGTCATACCATATACCATCGGTATTGGCTGCATGCCAACAAAGCTTTTGTAAGCGGTATCTAATACCGGCCCGTCTACATAAAAACCGTTAGGGTTAGGTCTGTCCAAAATAATAAGTGGCTTATTATTTTCAATCGCTGAATTAATAAATTCCTCCAACGATGATATGTACGTATAAAAACGAGTGCCCACGTCTTGGATATCAAAAAGCATCACATCCACATCATTTAAATCCTCGGCGCTTGGTCTTCTTTTTTTACCATACAATGAAATCACAGGAATACCTGTTGCAGCATCTTTATAATCACCAACTTTTTCTCCAGCATCAGCGGTTCCTCTAAAGCCATGCTCGGGTCCAAAGGCTTTGGTAATTTGTAGGCCTAAGCTTACCAGTGTATCCACTAAATGTTTGTTTCCAATGGTAGCAGTATGATTGGCAAATAAGCCAATTCTTTTACCTTTTAACTCAGGAAGGTATTCGCTGGTTTGATAAGCACCTGGCTTAATTTCTTGGCTAAAAGCATTCATACTCAGGGCGCAGGCCAGTATGAATAGGTATATTTTTTGCATAGGTGTGTTTTTTAGGACATTTACGCCTGAAAGTTACTCAAAAATACTTGCCAAAACCTCGTTTTTGGTTTGTACTTTTGCCGTTCGGCCCTGCCGAAATCTTTCAATTACAAATAAATAACATGCAACAAGTTAAAAAAGGTGATACTGTAAAAGTGCATTATCATGGTAAGTTAACAAATGGTTCAACTTTTGATTCTTCAGAAGGCAGAGAGCCACTTGAGTTTGAAGTTGGTGGCGGTATGGTAATTCCAGGCTTTGATGATGGCGTTACAGGTATGGCTATTGGCGAAAAAAAGACAGTATCAATTCCTGCAGATCAGGCTTATGGACCTAAGCAAGAAGAAATGGTCATGGAATTTCCAAAAGACCGTTTCCCAGAAGACATGGTTCCAGAAGTTGGTATGCAATTAAATATGAGTAATGGCAGTGGACAAAATTTCCCTGTTGTTATTGTAGAAGTAAAAGAAACATCTGTAATATTAGATGCGAACCATCCACTAGCAGGTGAAACACTTATTTTTGATTTAGAACTAGTGGCTATCAATGGCGCTACTTCTATGATCATTATGCCATAGTATTTTAAATTAATTTTGAATAAAAAGAGCCGCTCTACTGAGGTAGAGCGGCTCTTTTTCGTACATTTAAAACCATGATGACAGCTTATAATTTTACGGTTACCGAACGTTTTTTACGTTATGTACAAATTGATACGCAGAGTGATCCAGCAGCTACTTGTTTTCCAAGCACGGCAAAGCAGTTGCACCTTGCGCAGTTGTTAGAAAAAGAATTGGCAGCCATGGGGCTTTCAAATGTTCATATCGATGCGCATGGGTACACCCACGCAACCATACCAAGTAATACAACTAAAAATGCGCCTATTATATGTTTTTGTAGTCATATCGATACAGCACCCGATTGCAGTGGCACAGGCGTCAAACCTATACTGCACAAAGGTTACACGGGTGCGCCCATTATTTTACCTGATGACAATAGCCAGGTTATTACTACAGAAGCGTATCCGTATTTAAAAAATCATATTGGAAAATCTATCATTACAGCGAGTGGCACAACGCTACTTGGTGCTGATGATAAAAGTGGTGTTGCCATTATTATGGATATGGCGCATTATTTAATGTCACATCCAAATGTTGAACACGGCGACATTAAAATATTATTTACACCCGACGAAGAAGTGGGTAGAGGTACCGAAAAATTAGACCTATCAAAATTAGGTGCCCATTTTGGTTTTACACTAGATGGCGGCGAGCTTGGTAGTTTTGAAGATGAGACTTTTAGTGCTAACGCTGCAACGATAGTAATAGATGGTGTTAGCGCGCATCCTGGATATGCAAAAGGCAAAATGGTGAATGCCTTAAAAATTGCTGCAGAAATTGTAGCGGCGTTACCAAAAGATGCTTGGTGTCCGGAAGCCACCAGTGGCAAAGAGGGTTTTGTACATCCAGTGGGTGTACATGGTATTCAGGAAAAAGCAACCATCGAATTCATTGTGCGTGATTTTGATACGGCAACACTAGCAGTGCATGAAAAAAAATTATTTGATCTAGCACAAAATATAGTCTCCAAATATTCGGGTGCAACCATTACTTGTTCTGTAACGGAGCAGTACCGTAACATGAAAGAAATTATTGACCAGCACCCACATATTTCGGTGCTAGCAAATGCGGCTTATGAAAAAGCAGGGCTCACACTTGTTAAAGAGCCCATTAGAGGCGGGACGGATGGTTCAAGACTTAGTTTTATGGGACTTCCTTGCCCCAATATATTTACTGGCATGCAGGCTATTCACAGCAAACACGAATGGGTGGGGGTAACTGATATGGAGAAATCAGTAGAAGTACTCGTAAATATTTGTAATTTAAATACCAATAGCTTTAACGAAAAGTAATTTTATGTCTTCTACTACATATGATGCGATTGTGATTGGTTCTGGAATCAGTGGCGGATGGGCTGCAAAGGAGCTGACAGAAAAAGGATTGAAAACAATGGTACTAGAAAGAGGTAGAGACGTTGTGCATTTAAAAGATTATCCAACCGCTACCAAAAATCCTTGGGAGTTTTTGCACCGAAATAAAAAATCGGCTGCATTTGAAAAAGAAAATCCCATCGTTTCAAAATGTTACGCATTTGGTGAATCGTCAGAACACTTTTTTGTAAAAGATGCAGAGCACCCTTACGTGCAAGAAAAACCATACGATTGGATTAGAGGATATCAGGTGGGTGGAAAGTCATTACTATGGGCAAGACAAACGCAAAGGTGGAGTAAGTATGATTTTGAGGGACCCAAGCGTGATGGTTTTGCTGTGGATTGGCCCATCAGATATGAAGACATTGATGCATGGTATACCCATGTCGAAAAATTTGCCGGCATTAGCGGCAATAAAGACGGCTTGGATACACTCCCGGATGGCGATTTTTTGCCTCCTTGGGAAATGAACTGTGTGGAGGAAGAATTGGTCAATAAAATAAATACTACTTATAATGATAGGCGCGTTATTCAGGGGCGCTGCGCGCATTTAACAAAACCAAATCCAGTCCATTTGGAGCAGGGGCGAGGCCAGTGTCAGGCAAGAAGTTTATGCGAAAGAGGTTGTCCATTTGGCGGCTATTTTAGTAGCAATGCATCAACACTTCCTTGGGCACAAAAAACTGGTAATCTAACATTACGTCCAAACTCTGTGGTACATTCTATTATTTATGACGAGGCTACACAAAAAGCATCGGGTGTAAAAGTGATTGATGCTGTTACCAAAGAGGAGATTATATTTTATGCAAAAATCATTTTTGTAAATGCGGCTTGCATCAATACTAATTTGATACTATTAAATTCTACATCCAAAAGATTTCCGAATGGTCTTGGTAACGATAATGGGTTATTAGGAAAGTATATTGCGTTTCATAATTACAGAGGAAGCATGACCGCCAATTATGAAGGTCATTTAGATCAGTATTATTATGGTCGTAGACCAACGCAGGTAATGATGCCTAATTTTAGAAACGTGCACAAGCAAGAAACCGATTTTTTACGTGGGTACATGGTTTTCTTTAGCGCAAGTAGAGGAAAAGCAAGTGCAGAAGGTGTTGGTGCGGCTTTTAAAGAAGCACTCACAGAGCCAGGGCCATGGCATATTTACATGATGATGCAGGGTGAGACGATCCCAAAAGAAAGCAACCATGTGCGTTTGCATCCTACATTAAAAGACGCATGGGGTATTCCTCAAATTGTCACCTCTATTGATTATGATGAGAACGACGAAAAATTATTGCAAGACTTTTTAAAGCAAGGCGCAGCGATGCTACAAAAAGCGGGTTGCACTGATATTGCACCATATGATAGCAAGCAAGCGCCTGGTCTCGATATTCATGAAATGGGTGGCGTAAGAATGGGGAGAGATCCAAAAACATCATTACTAAACGAGTGGAATCAAATGCACTTGTGTAAAAATGTTTTTGTAACGGATGGCGCCGCCATGACATCTACCAGTACGCAAAATCCTTCCCTTACTTTTATGGCACTTACAGCTCGTGCTGCTAATTATGCAGTGGAGCAAATAAAAAAAGGCAAACTTTAAATTTAAAAATCCAAGCTCATGTCAGATACAGCATACCTCAATACAAAAGCTACGGCTGGAAATACTTATGATGCCATTGTAATTGGATCTGGCATTAGTGGTGGATGGGCCGCAAAAGAACTCACCGAAAAAGGTTTAAAAGTTTTACTCTTAGAACGCGGTAAAGACCATCAGCATATTAAAGATTATAAAGGTGTTGATGATGATCCATGGGATACGCCACTGCGTGGAAGAACTAGTAAGGAGCAACAAGAAAAGTATCCTGTAATTCATAGAGGATGGGCTGCCAACGAAAGAGTAATGGACGCCTGGACCAATGAAGAAGATTGTCCGTACACCGAGGTCAAACCTTTTACGTGGTGGAGAAGTTATAGAATGGGTGGGAGATCACTATTATGGGGCAGACAAAGCTACCGGTTGAGTGATTTGGATTTTGAGGCCAATGGAAAAGAAGGGGTTGGTGTAGATTGGCCCATTCGTTACAAAGACATTGCGCCATGGTATGATCATGTAGAAAAATTTGCGGGCATTAGTGGATCAATAGAAGGACTTCCCCATTTACCCGATGGTCAATTTTTACCACCCATGGATTTAAACTGTGTAGAAAAAGATGTGGCTGCAAGAATCAAAGAAAAATTTAAAGGGGATAGGCATTTAATTATTGGAAGAGTTGCCAATTTAACAAAAGCCATTGAAGGACGTACCAATTGTCAATTTAGAAACAGGTGTTGGGAAGGTTGTCCATTTGGTGGTTATTTTAGTACGCAGTCTTCCACAATGCCAGCCGCTTTAAAAACGGGCAATTTAACCGTTAGGCCTTTTTCTATTGTCACTAAACTTTTATATAATAAGAATACTAAAAAAGCGGATGGGGTAGAAGTGCTCGATTCGGAAACCAATAAGACATACACCTTTAATGCTAAAATTGTTTTTCTAAATGCGTCTGCATTAAACTCTGCGTGGGTATTATTTAATTCGGCTACAGATATTTGGCCAGGTGGGTTAGGCAGTAGCAGCGGCGAGCTTGGACACAATGTAATGGATCACCATTATAATTTAGGTGCGTCAGGAAAAATAGAAGGCTTTGAAGATAAATATGTGTATGGTCGACGTCCCAATGGATTTTATATTCCAAGGTTTGTAAACATGGGTAATGACAAACGAAATTATTTACGTGGTTTTGGATACCAAGGAGGTGCAGGTAGAGAAGGTTGGAGTCGAGAAGTTGCAGAGCTTTCAATTGGGGCTGCATTTAAGGAAGCCCTTACAGAGCCTGGGTCTTGGACCATTGGCGCAACCGGATTTGGAGAAATACTGCCGTATCACGAAAATAAAATATCCTTAGACCCCACTAAAAAAGACAAATGGAATTTACCCGTGCTGTCTATGGATTGTGAGCTCAAACAAAATGAACTTGACATGCGCAAAGACATTGTTTTAGAATTAAAAGCAATGTTAGAAGCGGGCGGTGCAAAAAATATTTCAAGCTACGATAACGGACACGCAATTGGGCATGGTATTCATGAAATGGGGACGGCCAGAATGGGTAGAGATCCAAAAACGTCGGTATTAAATGGAAACAATCAGGTGTGGGATGCGAAAAATGTTTTTGTAACGGATGGCGCGTGTATGACATCGAGCGCCAATCAAAATCCATCACTTACGTATATGGCATTAACAGCACGTGCTGCTAACTTTGCAGTAGAAGCATTAAAAAAGGGAGACATATAGTGTCTCCCTTTTGAGTTAGATGTTTGATATAAAAATTATTCAATAATTTGATCGGATATTTTTCCGGTAGTCTTATGTTTAAGAATTAATTTTTTAGCACCGTAATGCGTCATTTCTTCTTTAATTAAATAATGATCTGCATCGTATTCTACTAAATGACTTTCTTTGGTAAGGCCTGTTTGTCCTCTCCAAATATCTAGTTGTACGGGCTCCCATAATTTTGTTTTAGCTGACTTGTAAGCCGCGTCAATAATAGCGTTTACCACGTAGCCATCATAAAAAGTTTCTTTGGGATCTACACCTTTTTCCATGGCATTAAACATATCCATAAACATATGGTTGTAGCCCAGTTCATTTAACTCGTCACCTACTGGAAATAACCAGCCGCTATTGCTCTCTGCTTTTTCTGCAATATAGTCGCCACCTTTTCCGGTAGTAAACATGTCAAATCCGGTACGTAAAAAACTATTGATCCAAATAGTGCCTTCGGTACCCATTACTTCATCTCTTAAATCTAAGCCACCTCTAAAAGTCCAGCTTACTTCAAATTGACCAATGGCGCCGTTTTCATATTTTACAAGACCAATGGCATGGTCTTCTGCATCGATGGGTTTTACTTGCGTATCTGCCCAGCACATCACCTCTATGGGCTTAATGTCTTTGCCAATATAACCACGTGCAATTTCGATACAGTGGCATCCTAGATCTAAAATACAACCACCGCCTGCTTGTTCAATATCCCAAAACCATTCGCTGTGGGGGCCAGGATGTGTTTCTCTAGATTTAGCCCATAAAATTCTGCCCAGCGCACCCTCTTTAACAGACTGTGTGGCTTTAATAAATTTAGGCGTGTAAACCAGGTCTTCTAGGTAGCCATTAAAAATGCCTGCTTCCTCTACCGCAAGTAACATTCGCTTTGCTTCTGCAGCATTTCGGCCAAGAGGTTTTGTGGTCATCACTGCTTTTTTATGTTTACAACAAAGCATCACTGCTGCTTCATGTAAATTATTGGGAAGTGCAATACATACAATGTCTACACTTGGATGCGCAATGGCTTCCTCCATTTCTGTGGTCCAGTGTGCACATGCATAATCTTCTGCAAACTTTTTTGCAGACTCCTCTCTTCGAGAATAAATAGAAACCACTTTGTCTCTACTTCTGTAACCTTGTAAAGCTTCGGCATAAAAACGGCCAATAAAGCCGGAACCCAACATAGCAATGTTTTTCATGATCTTTTAATTATGAAGCAGCAAGCTGCTTTTTTTCTTTGAAAAATAAAACAAATAAAACGAGTACAATACTTGCAATAACGGCTGGGTACAACCAAATGGTTTCCCAGATATGTTGCTGCGATGTTACGCCATTAACAGTAGTGCTTTGGTTGTAGGCGTTTGCTACATAGCCACTATAATTAGTGCCAATAAACATACCTACACCATAGGTTGCAAATGTAAATAAGCTTTGCGCAGCATTTTTAATTTTTTCACCCGCCATTTTTTCTGTGTACATATAACCTGTTACAAAAAAGAAATCATAACAGATGCCGTGTAAAATAACACCAGCATAGAGTAGCCACTCCGCATCCATATTGCCATAAGCAAAACAGACATATCGAATAGCCCAAGCAGCCATACCTAGTACAAGCATTTTTTTAACACCCAGTCTGTAAAATAAAAACGGTATGGTGATAATAAATAAAGCCTCTGACATTTGCCCCATTGTCATTTTAGCGGCGGTATTAGCGCCCCAAAATTCACCTAAAAATGAACCCGCAAATCCGTAGTAAAATGAAAGCGGAATACAAATTAATATGGCGGCAATAAAAAATAATAAAAACGATCTTTCTTTTAAAAGCACAAAAGCATCCGCTCCAAAAATGGCACCAAATGACGTGTTGTTAGCTGTAGATTTTGGTGGAGTATTAGGAAGGATAAAGCTAAATACGCCTAATAGTGCAGAAGCACCAGCAGCAATAATAAATGTGGTTTCTCCTTCACCAATGGCAAGTTTAGAAATAACAAGACCCGCAACAATCCAACCCAGTGTGCCAAAAACACGTATCCAAGGAAACTGTTTGCCTGGATCACTCATTTGTGCAAATGCAACGCTATTGCTTAAAGCAATGGTTGGCATGTATAGTAAAGAGTAGGCAAGTATTACCCAATAAAAAGAAGTAGTAGCCGTCATTTTAGTTGCATACAATAAGAGCGCTGCACCAATGATGTGTAGGATGCCCATGATTTTTTGTGCAGCAAAAAAACGGTCTGCAATCATGCCTACAAAAAAGGGAGAGAGCATGGTTGCAATGGCGCCAGCGCCGTAGGTAGCGCCCTTAGCAAGGTCTACTACATTTTGACCTTCTCCTTTAAACAAGTTGTCCATGTATGGCCCCATTGTTACATACCAGGCGCCCCAAATGTAATATTGTAAAAACATCATGGCGGCTAGCATGATTCCTGTTTTCATTTTCATAAGCAAATTGTTAATCGTTTTTCTTACATTAGGGTTCAATTTAAGTAATTTTCAAACGTTATTTATGAAAAATAAATCAAACCTTTTACGCATTGCTTTCTTATTAATTGCACTCGGTATTTTCGGTGCTGTGTTGGCGGCTGTAAATCCTCCAAAGCAGGTTAAAATATTGGTATTTTTTGAAACAAAAGGTTTCTATCATAGTTCTATTCCGGTAGCTGTTGCGGCACTCC
>JBIISK010000053.1:0-11513 GCA_044341045.1 Sediminibacterium sp. | reverse complement strand
GAACCAAGTACTTGGCCCCACAGACAATATTACCCGCTTTGAGTATATGCAAAAAAATAAAAAAGATAGTGCGCCCGCCCTTGTTGTTGTTGAGTTGGAATCCCCAGAAAATTATCAAGTGCTCATTGATAATATGAAACGATATAATATCAATTATACAGCACTCAATAAAAACGATAATGTATTTGCTTATCTCGTTTAGTTGTTCACGGTTATTTCACTCATAAAAAACCAACCTGGCGTACCTTTTCCTTGATGCCAACTCGGTAGCTTTTTAATGGGTTGTCCTGTTATTTTCAAATATCTAAATGATGCAGTCGGATATTTTAACTCTAGCATTTGAGCAAAGGTTGCATCATTCATGGTAGGCATCTCAGGTTTAATATTTGCTAATGGCTTCCAAGTTTTATTGTCATTGCTTCCCCATGCGATAAGCGTTACTGGTGGTAATATATAAGATGTAGTAGCGCGAAGGATATTCACCATAATCCTGCTAGTTTGAACACTACTTCCCATATCAAGCACTACCGTTGCTTCATTGTTTTGATAACCGAGCCATTTACTAGAAAAATCGGTGTAGTCTGCTAAATCCAAATCTGTTAAAACAGTAGCCGCATTCATATTGTATTTGGCATCTGGCGGTGTAGTTAATGTATAGCCTGCTATAGGAAAACCTGCTTTCATATAAAAATTCCTTACCGTAGCGCTTCCTTTCCATCCTGCTTTAAATGCACGTACACTTAAGGTAGTGGTGTTGTCAAGCACTATTGGTTTTTTGTATTCAAGACTTGTGCTACTATCAGGATCTGTGCCATCAAGTGTATATCTGATGGTAACATCTTTAATCACATGCTTAATTAGGATAGGTTGATTTTCTTTAAAATAGCCACTTGGCAATGAAATAACCGGATCATTAAGTGTAATGATAAGTGTATCAGCACCATCAAAGCCGTAGTCTATTTTTATTTGTGCATACTGCTTACTTATAGCTTTAATATCAGAAGGTTTTATTTTGGTATCCCAAACAAAAATCTCTGTAATATTTTTATTGCCGAGTAGTGTTTTTAACCCTTCCATGGTTATGGCTGTACCTGCTACAGAAACAGCCTTAATTTTTTTCATGGAAGCAATTTCTGCTAAACTCTTATCTGTAATATTTGAATAGTTTACATTTAATCTTTTTAGATTAGGTAGTTTACTTATCCATGAAACATCTGCATCAGATACAGGCATTTTTGCAGCATACAAGTGAACAATTTGTTCTTTGATAGGATCTAGTTCTGTGAGATTGCTAGAATTATACTGCGTTTGACCATAAAATGAAACAGCAAGTGCTGGGGACTTTTCACCCAACTGCTTAATCACTCTATAATTTGATTTAAGTTTTTCTATGGTTGCTTCACTGGCGGCATCAAAGTCATATTTTTCTTCTTTTGCTAAATACGGCTTGATATATTCTTCTGCCAATATCCGAAGTGTATCCGCGCTATTAATACTTGTTATTTTTGTATCAAATGGTGCTCCTTTTTGAATCCATGCTTCTAATATGGCAAGCTCTGCAGTGGTTAATTGTGGCTTGTCTAATGGTGGCATATGTTTTTTATCAGAGAGCGGTAAATGTGCTCTAGTGATTACTAAACTTTTAAGTAGATCACCTGCTACTACAGCTTTTCCAGATTTTCCGCCAGTCATGATGCCTACAGAGTCGCTTAATGATAATCCACCTTTTTTGTTGCTATTGTTATGGCAAGTGCCACATTTTTCTTTAAAAATGGTGGCTACTACATTTGGGTAAATGCGCGCTTCTGCTAACGTTAATGTGCTTGTCTCGTTTTTATAAAGCGGCGCCGTTAAAAATCCTTCGCCATGGGTTAGGGAAGCACCAAAATGGCCTGTTGTTATGGTTAAAAAAAACAGTAGGACACCACTTGAAATAGAAAGTTTTTTATTGGATTGAATAAAGCTTGCATAACTATAGAGTATCCATGCTAGCACGGCTACTGCTGTTCCTGACCATTTGTGCCACTGCAAAGTATCACCTTCTGTGCCTTCTTCTGTAGCTAGTAAAATACCCATGATAGCCGTAAAGATGGCTGTTAGTGCACCAAAAAGTCTGACATAGCTAAAGATAGTATTGGTAGAGGTATTACTTGGAATAAAATAAGAAATAATAGAAATGAGTAATAGCGTGATCGGTAAGTGGAGTAGAAGCGGATGCATTCTGCCCGCTACTTGAAGCCATACTGGTATTTGAAGTTTACCATCAAATACAAATAAAATACCTAATAAAAACAGTCCCGCAAACGCAAGCGAACTTGCTACTTTCTCAATCCATTTCATAGTTCACTATGCTTGTGTTAATTTATAAGGGTACACTTTTCCAGAAGCCCACTGCGCCACATAAAGGCTGCCTTCATCATCTACACAAACATCATGTGGATGTGCAAATATTTTTTCGGTTTGTTGAAGGGTGTTTAATTTTCCGTTTGTATAAATTGGTTCAGAACCTCCAATGTTTGACACCACTTTGTTTTCTTTATTTAAAATGGTAACAAAGCCGCTCGCTTCTACACCCATGTTTGGTGAACGTAATACAGCAGCGTATAAATAATCACCACTAATAACAGGTCTACAAACGCCAGCACCTGGTACATGAATTACTTCTAATAATTTTCCATCTAATGAAAATCTTTTAAAGCAAGCTCTGTTACGATCTGTTACAATTAGGCTAGGTATTGCATTTCTATAATCGATACAAATACCATGTGCATTATCTAGGTATTGTTCACCTTCGCCTCTGCCACCAAATGCATTTTTTAATTTTCCATTAGCATCATAGTGTAAAATGTATTGTGCACCATAACCATCTGCAATATAAAATTCTCCATTTTCTAATACAGCTGTTTCGGTAGGCACAAATTTATCTTTGCTCGCATAAGGGCCAACCTCTGCTGGCGGATCAATGGTAAATAAAATTTTACCGTCCATGGTTGTTTTGTAAACCTGGTGTCTATTGGTATCTGTAATAAATAAAAAATCTTCTTTACCCGTTTTTTGAATTGATAAACCATGTGCACCTGGAAACTCGGTACCCCAACTTCCTTTTAGTTTACCTGATTTATTATAAATGATGATGTTGTTTTTTGTTTCGTTGGTAAGTAGTATGATATGGCCTTTACTGTCCTGTACCATTTCATGACAATCATTTACAGGTGTCTTGTCGGTGTTAAGTGTTCCCCATTTGGTATCTAAAAAATATTTTTTATCGTTATGGCCGTATACAGGTCCTTTTGGTTTTGCCAATAAATCTTTAGTGATAAAAAAACTAGCACCTGCTAAAGCAGAAGTTTGAATAAATTTTTTGCGGTTCATAGGTTTTAATTTAAGCGATAATATTATTGACAACGTTTCCGTATAAATCAGTTAAACGGTATCTTCTTCCTTGGAATTTATAAGTTAATTGTTCATGCTCGAGCCCCAATAAGTTTAAAACAGTGGCTTGAAAATCATGCACGTGAACAGGGTCTTTGATAATGTTATATCCAAAGTCGTCGGTTTCTCCATGCACAATACCAGGCTTAACACCGCCACCTGCCATCCAAATACTAAAGCAGCGTGGGTGATGGTCACGTCCATAATTATCAACGGTCATTGGGCCTTGGCAGAAATTGGTTCTTCCAAATTCACCACCCCATATAACAAGTGTTTCATCGAGTAAGCCTCTTTGTTTTAAATCTTTAATAAGCGCTGCCGATGGTTGGTCTACATCTTTGGCTTGACCGCGCATTTCGTTTGGTAAATTTCCGTGCTGATCCCAACCTTGGTGATAGAGTTGAATGAATCGAACACCACTTTCAGATAATTTACGCGCTAGCAAACAGTTGGCTGCGTAAGTACCAGGCACTAAACAATCTGGTCCATACATTTTAATAACGCTATCAGATTCTTTAGAAGTGTCAATGATTTCAGGTACGGCTGTTTGCATGCGATAAGCCATTTCATACTGCTGAATTTTAGCAGCAATTTCTGGATCACCAAATTGTTCGTACTCTAAATTATTAAGTGTTGCTACTTTATCAAGCATTTTGCGGCGCGCATTTCTATCCATGCCTGCTTGATCTTGTAAATACAAAATTGGATTATCGCCACTGCTAAATTGAACACCCTGATGCACCGAATCTAAAAATCCGTTGGTCCATAATTTAGAATAAACGCCTTGTCCATTTCCTTTACCTCTCGATAAAAGCACACAAAATGCTGGAAGGTTATTGTTTTCGGTACCAAGTCCATAACTCACCCAAGAGCCCATACTAGGTCTATTGCCTTGTTGTGCACCCGACTGAAAAAACGTAAGTGCAGGGTCGTGGTTAATAGCTTCGGTGTGCATCGATTTAATGATACATAAATCATCTACCACAGATGCCATATGCGGAAACAGGTCACTCACATATGCACCTGATTTTCCATATTGTTTGAAGTCGTAGTAAGACCCAATGAGTGGGAATTTACTTTGACCAGCGGTCATGCCTGTTAAACGCTGACCGTTTCTAATGGACTCTGGTAAGTCTTCACCCATTCTTTCACGAAGCATGGGTTTGTAGTCGAAAGTTTCAAGTTGCGATGGTGCGCCATTTTGAAACAAATAAATAACGCGCTTGGCTTTTGGTGCAATATGCGGCACTGCTTTCATGATGGCATCTTCTGCACTTTCCTTTCCACCAAATAAATCAGGAATTAGCAGTGAGCCAAGGGCAGCACTACCTAATCCAAGGCTCATTCTAGAAATAAATTTCCTTCGATTTGCGTTAAGGCCGTGTTCGAGTAATTCTTTTTCCATGGTTTATGTTTTTGTGATCGCTTCTTGCATGTTATAAATAACCTGAATGGTTTGCATAGCTGCAGCGAGATCAACAATTTGTTTTGTTTTAGGTTTATACGTACCTGGCTCAATAAGCGTCGCTGCTTTCTTCTGATCTTTTGCTAATTCTTTTTTTGTTTCGTCATAAAAAGCAACAAGGGTTTCAATTTCTTTACCACTCGCTTGTCTACACAAAATGGATCTAAATGCTTTTTCAACAAATGAATTGGTGCTAGCTTTTTGTTGCAATAATTTATCGGCAAGTGCTTTTGATGCTTCTAGTACTGTTGGGTCGTTGAGCATGATAAGCGCCTGAAGTGGTGTATTGGTGCGGTACCTTGTCACTTGACACTCATCTCTATTGCTACCATCAAACATCATCATAGATGGAGGTGGCACGGTGCGTTTAATAAAAGTGTACATCCCTCTTCTATATAGTGCTTGGCCGGTATCTTGCATGTATTTATTTAAAATGCCTCTACCGGATGTGGCGAGTTCCCATAATCCTGGTGGTTGGTAAGGTTTTACACTAGGTCCACCAATGGTTCTATTAAGCAGTCCACTACTTGACAAAAGCATATCTCTTACGAGTTCTGCAGAATAACGAATTCTTGGTGCATATGACCAATACGTATTGAGTGGATCTACTCTTTGTTTCTTGTCAGAAATTTCGCTGGATTGTTGATAGGTAGCTGAAAGTAAAATTTGTTTTACAAGCCTTTTAATATCCCATCCATTGTCTCTAAAATCTACAGCAAGCCAGTCAAGTAAGGCAGGGTGCGTTGGAAGGTTTCCTTGCATACCAAAATCTGCGGCTGATTTTACAAGACCTCTACCAAAAAATTCTTGCCACATTCTATTTACAAAAACACGGGCGGTTAAACTATTTTTTTTATCGAACATCCACTTTGCAAGTCCAAGTCTATTTTTTGGAAGTGATGGATCAAATTTTAAAACAGAGCCTGGTGTTCCAGGTTCTACTTCCACCGTTTTTGAAGCATAATTACCCCTGTCTAAGATATAGGTTTTACGCACTGTATCTAAATCGCCCATCACAGACACTTCTAGTTTGTTGGTGTCAACTTTATTGATGAATTTTAAAATTCCTTTTACATCATCGTTGGTAATATCCATGCGCGGATTTTTGGCATAGGTAACGGGTCCACCAACAGTAGACTCTAATCCAACTTCATTTACATTGTTAAAGAATGCAAATAATTGGTAGTAATCTTTTTGAGAAATAGGATCGTATTTATGATCGTGACACTTTGCACATTCCACCGTAAGTGCTAGCATCGAGCGTCCAAAAGTGTTGGTTCTATCTGATGCGTATTCGATTCTATATTCTTCATCAATTACGCCACCTTCTTCTGTGATTTTATGATTTCTATTAAAGCCTGTTGCTAAAATTTGTTCTTTGGTAGCACCCGGAATTAAATCGCCGGCTAACTGCCAAGTAATAAATTCATCGTAGGATAAATTTTTATTGAACGCGTAAATAACCCAATCTCTCCAAGGCCACTGGCTTCTATAGTTGTCATCTTGGTAACCATGGCTATCAGCGTAGCGCGCAATGTCAAGCCAATTGATGGCCATTTTTTCGCCGTACTGTGGCATGTTTAAAAGGCGATCAACTAGTTTTTCGTACGCGTTATTAGTATTGTCATCAATAAATGATTTTGTTTCGGCTTCTGTTGGTAAAATGCCAACCACGTCCATGTAAACACGTTTTACCAATCTCTCTTTTTCTGCTTCTTTATTAGGTGATAAACCTTTCTCTTCCATTTTATTTAAGATAAAATAGTCGATTTCATTTTTTGGCCAACTGTCATCACTAACGGTAGGCAAGGTTGATTTTTTTGGAACTGTAAACGCCCAATGTGGTTCATATTTTGCGCCTTGTTCAATCCATTTTTTTATGATGGCCACTTCATTTTCTGAAAGTCTTGGTAGTTTGCTCGATGCCACTGGCATTACAAGACTAGAGTCAGAAGTTGTAATTCTTTGAAATACTTCCGAGAGTTCAGGCTTGCCCGGTACAATGCCACGTTTGGTTGGATGATCTTGCAAAGCTTTATAGGCTTCACTTTCAATATCCAATCTTAAACCAGCCTCTCTTTTTTTAGGATCTGGCCCATGACAACTGAAGCATTTATCGGACAAAATAGGTCTTACATCATAATTATAGCTTACCACATCTGGTACTTTTATTTCGTCCACCGCAGCGGTTCTAAAAGAGAAGTAAGCTAATACACCAACAACAAGGCAAACGCCTGTTAGGATGAGCAATCGTTTATTAATCATATGTAGCAGGTTGATGATGGCAAATCAGTATTTAAATATACTTCTTTATAGGCCCATTTTTCTAGTAATATATGGGGTAGATAAGAAAGTGGTTAAAACGGCTAAATAAGAGCAGTTTTAATAATAAATATAAATAAAATATAATTCATAAAACATTAATAAATAATATTTTAAAAATAATCAGTCGTATATTTCGCGTTAATATTGATGTGTAAAATGGCTTTTCTGTTGAAGCCGTATCCGCAATTTTGATTTATTTTTAAGCAGAAAGAAACAGTTATGCCATCAAAACAGCTTTTACAGCAAAAAACGAGTGCGTTAATGGGCCTACTGTTACTCGTTTGCTCTTATTTGGAAGCTCAAACGGTTCTTTCTTCTTCGCTTCATTCTGAAAAAAATTATAAAGCCCGAATGGCAAAGCGGCCTATTAAGGTGGATGGAAAATTAAAGGAGCATGATTGGAAACAAGCGGTATTGATTTCAGATTTTGAAGATATTGAAGGTGCTAGTAAGCCCAAGCCAACTTTTCGTACCACTGTTAAAATGATGTGGGACAGTCAATATTTATACATTGGCGCTGTTTTGGAAGAACCGCATTTGTGGGGTACTTTAAAAAAACACGACGACATCATTTATCGCGATCATGATTTTGAAGTTTTTATTGATCCCATGGGAGATGGTGAACAATATTTTGAAATTGAAATAAATGTTCTTGGAACCATCATGGATTTATTTATGAATAAGCCCTATAAAAAAGGAGGCACTTTTGATATGGGATGGAATACAACTGGTATTTTATCCAAGGTAATTGCAAATGGAACCATCAATGATAATTCCGATATTGATAGTGGTTGGACGGTTGAAATGGCCATTCCATTTAAAACCATTTCAAGATTTAACAGAACGGCATCACCTTCGACTACAAATCCTTGGCGCATCAATTTTTCACGCGTGCAGTGGACGCTAGAGCCTGATGGAAAATCGTATCGAAAAAAATTAAATGAAAATAAGAGGCCTATTTCGGAACACAATTGGGTATGGAATCCAACTGGCGTTATTGATATGCACGTGCCTACTAAATGGGGCTATTTATATTTTAAAAACTAAATGTATTGTATGTCAAATAATCGTAGACAATTTTTAAAAAATAGTATTGGAACCGCTGCTGCTGCTGGTTTTGCGTCTTTACCTGCTATCGCTAATATGCCAGTAAGCACGGATGTAAAAAAGCAAAAAAATAAACACTGGATTTGGATTAATCCCGATAAAAAAGATGAAGTTAGTGCACTCAAAAAAAGATATAAAGCATATTATGATGCGGGTATAAGAGGGCTTTTGTTTGAAGCAGATAGCGAAAAACATTATACTGAAGCAAAAAATGCAGGACTAGAAGCGCACCGCTGGAATTGGACGATGAATAGGGGCGATGTATTAAAACAACATCCAGAATGGTCTGCCATTTCCCGTTCTGGTGATTCATGTGTTACCAAGCCCCCTTATGTTGGATATTACAAATGGTTATGTCCTTCAAAACCAGAAGTGCAAGATTTTTTAAAAAACGAAGCGGATACTATTTTATCAAAAAATTATATTGATGGACTACACCTCGATTATATTCGTTTTTGTGATGTGGTATTGCCACTCAATTTATGGGATACGTATAAACTAGATCAACGAACAGAATTACCTGCCTATGATTTTTGTTATTGCAAAACTTGTAGAGATGCGTATGCTGCAAAAACGGGTAATGATCCCATATCACTTCGCTATCCAGATGCACAAGTTTCTTGGCGATTATTTAGATATAACGCTATTACTAATGTCGTGAACGAATTAGCTGTTGTAGCACATAAGCACCATAAAAAAATTAGCGCTGCTGTTTTTCCAATGCCAGAGCTTGCCCGCCGAATGGTAAGACAAGATTGGGCCAATTGGAATTTAGATATGGTTTTCCCAATGATATATCATGGCTTTTACCAAGAGGGGGTAACTTGGATAGGTGATGCCGTTGCAGAAGGTGTGAGGTTTCTAAAAGATGGCGTGCCACTATATGCGGGTCTATTTTTATCCGACTTTAATAACCAAACTGAGTTAGCTGCTGGCATCAAATTTGCCCTAGAAAATAAAGCTGCGGGTATCTGTTTTTTTGGTGGTGTTACCGATGAAGTATTGGCAACCTTAAAACAAGCTAGTTTATAATTATATATCACAATAGTTGTATATATAAGCTGCTTATATTAAATAAAAGTCTGCATCTTTCTACATTTTGTTGTCTTACAAGCTGTATTACAAGTTTCCCGGGGTGTATATTACAGATTTTATACTTATATAGAATTTACTAAATGATAATTTATTGATATTCATCAGGTATCAAAAGGTGATGTTTTGTTATTGCAAATTGAATATCATAAATAACCCTATTTGGTAGGATTTTTTTATATTTAGTTAGTTTCTCGGTCATTTTTTTTGTATGACTTTTTATCCCACTTATGTAACATGGTTAAATCTTTAATTTTCAAAATTTGTTCTATAATATTTCTATTAATTATATTGGACGCATGTAAAAAAACAGAACAAAAGAGCCTTTTAGAAACACGGAAGAGCTACTTGGTTGGATATGGATCTTTTGGCACCAATTGGAAGTTAATGTCATTTACGTCAGAGTCTATACCGCAAGTGCTAACTAATAGCCAGCTGCTTTTCAAAAAGCAATATTTAGAGAATGGAAAATTTATTGATACAGATGGGGCTATTGGTAATTGGACTATACCTATTGTTGATTCTTTGCATGAAATTTATACTAATTATCCATCTGGTGTTCAGGTGAAACAAAGTTACTTTATTCAGTTTCTAAGCTACGATTCATTGTCTCTTACCTATTTATTAAACGGAAAAAAAGTCAATGCAAGTTTCAAAGCGATTCGTTAGTTTGATCATATTATTTTTTGCTTTTTCGAATTTAAAAGCTCAAATTAATATGCAATATGTTATGGGCGTAATTGGTGATGAAGGATCAAAAGAACAAATTTTTTCAGGAGCTCTTTTGTTTGAAAGTAATCGTTGTTTTTTATTAACTAATGGCGTAACGAATAATTTTTCAACCAAATCACAAGCCTTTAGTTTTAATTGTATTGTTGCACCAGCAATACAACCCCTTCATTTGATTGCTTATCCGAATCCCTTTAAAGAAAAAGTAGTAATCAAGTCTCGGTCATTATTTGATTTTAACACATCTGTGATGTATAATTTGTTTCTATATAGCCCCTCCGGTGTGTTGCTTAAAACGTATTCAACCTCTATATATGGCCTAAGGTCAGGCTTTGAAATATCAGCTCAGATGTATGATGCTGGAATATATTATTTAAAAATACAAGTTGGTAAACAACTAGTAGAAACCTTACAATTAATTAAAATACAATAGCTATATGACACTTAAAAAAATTAGCGTATTTTTTGTTCTTTCTTTTCAATTTCTAGCCTATACTTTGAGTGCTCAAACAACTAAAGTACCTGATGGCATACTATTTCAAGCAATTGCAAAAGACCCCTCAGGGAATCCTGCAAAAGGAAGAACGATCTATATAAAAAATGCAATTCTGCAAACTAGTATAAATGGCCCTGAAGTTTATTTAGAGGCGCATAAAATAGTAGCTTCTCAAGAAGGTGTTTTTACTATTGTAATTGGTAAAGGAAACAAATTGTCGGGTCCAACTTCAATTGCTAATTTAGACTGGGCAAGTGGCCCCTACTTTTTAAATATAAAGGCCGCAATCGCACCTTCAGTTCCGCTAACCAATTGGAATGTAGATGAGCATTATATTGATATGGGTACTTCTCAATTTTGGACAGTTCCATTTGCACTTTTTGCAGCAAGGGTTGAGGGGTTTGAATTAAAATTCAATATTGCAGATACGACGGCTATGTTGGCCCCATATCTAAAAAAAGCGGATACCATCAATCTTTCTAATAGAATAAATTCCAAATTAACAGCATCCGACACTGCATCTTTATCTTCTAGAATTAATAGGAGGCTTGTAATAACAGACACAGCTGCTATGTTAATTAATTATGCTAAAAAAAATGCGATTCCTGACACTAACTCATTATCAAATCGAATCAATTTCAAATTAACAGCATCTGATACTGCATCATTATCAAATCGAATTAATTTAAAATTGACAGCTTTGGATACTGCTTCACTATCAGCCCGTATCAATTCTAAACTAACAGCTTCGGATACTTTCTCTTTGTCATCTAGAGTTTTAGCAAAACTTTCAATCGCCGATACTGCAGTAATGCTCAATAATTATGCAAAAAGGGCGGATCTCCTAGATACTATCTCTTTATCAAA
>JBIISK010000052.1:0-11613 GCA_044341045.1 Sediminibacterium sp. | reverse complement strand
AAAATTGACTGCTAAAGACATGAAAGGTTTTGGTCTTGTTGATGAAATTGTGCATGAGCCACTCGGTGGTGCGCACTGGGATTATTCCGAAGCTGCCGAACTTTTAAAGACCGCCATTGTTAAGGAGTTAAATGTAATTAAACATATTGCTCCTCAAGACCGGATTAATCAGCGCATAGACAAATATTGCAAAATGGGATTCTGGGAAGAGACAACCGCATAATTTTAAATGATGACAGTACAGCAACAATTAAGAGGAACAGGGGTAGCACTTGTAACGCCATTTGCAAAAGATGGTAGTGTAGATTATAACGCTTTAGGGAAAGTAATTGATCACGTAATTAAGGGTGGGGTAGAGTATTTAATTACGCTTGGTACCACTGGCGAAACACCTACTTTAAGCAAAGAAGAAAAAATCGCTGTCATAGAGTTTACTTTTAGCCATACCGCTGGTAGATTGCCAATTATTGTTGGTGTGGGTGGTAATAATACCGCCGAAGTGATTAGCGATTTGCAAAAACTTCCCTTATATAAAGCACTTGCTATATTAAGTGCGGCTCCATATTATAACAAACCTTCTCAAGAAGGTATTTACCAGCATTATAAAGCAGTGGCGGCGGCAAGTCCTAAGCCTATTATTTTATACAACGTACCTGGTAGAACAGGGCGTAATATGTCTGCTGCTACTACCATTCGTTTGGCAAATGATTGCCCAAATGTGGTTGCTTTAAAAGAAGCAAGTGGCGATATGGCGCAGTGCATGGATATTTTAAGAGATGCGCCCGCTAATTTTGTTGTTGTTAGTGGTGATGATTTATTGGCGCTTCCTCAAATTGCTTGTGGTATGGAGGGTGTTATTAGTGTTGCAGCAAATGCATACCCAGCTGAGTTTTCAAATATGGTTCGTGCATGTTTAGCTGGTGATTTTGTAAAAGCAAAAGCAATGAACGATCCTTTAATAGAAGGATACGATATTATGTTTGCCGAAAACAACCCATCGGGTGTAAAAGCATTTATGCACGAAATGGGATTACTAGAAAACGAAGTTCGTTTGCCGGTAGTGCCTTTAAGTGAGCCTGTTTACAGCCGCGTTAAAACCTATTTAGCGAAGTAATTATTTTAGCAAAGCCTTTATTTCATTGAGTTTCATGAGTGCTTCAACCGGCGTTAGCTGATTGATGTCCATACTATTGAGCGCTGTTCTAATGCTTTCAAAAGTAACGGTATGCTCGTCAAAAATTGATAGTTGCAATTTTGGTTGCTTGGTGCCAATTTCTTTTGGATGTTCAGATTTCGATTCAAGCACCGCTAAAATTTCATTGGCTCTATTGATAAGTGCAGGAGGCATGCCGGCCATAGTGGCCACATGAATACCAAAGCTATGCGTACTTCCACCAGCTGCTAGTTTGCGCAAGAAAATTATTTTATTGCCTACTTCTTTGTGTGTGACATGAAAATTTTTGACACCCGTTAACAAATTTTCTAGATCATTTAGTTCGTGGTAGTGGGTCGCAAATAATGTTTTTGGTTTTGCTGTAGCGCCATGTAAAAATTCTACAATACTCCATGCAATAGAAATACCATCGTAGGTACTGGTTCCTCTTCCAATTTCATCTAGTAATATTAGACTGCGTGCCGAAATATTATTGACAATACTTGCCGTTTCATTCATTTCTACCATAAAAGTAGACTCGCCACCACTTAAATTATCGCTCGCACCAACACGGGTAAATATTTTATCCGTTAAGGGGATTTTAGCGGCCGTGGCTGGCACATAAGAACCCATGTGAGCAAGTAGTGTAATAAGCGCCGTTTGTCTTAAAATAGCGCTCTTACCACTCATATTGGGTCCTGTTAAAATAATTATTTGCTGATCAGTATTATTAACAACAATATCATTGGAAATATAAGGCTCGCCCGGTGGTAAATTTCTTTCAATAACTGGGTGTCTACTTTCTGTAAGGTGTAGGTCGTAACCCTCGTGAATGCTAGGTTTGCAGTAATTTAATTGTACGGCATTGTCAGCAAAACAGCAAAGGCAATCGAGCTGTGCAATCACCTGCGCATTTAACTGAATAACGGCAATATAATTTTGAAGGGTCGATAATAGGCTGTCAAACAAAGCAATTTCAATCGCGGTTATTTTGTCCTCGGCACCTATTATTTTTTCTTCATACTCTTTGAGTTCGGGTGTAATGTAACGCTCGGCATTGGCAAGTGTTTGTTTGCGAATCCAAGTGTCAGGCACTTTGTTTTTGTGTACGTTGGTAACTTCGAGATAGTAGCCAAAAACGTTGTTAAAACTAATTTTTAAAGAAGAGATGCCTGTTACAGCAGCTTCTCTTTGCTGAATATTTATTAAAAAATCTTTACCACCTGTTGCAATGTTTCGGAGGGTATCTAGTTCACTATGAAACCCATCTTTTATAACACCGCCTTTGTTAGCAGCTACTGGTGGGTTTTCGGAAATTTGCCCATAGATAGTTTCAACAATACTTGGGATGGGATCTAGTAGGGCAGCAGCGTCCGTAATTTTTTTATTATTACTTTTTGCAGCAGCTTCTTGTATAATTTGAATTTGTTCGAGACCTCTTGCGAGCTGAACAACTTCTCTTGGATTAATCTTTTTTAGTGGCACTTTACTTACCAGTCTTTCCATATCACCACATGCTTTAATGGCAGCAGATAATGTTGTGCGAAGTGTCTGGTCTTTAATAAGTGTTTCAACTGCGTCTAATCTTTCATTGATGGCCGCCGTGTTTTTTAATGGAAATATTAACCAGCGGCGCAGCAGCCTGGCGCCCATGGGGCTTACCGTATTATCAATTACTTTTAATAAATAATTTCCTTGGTCTACACCAGCGCCAAGTAATTCTAAGTTTCTGATGGTAAAACGGTCCATCCATAAAAAGTCTTCACGTTCCATGCGCTGCACACCTGTAATGTGCTGCAAGTTTGGATGTTCAGTTTCTTTTAAATAATATAAGATGGCCCCAGCAGCAGTAATAGCATGGGGTAGGGCTTCAATACCAAAACCTTTTAAAGAATGGGTGTTAAAATGTTTGAGTAAACTTTCGGTAGCAAAAGCTTCATCAAAAATCCACGACTCCATGGTATAGGTATAAAACTTAGAACCAAACTTTTCAACAAATTGTTTTTGAAAATTGCGTTGAAAAATAACTTCGGCAGGTTTTAAACCTTGTAAGAGTTTGTCTATGTATTCGGCGTTGCCTTCTGCAACAAAAAATTCGCCAGTAGAAATATCTAAAAAGGAAGCACCTAAACTGTCTTCTTTATCTGAAAAATGTACAGCAGCTAAAAAGTTATTGCTGCCTTGTTCCAATAATTTATCGGAAGTGGCAATGCCCGGCGTCACCATTTCTGTAACACCTCTTTTTACAATACCCTTTACCGATTTTGGATCTTCTAATTGATCACATACTGCAACACGGTGACCCGCTTTAACGAGTTTATGTAAATAGGTTTCAAGTGCATGGTATGGAAAACCAGCCAGTTCATTTTCGGAAGCGGAACCGTTGTTTCTTTTGGTAAGCGTGATGCCTAAAACTTTTGAAGCAACAATAGCATCTTCACCAAATGTTTCATAAAAATCGCCTACCCTAAATAACAAAACAGCACCAGGGTATTTTTGTTTAATAGCCCGGTGCTGTTGCATTAAAGGAGTTTCTGAAGCCGCTTTTGCCATAGGGGCAAATATAAGAAGCTACGGCTAATTTTTACCTTTTCTAGGCAGCTTAGCGTCTCTTTGAGCGGTATTATAAGCAAAGGCGGCAACAATGGTTGCTATTTGCTTTAAATCGTCTTCTATGAGGTGGTCATAAACGTCCATATTGCTATGGTGCGTTCTAGAATTGTACTCGATGGGATCCTGAATAAATTGAAAACCAGGAAGGCCAATACCATCAAAAGATTGGTGGTCGGTTCCGCCGGTGGTACTAACAGTTACGGTAGAAGCGCCAAGGTCTTTAAACGGAGCTAGCCAGCTGCTAAAAATAGGGCCGCATGCTTCGTTGCCTTGTAAATAAATACCTCTAATTTTTCCGGTGCCATTGTCAATATTAAAATACCCGGAAAATTTTTCGGCAGCAGCTGCCTGATCTCCAGTAAATGTTTTTTTAACGTAGCCTCTTGAGCCTAGTAAACCTTGTTCTTCACCACTCCATAAACCAATACGAATGGTTCGGCGTGGATTTACACCAATGGCTTTTAAAATACGCATGGCTTCCATCATTACTGCAGAGCCTGCTGCATTATCTGTGGCACCAGTGCCTGCTTGCCATGAATCTAAATGCGCACCAATCATTACAACTTCATCTTTTAAAAGTGGGTCGGTACCTTCTATTTCAGCAATCACATTATAGCCTTGTAAATCTTTGTCCTGAAAATTTGATTTTACATCGAGGTCAAAATTTACGGGTGTACCAGATTTAGCAAGTCTTAAAAGCGTATTGTAATCTTCTACACCAACTGCCATGTCTAAAAAGTTAGCTGGATCAGCGCCTTTATAGGCGCCACCACCTTGTGCAAAAATGGTTCCGTCATGATTACGGGTAGAAGTTGAAATCATTGCATAAGCGCCTTCTTGCAACGCCATTGCTTTTAATAAATTTAATACACGTGCTGCGCCATTACCACCACCTGCGCGCATGGCATCACGCATTCTGCGCTGCGCTGCGGTATCGGTTGGAGCGGCTGCACCTCTTGGTGCTGCTGGTTTTGCGGCCGCCATCGTAGCAAGTTCTTCGTCTGTGTATCTTTTGGCATCCGCAGTAAAACTATGCTTGTAAATATTTTGCTGATCGAGTATAATTATTTTTCCTTTTAACTGTCCGCGGAATGCTTCAAGTGCTGCAGAGTCTTTTGCATCCACTAGTAGTAGGGTTGCTTTTTTTAAACCTTTGGTGCCAGCAGTCCAAGTTTTAGGCCATGCCATTAAAGGTTTATAATAAGGTGCAGTTACTGCTAGATACATTTTTTCTAATTCCCATCCTTTACCAAATTCACCCCATGGTTCAATAACTGCTTTTGCAACACCCCAATTTGTAAGTGTTTCTTTTGCATAATTAGCGGCTCTACTAAAGCCTGCCGAATTGGTTAAACGGCTACCACTTTTATCGGTTAAATTAAAAGCGATATCCATCACTTTAGAATGCTGTAAGCCTTCTTGTCTAATTTTTTGCATCATTGCCTGGTCTACATTTTCCTGTGCCACGCTAGCTACCGGAAAAGCCAAGGCAACAAGGCAGCCCAGCTGAATAAGTTGTTTGTTCATGTCTTTTGATTAAAGGTTTGCAAATAAACTAGTTTCAATATAAGCATTCTTTCGCTATACATTCACTTCTCTATTTGAGCGGTTAAAACTACCTTTGTGGCATGCGAAAACTAAGCATGGATGAGTTAGGCCGAAAATCCCTGGCCCAGTTTAAGGCTGCACAAAAACAACCCATTATGGTGGTCCTCGATAATATCAGGAGCATGCATAATGTGGGGAGTGTTTTTAGAACGGCTGATGGTTTTTTATTGGAGGGGATTGTGCTTTGTGGATTTACTCCGCAACCACCTCACCGTGATATTCAAAAAACGGCACTAGGCGCTACCGAATCGGTAGATTGGTGGTATGTTCAAAACACACTCGATGCGGTTATGGATTTAAAAAGCAAAGGATATAAAGTGTATGCTGTGGAGCAGGCAGAAGGGAGTACCGCGCTTTCTAATTTTAATACAAATTTTACAGAACCCATTGCACTTGTTTTTGGAAACGAAGTAGAAGGGGTTGCATCAGAAGTGATTGCTGCATCAGATGGTTGCATCGAAATTCCGCAAGAGGGCATGAAGCACTCTTTTAATATTTCTGTGGCAGCTGGTATTGTGCTTTGGGAAATGGTGAGAACAAATCAGTCAAATAGTTGAAATTAAAGTCTAACAAAGATTTATCCGATGGTTAAAAAATATTTAAGTCTTGTAAAATTTTCGCATACCATTTTTGCGTTACCATTTGCATTTATCGGATTTTTTATGGGTGTGTATGCCGTTTCTATTGAAAAGGTGCTGTCCATGGTTCAAATTATGATGCAAAAGCAAATGTTGCAATTGTTTTTATTAGTGCTTTTATGCATGGTTACTGCGCGTAGTGCTGCTATGGCTTTTAACAGATACCTCGATCGTAATTTTGATGCTAAAAATCCGCGCACGGCCATCAGGGAAATTCCCAGTGGTGTGATTGCTGCATCTAGCGCGCTCCGTTTTGTTATTTTAAATGCTGTGATTTTTATGGCCGCTACTTATTTTATCAATCCTATTTGTTTTTATTTATCGCCGGTAGCACTTTTTGTTATTTTATTTTATAGTTACACCAAACGCTTTACAGCACTCTGTCATATGGTGCTTGGTCTTGGGTTATCGTTAGCGCCAATTGGGGCCTATTTAGCGGTTACTGGATCCTTTGCGGTGCTGCCTGTTTTATTTTCTTGTGTTGTTATTTGTTGGGTGAGTGGGTTTGATATTATTTACGCAATGCAAGATGTTGATTTTGATGCGTCTCAAAATTTACATTCAATACCTACCTATTTAGGTAAAGTAAATGCGCTTCGTTTATCAGTACTATTACATGTGGTAGCGGCGGTGCTGGTTATTGTGGCTGGCTTGCAAGCAGGGTATGGCTATTTTTACTGGGAGGGAGCAGTGGTATTTATTGGCATGTTGTATTACCAACATTCAATTGTATCGCCTACCAATTTATCTAAAGTAAATATTGCTTTTATGACAGCCAATGGTATTGCAAGTGTTATATTTGGTATTCATGTGCTGGTGGCATTATTTTTACAATAAAACTTTTTACTCCTTTGGCTAGAATACTTTGCATTGATTACGGCGGAAAAAGAACGGGCTTAGCTGTTACCGATCCACTGCAAATTATTGCAACGGGTTTAACAACCGTTGACACCAAAGATTTACACGCCTTTATAAAAAATTATTTACTAACTGAAGCAATCGAACTTATTTTAATTGGTGCGCCGCTTAGTTTAGACAATACACCCACCCATGCAACGCCGCTTGTTAAGGCAGCCATTGGTCAGCTCAAAAGAACATTTCCTGCCATACCCATCCAAACTGTTGATGAACGTTATACTTCTAAAATGGCAGTAAGGGCCATGGTTGATATGGGGATGAAAAAAAAGGACCGTCAAAATAAAAAAATGGTGGATGAAATAGCTGCTACCATTATGTTACAGGAATATTTAGCCAACCGTTAAGGTGTATTTTTGTTGATTGGCATAATTGGGGGTATTTTTGCACTTTAATAGCCATTAATCAACAACTTAATTGTCATGATTCTTCCAATTGTAGCCTATGGGGCCCAAATTTTAAGAAAAGTTAGTGCTTCTATAGACGCTTCTTATCCGTCGCTTCCTAAACTATTGGAAGATATGTGGGAGACCATGTATTCGAGTAATGGGGTAGGGCTTGCTGCACCTCAGGTAAATAAAGACATACGATTATTTGTAATTGATAGTGCTCAAATTTTTGAAAGTTTGGAGCCGCACGAAATTGGAAAATATCCCGATGCACCTGGTGTTAAAAAAGTAATGATCAATGCAAAGGTTGTAGAGCTGGCTGGTGAAGTTTGGTCTTACAACGAGGGTTGTTTGAGTATTCCAAATATCAGAGAAGATGTTGCTAGACACGAGGTTGTTACACTAGAATACCAAGATGAAAATTTTAAAACCCATACCGAAACATTTAATGGCATTACAGCCCGTGTTATTTTACACGAGTATGATCATATCGAGGGTAAATTATTTATCGATTATTTAAAACCGCTGCGTAAAAAATTATTACAAGGCAAACTAAATGATATTAGTAAGGGTAAGACCCGTATCGATTATAAAATGATTTTTATTAAATGATAAAATACACTTGGTTATTACTATTGTTAGTGAGTGGGTCTTTGTTTGCGCAAGACACGACCATTGCCATAAACAACCAAGCGTTTACTTTATCTGAAGTAGTGGTCCGAAATAATTTTGATTATAAGCAGGTACTTGAAACCATCAAGCAAGATACTACTTTTTACAAGGCTTTCCGAAACTTACGTATCATTGGATTTTCTTCTTATAATAGCATTCAAATGCTGGGTAAAGACGGCAGTATAAAAGCTTCCTTAACCAGTAAAACACGTCAAAACTATATGGGCAATTGCCGTACCATGGATGTGTTGGAAGAACAAACAACTGGCGATTTTTATTCGGGTACTGGCAAATACAACTATTTAACGCCAGAATTATACGCCGGTTTATTTTTTACCAAAGGAAAAATTTGTGGTGAAAATAATATTGTAAGAGGACGCAACTTATTAACCAGTAATAAATCTGGTATTGAAAAGCATAAAGACCAATTAAAAATGCTTTTTTTTAATCCAGGAAAAAAAATACCGGGTATTCCGTTTATTGGAGACAAGCTTGATTTATATGACGAAGCCGCCCACAAACTCTATGATTATAGACTAGACGTGGTAGATTATAAGGGCACACTTTGTTATTTGTTTTCTATTAAGCCCAAAGAAGATCTCGGTTATTTTAAAAGCGACCGTGTGGTGGTAGATCAAATGAATACCTGGTTTGATTTAAAAACCCTAGAAGTATTAGGTCGTAATTACACCTTAAGTTATAAAGCGGGTGTTTATGATTTTGATGTTGCCATGGAGGTAGAAATGACCAAATTTAATGGACTCACGGTTCCTAAAACACTCAGGTACAAGGGCAACTGGGATGTGGTGTTTAAAAAACGGGAACGCGCTATTTTTACAGCTACACTATTTGATTATAATTAGGCGCGCCAATTACAACTAGGCTAAAAACTGATCATGTATATAGTCTACAACCTCAATTAAGCTATTATTTTGCTTGTATACTGCTAGTTGCCTGTCGGCACCTGTGCCCGCCTTAAATAAGTCGCCAATAGCAGATAATGTGTCTCTGCTTCCTAAGTCGTTAAGGGTGTCATCTACAAAGTCTAGTAGCTCGTAAATAAGTGCCTTGGTTTCTACTTCTGTTTCTTTACCAAAATCAATAAGGGTACCATCAATTCCGTACCTGCTAGCCCTCCATTTATTTTCATTGATAAGCGAGCGCTGGTAATTCATGAAATTTAAATTTTGATGCCTCAGCTTATAAATTTTAGCACAAATGGCCTGAAACAAAGCTGCAATAACAGTAGTTTCCTTAATGGTTAATGGCACATCGCAAATTCTAAATTCTACGGTATTAAATACAGGATGTACCCTTACATCCCACCATATCTTTTTTGCGTTGTCTATGCAATTGGTTTTGATCAGGAGGTTGACATAGTTTTCGTAATCCTCAATTGTTTCAAAATAATCGGGTATACCTGTACGCGGGAATTTATCAAACACTTTTGTACGGTAAGATTTATAACCGGTAAGCCTGCCTTCCCAAAAAGGAGAGTTGGTGCTAAGTGCATATACGTGCGGTAAAAAATACCTTGCCGTATTAGCAATATGCATGGCCATTTTTCTATCCTCCATACCAACGTGCACATGTAATCCAAAAATTAAATTACTCCTTGCAGCATCTTGTAATTCATTGACAATCTGATTGTACCTGACATGATCTGTAATAAGTTGATTTTGCCAATGGCTAAATGGATGTGTTCCTGAAGCACCCACCCATAAGTTTAAATCACCTGCTATGGTAGATACAATTTGTCGGAGTGAGGTAACCTCTTTTTGCGCTTCTTCTATGTTGTTGCAAATGTCGGTGCCTACTTCCACCACGGCCTGATGCATTTCGGCCTTTACCTTGTCTTTGAGTATTTTTTGCCCTTCCACTACAATTCGCTGCTCATGACTCGTTAATTCTTTTGTGACAGGATCAATAACCATATATTCTTCTTCTACACCAAGTGTAAAAAGGGTAGGCGATACGCTAGACATGTTGTGTTATTTTGTGAAGCAAATGGAGCAACTAAAAATACCTCGTTTTTCTCATAAAAAAAAGGTCGAATCAATTAAGATTCGACCTTTTTAGTGTCTTGGTATATTATAATACTAGAAGTTAAAACGTAAACCAATTTGACTGATCCATCTTGCAGCATAAGCAGCATTTGTACTGGTGCTTACGTTCCATGGAGTTCTGATGGTTGGGTTAAATCTGAAGTTAACAGGTGTTAAATCTGTTGCACTTGCATAACCTCCAAAGGTAAGTAGCGTGAAGCTATCATTTCCTTGGAAGTAGTTTCTACCCCATGTTCTGTTGATCATGTTACCAAAGTTAAACACGTCATATGTTAACTGGAATTGATAACGCTTAGCACCTACTTTAATGTTAAAGTCTTGTGCAATTTTTAAGTCAACAATATTTGTGAACGGAGTACGAGAACCATTTCTTTCAGCAAATTTACCACGGTTGTTTCTGAGGTAAGGGTTAGACTGAATAAATGCTTCAAACGCATCTTTTTGTTGCTGTGCAGAGTAAGTAACACCAGAAATAGTGTTCGTTGCAAATGACATAGCAGCTAATTGCGCCTGTGTAGGGATGAATATCAAGTCGTTTGTTTCACCGGTACCATTATTATGGTCTCTAACTGGTCCACCAGCATAAGTGTAACTCATTGGAGAACCTGATTGACCAGTATAAGCAAGTGTAATTGTTGTAGCTAAAGTTTTCTTAGCATATTCAAACTTCTTACTTACGTATGTGAAAATTCTATGACCAGCACCGAAATCTGAATTTGAACGCGTAATATAGTTACGTCCGTTTACAGTTTCCATAAAACGCCATTGGCTGTAGTTCACAGAACTTGTACCGTCGTTAACAGCTACTGCATTACCAAAGGTGTAGTTTACATCAAATGCAAAACCAGTGTTGGTACGCTTGCTAGCTGTTAATGTAAAGCTGTAAGAATAACCAGTTTTACCTTTGTTATTACTTAATAATACAGCGTTATCATAAGGGTTAGAACCGTCAGCATTTAAAGGAATACGACCAAGGTTTGCAGTTGGGTAAACGTTTCTGCTTCCAACACCATTTGAAACACCCATCGGAGGTAACAAGTTAACGTTGGTATAGTAGATTTCATTTAAGTTTTTGCTAAAGATACCTTCTAAAGTACCAGACCAGCCATTACCAAATTTCTTATCAAGTGCAATTGAAGTTCTAAATAATTTAGGTGTGCTAAATTCAGCAGCAACTAAGTTAAGAGGTCCTTTTGTTACACCTGCACCAACCTGAGCTGGCGTCCATTGGTTGTTAGGATCAGGTCTGAAACGAACAGTATTTAATTGAGTAGCGTTAGCAGAGTAACCGCCCACAAAAATACCATTGTTGTTGTATAAGCCACCAGGCCATACTAGAGGAATACGTCCAGTGAAAATACCTGCACCACCACGTACAATTAAGTTTTCTTCAGGGATTTTATACGTAAAGCCAAATCTTGGAGAAAAAGCGATAGGTACTTTAGGTGTTAAACCTGATTGTGCACCCTGTAAATCGTAGTACTGAGCAAACTTAGGAATTGCAACGTTGTTGGTATAATCGTCTGCCCAAGGCTTGCTTAAAAACTTATAGTAGTCTG
>JBIISK010000020.1:0-35301 GCA_044341045.1 Sediminibacterium sp. | reverse complement strand
AAAACAGAAACAACGTATAAATTTTTAGTGACTGCATTAACAGACTCAGCTTCTCAAACGACTATTTACTCGGGTTATTTTTATATACCTGAAAAACAAAAATGGAAATTGATAGCGAGTTTTTCGGCACCAAAAGACGGAAAAAATTTGCGCGGCTTATATTCATTTAGTGAAAACTTTGTAGGCATTAATGGACAATTAGAAAGAAAAGCATTGTTTGGAAATCAGTGGATTCAAAACGCCGCCAATGGCCAGTGGCAAGAGCTTACAGAAGCCCGTTTCTCTTATGATGTGACCGGAAAAATGGGTGACAGAATTGATTATGGTGCGGGCGTTACAGCGTCTGGTGCTTTTGAACTTTGGCATGGTGGTTTTAAAAACGCCACTGCAAATTATGGTCAAGCTTTTAATAGACCAGCACTACAAAATAAACCGGTGATTGATTTTACAAAAGATGCAGATTCTTTAAGTCAGGCGCAGCATGATATTGCGCAGATACATGCAGCAATCACCGCACGTGCTATTGATACAACAGGAACTGTAGGCGGTGTATATTATCAAATTTTAAAAGAAGGTACTGGCAGTTTCGTGCGCGTGTCAGATACGGTCACTGTGCATTATAAAGGAACGCTATTAAAAGACGGTTCTATTTTTGATCAAACAAAAGAAAAGCCCGCTCGTTTTCTATTACAAAGGTTAATTAAAGGTTGGCAAATAGGGGTGCCTAAATGCAGGGAAGGTGGTACTATAAAAATTATCATTCCATCAGGGATCGCTTACGGTATGCGCACTAGAAGTAAAGCCATTCCGCCTAATAGTGTACTGGTTTTTGAAATAGAAGTGCTAAAAGCAGAACCTGCAAAGGGTAATTAGAGCGGAAGGTAGCGTGTTAGGTAAAGCGGAAGGTGCAGCCTAAAACGCTGCTCTGTTGAAGGGTTTGACGAATTTAATGCCCCAACATTAAAAATTATTTGCTTGCTCCTGTAATTGACCTATTTTTGTACTTTAATGAAGCAATTTACACATAACCACCATCATCATTTCTTACCAAGGGGGTAGGCTGTAGGTGTTTGTGTCATTATAAAACATTGAAGAGGCTTACCATTTGGTAAGCCTCTTTTATTTTAATCTATGTATATGAAATTAAGGTTAGCGATTCAAAAAAGTGGAAGGTTACACGACGATTCTATCAAACTATTGAAAGAGTGTGGGATTGATATTAGTAATGGCCTGAACAAGTTAAAGGCAGAAGCTTCTAATTTTCCAATCGAAGTTTATTTTTTGCGTGATGATGATATTCCTCAATACGTAGAAGATGGCGTTGCGGATATTGGTATTGTTGGAGAAAATGTAGTGTATGAAAAAAACAAGCCATTAACGGTATTGAATAAATTAGGTTTTGGTAAATGTAGATTAAGTGTTGCTGTGCGTAAATCTGAAAACTACACCGGTATTTCTTTTTTAGAAGGTAAAAAAGTGGCCACCAGTTACCCGGTTATTTTAACCAAGTATTTAAAGGATAAGGGTGTTAACGCCGAAGTACATGAAATTAGCGGTAGCGTAGAAATTGCGCCAAGTATTGGTTTAGCTGATGCTATTTGTGATTTGGTAAGCAGTGGCTCTACTTTATTTTCGAACGGATTACAAGAAGCGGAAACAATTTTATCGTCAGAAGCGGTACTTGTGGCTACCAATAATGTAGATGCACAAAAACAGCAAATTATAGACCGTTTGCTTTTTAGAATTGAATCTGTAAAAAAAGCACGCAATACCAAATACATTTTATTGAATGCGCCAAACGATAAATTGTCTGACATTATAGCGCTTCTGCCTGGTATGAAAAGCCCTACGGTACTGCCTTTAGCGGAACCTGGCTGGAGTAGTGTACATAGCGTACTCAATGAAAATGATTTCTGGGAAATTATTGAGCAGTTAAAAGCTGCTGGTGCACAAGGAATTTTAGTGGTGCCAATCGAAAAAATGGTGATATAAACTTATTGTATGAAAATAATTGAAAACCCTTTAGAGGCTTCGTTTCCGGAATTACTTCAGAGGCCTGCCATGGATCATGCGGCATTATATGCAGTGGTGCAGGATGTTTTGGATGGTGTAAAAAAAGAAGGTGATAAAGCGGTGGCTGCTTATACCCAAAAATTTGATGGGGTAACGATTGATAATGCCATCGTTACTGAAGCAGAAATAAACGAAGCTGCATTAGCGCTTTCGCCTGCATTAAAAGAAGCGGTACAACTGGCTGCAAAAAATATCAGGTGTTTTCATGAAGCGCAAGTATCGGAACCTATAAAAATAGAAACCATGCCTGGCGTAAGCTGCTGGCGTAAAAGTGTAGGGATAGATAAAGTGGGCCTTTATATACCAGGTGGATCGGCACCACTATTTAGTACCGTTTTAATGCTGGGGATACCGGCTGTTATTGCCGGTTGCAAAGAAATTATTTTGTGTACACCACCTGCTACAAACGGTAAAGTACATCCAGCCATTTTATATGCAGCATGGGTAGTGGGTATTACTAAAATTTTTAAAATAGGTGGTGTGCAGGCTATTGCAGCCATGGCATACGGCACCAAAACGGTGCCGCAGGTATATAAGATTTTTGGTCCGGGTAATCAGTACGTAACAGCAGCAAAACAACTGGTACAGCAATCGGGTGTGGCTATTGATATGCCTGCTGGCCCTAGTGAGGTTTGTGTGTTAGCCGATGAAACCTGCAATCCTGCATTTGTGGCTTCCGATTTATTATCACAAGCAGAGCACGGCCCTGATAGTCAGGTATTACTTGTTAGCACCAGCAAAAAAGTGGTAGCAGAGGTAGAAGTAGCTTTAACAGCGCAATTAGCACTTCTGCCGCGAAAAGATATTGCACAAAAAGCACTGGATAATAGCACAGCAATTGTAGTGGATGATATGGAGCGTGCTATTTTTATAGTAAATAGTTATGCGGCAGAGCATTTGATACTCGCATGTGACAATGACGAAGTCATTGCAGAAAAAATTACCAATGCGGGATCTGTATTTTTAGGAAATTACAGTCCAGAATCGGTAGGGGATTATGCAAGTGGCACCAATCATACACTCCCTACAAGTGGTTATGCTAGGGCGTATAGTGGCGTGAGTGTAGATAGCTTTGTAAAAAAGGTGACCTTTCAAAAATTAACACCCGCTGGATTACAGGCCATTGGAGCAGCCGTAGAAACGATGGCGGCGGCAGAAGGGTTAGACGCACATAAAAATGCAATTACCATTCGCCTCCAATCATTTTAAAAACTAGAAAGTATAAATATACTAACATGTTTGACATACAAAAATTAGTTAGAGACAATATTAAAAATCTGGCACCGTATTCATCGGCAAGGGATGAATTTAGTGGCACAGCTAAAGTGTTTTTAGACGCCAATGAAAATAGTTTTGGCTCACCGCTAACAAGGTGGTACAACCGCTATCCAGACCCGCATCAAGTGGCTATTAAAAAGGCTTTATCTACTATAAAATCAGTACCGGCAGAGCAAATATTTATTGGTAACGGCAGCGATGAATGTATTGACTTATTATTTAGAAGTTTTTGTGAGCCAGGGAAGGATAATATAATTATTTGTCCGCCAACCTATGGGATGTATGAAGTGTCTGCGAATATTAACAATGTGCAAATTAAAAAAGCGCCCTTACTTCCCGATTTTCAGCTAGATCTTATTCATCTCGAAAATTTGATTGACCCCAACACAAAAATTATTTGGATTTGCTCTCCCAATAATCCTACGGGTAATTCTATGGAGCGTGCATCCATAGAAATGGTGCTTAATAATTTTAATGGTCTTGTGGTCATTGACGAAGCCTATATAAATTTTTCGAAGCAAAAATCATTTATTCAGGAATTAGCAGATTATCCAAATTTAGTGGTGTTACAAACCTTAAGTAAAGCTTGGGGACTAGCTGGATTAAGACTTGGTATGGCATTTGCTTCTGAAGCAATCATTTCTATTTTAGACAAAGTAAAGCCCCCTTATAATATCAATACTGCAACCCAAGAACTGGTACTTAAAGCATTAGAAGAAGTAGGGCAGGTAAACGATATGATAAAAATAATTGTGGATATGCGGGAGGCGCTTGCGGGTGTGTTTAGACAAATGCCAACCGTAGAAAAAGTCTATCCTTCAGACGCTAATTTTTTACTCGTTAAAATAGCAGACGCCAGGGCCGTATATGACTTTTTGTTAACGCAGCAAATAGTGGTAAGAGACCGAAGTAGCGTGGAACTTTGCGAAAACTGCCTCCGAATTACTATTGGCACCGAAAAAGAAAACACTTTGTTAGTAGACGCAATGCAGGCCTGGTATAACAAGTAAACAAAATGGCCATTACGTTTAAATAATAATTATATTAGGGTTCTATTTATACAACAATTAACACACTATGAAAAAAGTTACTCAAATTTCGATTTTCTCAAGCTTATTTATTTTGATGCTACTTGCATCTACTAGCACATTTGCCCAAAAAATTAAGCCCGATGCAGACAATGCAGGCTTAACATTACCGGCTGGATTTGCTGCATTAAAAGTGGCAGAAAATGTAGGCCGTACAAGACATATTACGGTAAACAAGCAAGGTGCTATTTACGCAAAACTTGAAAGACTCGATAATGGAAAAGGTATTGCTGTTTTAAAAGATACCGATGGTGATGGACGCGCAGAAACTAAAACAACATTCGCTAGTTATATTGGAACGGGCATTGCCATCAAAGGGAATTATTTATATGCTGCTTCTAATAAAGAAGTGTTTAAATATGCGTTAAATGATAATGGAGATATTGTGGATGAAAATGCAGCTTCAACGCTTGTAACTGGACTTGTAGATAAAGGTCAGCACAATTCAAAATCAATTACATTAGACAACGCAGGTAATATTTATGTGAATGTTGGTGCGCCATCTAATTCATGTCAAGAAAAAGACCGCACCAAAGGTTCTATGGGTATGATGCCTTGTCCAATTCTAGATTCGGCAGGGGGTATTTGGCAATTTAAAGTGGATCAGTTAAATCAAACATATGCAACAGGTGTGCGTTATGCAACAGGACTTAGAAACGTGGTAGGACTTGATTGGAACAATCAGCTCAATCAGTTATTTGTTACGCAACACGGTAGAGATATGCTCAACAATTTATTTCCTGATATGTACGATACCACAGTTAGTGCCGAGCTTCCTTCAGAAACCATGTATGCGATTAATAAAGGCGACAACGCAGGTTGGCCTTATATTTATTACGATCATTTTAAAGGTAAAAAAATGATGGCGCCAGAATATGGTGGCGATGGTAAAAAAACAGTAGACGATAAATTTATTAATCCGGCCATGGCATTTCCTGCGCATATGGCGCCAAATGGCTTATTATTTTATACCGGCAACCAGTTTCCTGCTCGTTACAAGAATGGCGCATTTATTGCGTTTCATGGCTCTTGGAATAGATCTCCACTTCCACAAGAAGGCTATTATGTTGTTTTTGTGCCTTACGAAAATGGCAAGCCAACGGGTAAATGGGAAGTATTTGCAGATGGATTTTCTGGAAAACCAGTGGTTAAAAATCCGCGTGATGCACAGCACCGCCCTTGTGGTTTAGCAGAAGGGCCTGATGGATCTTTGTATGTATCAGACGATGTGAAAGGAACGATTTACAGAATCATGTATCAAAAATAAGTAAACATGCAGCGTATTTTTTTAGTGTTTGTTGTAGGGATGCTTTATTTAACAACAGTTACGGCACAAACTAATAATAAATTAGCTGCAGCTAGTGCAGCACGCGGAAAAATGGTATACCTGCAGCGCTGTATGGTTTGTCATCAAGCAGATGGGGGTGGCGTTCCAAAGCTCAACGCTCCACTTGACGCATCTACGGCTGTTAATGGATCAGATATTGCAAAGCTTATAAAATATATTGTGAAAGGTTTAAACGACCGTATCGAAATTGATGGTGAGTTTTATGCTAATGCAATGCCTGCAGCCGACGATTTAAAAGATCAACAAATTGCAGATGTGCTAACTTTTATTAGAAGTAATTGGTCTAATAAAGCAGGCCCTGTTACAGTTACACAGGTCAAGCAAACTAGAAGTAAATTAAAATAGAGACTTAAACAAGCGGTATGAAGCGGATATTATTTATAGATAGAGATGGTGTGATTTTACAAGAACCGCCGCAAGATTTTCAGATAGATAGCATTGACAAAACAAGCTTTATACCAGGCGCTATTGTTGGACTCTCTAATATTGCCGCATCACTAGATTATTATAAAGTAATGGTGACCAACCAGGATGGACTTGGTACGCCTTCCTATCCAGCAGATACTTTTTATCCCTATCAAAATTTAATGCTTCGTACACTTGAAGGCGAAGGGTTCACCTTTGATGAAGTGATTATCGATACAACATTTGCACACGAAAATGCGCCTACGCGTAAGCCGGGCACGGGCTTACTTACGCATCTGATCAACAATCCGGATTACGATTTGAGCAGCTCATACGTTATTGGCGACCGTTACACCGATATACAACTGGCCAAAAATTTAGGTTGTAAAGCCATCTATTTTAAAAGTTCGTTGCACCCACTTACACCGGAGCAGGATGCTCAACTTCGCAGCACTATTGCGCTTGAAACAACTAATTGGGAAGAAATATATAGTTTTTTAAAGCTAGGCATACGAAAAGTTAGCCATGCTCGAAACACCAACGAAACTAAAATACAAGTAGAATTAAATTTATCTGGATCGGGCATCGCAGAGATACATACCGGCCTTGGTTTTTTTGATCATATGCTAGAGCAAATTGCGCGTCATGGAAATATTGACCTAGCCATCGCTACAGCTGGTGATTTACACATTGATGAGCATCACACGATTGAAGATACTGGACTAGCGCTTGGCGAGGCGTTTGCTTTGGCGCTTTCGGACAAGCGCGGGATGGAGCGATATGGTTTTGCTTTACCTATGGATGAAGCAGAAGCAAAAGTGCTGATTGACTTTGGTGGCAGAAACTGGCTTGTGTGGGACGCTAGTTTTAAAAGAGAAAAAATAGGAGAGATGCCTACCGAAATGTTTTTCCATTTCTTTAAATCTTTTTCGGACGCAGCAAAGTGCAATTTAAATATCAGCTGTGCTGGTGATAACGAGCATCATAAAATAGAAGCTATCTTTAAAGCATTTGCAAAAGCTATTAAAATGGCCGTTAAGCGTGATCCTTTCTCCAATCACTTGCCTTCTACAAAAGGTGTTTTATAAAACCTTTGATGCTATTGAAGTATAGATGTATTATTTATTTTGTCTAAAATTTTATGGGCTACTTCCATTGCTAAATAACCATCAATTTCACTAACCACAGTAGGTTTGTTGTTGATTATAGCGTCAACAAAAGATTCAAGTTCTAATTTGATGGCATTAAGTGGTTCGATGCTAGGATTGGCAATGGCAATTGTTTTCTTGCCATTAGGCGTTTCAATATCAAAAGAAAATACATCTACATCTTCAGGTTGTTTTAACTTAATAATTTCTGTTTTCTTTTCTAATAAATCAATACCAATGTAAGCGTCTTTTTGGAACAGTCTCACTTTGCGCATTTTTTTCATCGAAATTCTGCTACTCGTTAAGTTTGCAACACAGCCATTGTTAAATTCAATTCTAACATTCGCAATATCAGGTGTATCGGTCATAACGGCCACTCCACTTGCTGATATTGATTTTACGTCCGATTTTACAAGGCTTAAAATAATATCAATATCATGAATCATTAAATCTAGAATCACACTTACTTCAGTACCTCTTGGATTGAATTGCGCTAATCTATGCACTTCAATAAACATGGGGTTGAGGTTGAGTTCTTTTAATGCTAAATAAGCAGGGTTAAAACGTTCCACATGACCTACTTGCATTTTCACCCCAGCTTCTCTTACCATGTTTACAAGGTCTTTGCCTTCTTGTAGGGTGTGGGCAAGTGGTTTTTCAACAAATACATGCTTTCCCTTTCGGATGGCCATCATGCATACTTCGTAATGTAGATCAGTGGGAGTAATTACATCTATAATATCACAGGCTTCAATTAATTTTTCTTCATCAGAAAATCTTTTGAGGCCATGCGTATTAATCGTTTCGTTGGCATTGTCATTATTGGGGTCAAAAAATCCAACAATTTTTATGCCTTCAATTTCTTTCCAATTGCTAATATGAAATTTTCCTAAATGACCTACTCCAAAAATCCCTACTTTAAGCATCTATGTTTATTTGGCATAAAGGTAGGCAAACGTGCTACTTTAACTGCCTGGGCGCATTGTATGTGGATATTTTACCTTTTCTTCTTGGTTGGGGCCTTTTTGGCGGGCGCTTTTTTTACGGGAGCCTTCTTTGATACAGGCTTTTTAGCTGTCGCTTTCTTTTTAGCTGGTGCTTTCTTTTTAGGTGTGGCCTTTTTCTTGACAGACTTTTTAATCGGCTTTTTCTTCTTTTTCTTACTCGTAGGCTTTTTTTCTAGCGCGTCAATGGTAGGAGAAATAGTTGGGTATCTGTAATTTACCAGATCAATTTTGTCAAATATGACCGTCTCGGTTTTTAGTTGTTGGGTATTTAAATCAATAAGTAGTAGCGGGTCAAAAGAGTAATCTTTGTAACGCATTTCAAAATGGAGGTGTGGTCCTGTCGAGTGTCCACTTGTTCCACCTAGTCCAATGTGTTGTCCACTTTTTATGTATTGATTTTCGACAACGTCTATTTTACACAAATGGCCATATAAAGTTTCTAGCCCATTTTTATGTCTAATTACAACGCAGTTGCCATAGCCAGATTTGTTAAACTGTGCATACCTCACAACGCCATCAAATGCAGCAACAACAGTATCTCCAATGTTTAAGTCTACATCTAAACCATGGTGCTGTCTTCCCCATCTTTTGCCATATTCTGAATTTATTTTTCCATACCATGTTAAAAAAAATTTCTCATCCTTATTAATTAAAGGCAAATAAATTTCTTCAGGCAAATCATTGAACTCCACGCTGTCATATACGAATGTGATTGCATTTACCCAATCTTTTGTGTAAATAGAATCAGTGCTTAGTAAAGATGTAGTTATGTCAGTTGCGCTATCAGCAGGTAGGGCAGGCGTTGAGATCCAGTTTTTTTCAGTTAAAATTATAGGGTTTGGAATAGGGTTGTAATAGATGCTTCTTACCGGCCTTCTTCCTCTTTTCGACTTCCTTTTTTTACTACTTTTCTTCTTTTTGCTTGTCGGTTTTTTGGAACTGCTTGTTTTTTTCTTGATTGGAGCTTTTTTCTTGGTAGGGGCTTTTTTAGAGGTAGACTTTTTAGCCGGAGCAGGTTTTTTCTTTTGCGCAAATCCTTCAGGAGCAACAATGCTAATAGCCACCAAAATGGTTAAAACCGCTATAATTTGACGCACAAAACCCTTAAAACACATTATAATTTAATTATTTATGTGAACAATGGAGGCCAAGATACTAAAATCTGATAAAAAGGGGGTTAACAAGGTTGTAAATTTACGGAGGCCGCTTACAGCGGCCTCCGTAGGTCAAAATTTCTTACCCCTGCTAAATTATTGATACCTAATAAGGGTTACGTTACCCTGTCTTATCACTGGTTTGTTGTTGTAATCAAACCCTTGAATAATCCAAGTGTAAGTTTCCATTGGTTGGTTTACTCCATTTGTAGTGCCATCCCAATATTTATTCATATCAGAAGTTGTGAATATTTCATGTCCGAAGCGATCATAAATTTTAAAGTATTTAATAGCTGTAACGCCCACATAGATTGGTTTGAAAATTGCATTATCTCTATTCGTACTTGCAGGTATAAATGCCCTTGGCAAGAAAATGTCTGTTCCAGGGAATCCCCAAACTTCTTGCTTGTCATTAATGGTACATCCTGCAGAATCTATAATTGTAATTTTATAAATTGTTTTTGGATGTTGCACATTAATGGTAACGCATCTACTATCAATTGGATTGATATCTGTACTTGGAGACCATGTATACTTGTCTCCGCCAGGAACTGCACATAAACTTTGCGCTATGTTATACTGTAGGTATTTAATCGAATAAACAGAATCTCTTCTTCTGTCAATAATTTTTAGCGGTATAGTTATTGAATCTTCTAAGTATGGACAAAGGTTTCCACTTACAATTAGTTGAACAGGGTAAGTGCCAATTCGCTTATAAATATGTACTGGATTTGTTGTGCTACTAAATGAACTGTCTCCAAAATTCCATTTCCAAAATCCAATTTTATCTGCATAGCCTGCAATACTTGAATCCTTAAAGAAAATAGGCGTTTCAACACAGTAGTTTGTTATGCCAAATTTAGCTTTAGGGTATCCAATCACTGTTACTGAATCTACAAAGGTAGATGTCATACAAGAACTGTCTGCTCTTACCGATAAGCGAACGCCAAACGTACCTGCAAATTTAAATCTATGCTTTGGATTAGCGGTATAATCAAGCGGTATTCCATCCCCAAAATCCCATATGTAAGAGATAAATTTAGTGCTACCATATCCAAGAGTTGATGTATTTAAAAATGGTATAGTGTCGGTTAAACAAATTTGTTTAGGCATTACAAATGCTGCTTTTGGTGAGCCATATACAATTAATTGTTTGACCATTGGCAGTGAAGTACAACCTTCATTATTTGTTACCGTAAGTGTTATAAAATACTTGCCCGGTTTTCTAAACACATGTGTTGGACTTTGAACTGTTGAACTATTTCCATCCCCAAAATTCCAGTTCCAGTTTTGTATTGTTGTTGGCGTATAAGTGGATGACAAGTCTGTGAACTTTATTGATATGGTATCAATGCAACTTACACTATCACTCATATTGAAGGACGCAATTGGCGCATCAATTAGTAATGGGTAAGTGATTGAATCTTTTAAGTTAGGACAAGCTAATCCACTAACGAGTAATTTAACATTGTAAGTTTTTATGTTGCTGAATCTTTGCGTTGGACTAGGTTGATTACTAAAGTTTCCATCATCAAAAGTCCATCTCCATGCACCAATTGTATCTGCAAAACCAACTTTAGAAGTGTCAATAAAGTTAACTGGACTATTTACACAATTAAATTGGTGCATAAATCCTGCTTTGGGGAAACCTGCAACGGTTATTGTATCATATACTGTTGATAGCGTGCAAGAGCTATCTGCCTTAACTTTTAATGACACTACAAAAACACCAGGCTTAGTAAATCTATGTGTAGGATTTGTATTGTTATTAATACTAGATCCATCCCCAAAATTCCATTCAGATTCATATCTTGATGTACCATGACCTAAAATGGTATTGTTTGTAAATATTATAGCATCTGTTTGACAAACTTTTTTAGGCATTGTAAATCGCGCTCTTGGAGAACCATATACTACCAATCTTTTTCTAGTTGGTAATGAAGAACATCCTTCGTTGTTAGTGATAACAAGCGAAATCGTATAAGTGCCAGGTTTATTATAAAAATGTGAAGGATTTTGGCTATTAGATGTTATGCCGTCTCCAAAATCCCACAACCAGCCAGTAATTGTTTCAGGCGACCTCGGTATAGATTGGTCATTAAATTTAATGGTTGTAGTGTCAATACAACTAGCTGTATCACTCATGCTAAACATTGCTGTAGGAAGGGCTTTGGCATCTAGTTGAACAATAGCAGAGTCCACGCAACCGTTAACGGTTGTTGCTACTTGTTTAATATAATAACTCACTAAATTTCCGGTAATATTTGGAGGAACCAGTACTTTAGGGCTGATTGCGTTGCTTGATGGGAAGAAAGATAATGGATTACCGGTAGGAGAAGTATAGGACCAAGCTTTAGCTGTGGGTACATTGGTTGTTTGGTCTGTCAACTGTAAAGTTATCTCACCACAAACCAATGAGTTGCTAATTGTGAACTTTACATTTGGCCTTCTATACAATGATATATTTGTAGATGTATCTGCTTTACAACCATTGATAGAAGTAGCCGTTAGTTTTACAGCATAAATCGTATCTATATTTCCAGGATTGTCTCCAAATTGTAATTGATAGCGTTTATTGATACTTGTAGGTAAGACTTGTAAACCAGAAAGTCTATTGAGGGTTAAATTTGTTACACTCCACACTGCATTGTAACTGTTATTTTTTGCAACAATACTTTCGGTTAAAAAGTTTTTGAAACCTACAGGAACACCACAAATTTCTTTACTAGAGACAGTAAAGTTTGCAGCAGGTGCTGGATAGATCGTTATTTTTTTGGTAACACTATCGTTGCAACCTGTATTGGTATAAGTGGTTACAAGCTTAACGTATAATATGGAATCCGAAATATTTGAATTATTTTTAAAAATAAACGTTGGACTATTTAGATTGGTGACCTTGCCGTCGTTAACATACCAATCATAGACTAAGCCTGTTGTTTCATTGTTGTTACCATAAAAGCTTTTGTTTGTAAACGTCAATGGAAGGTTAGAGCATATGGTTGAATCTGCTGTTACAACTGCACGAACGCTATTAGGCCTGGTAATAACTTTTCTTGAAAAAACATCTTGTGTACATCCCCATTTACTATAGGCAATGAGTTGAAGTGTAACAGTATCGCTTTCATTTTCTATGATATAATCTGGTGCTAATACAGAGCTATCATAATTAGCTAGTAAAAATCCGAATCTGTCATAAATACGCCATTCATATCTCCAAATGTCATTTGCTTGTGGGAAGTCTTGTACTTTAATATGATCTCTAATTTTAAATGGAGCACAGCCTAAAGTATCTGTATTAAAGAAAGCTCTTGCATTTGGACGAACTGTTATCTGTTGTATTGCAGTTGTATCTAAACATCCCTGTGGATTACTAACAAATAATTTTACAGTGTATACGCTGTCAACTACCCCTGTATTCGTAAATGTGTAGGTTAAGTTTTGTACACTTGTGTTTAATTTGACAATATTATCTTTTCTAACTTCCCAACGAGATGTTATAGCATTAATGCCTAATCCATTTTTAGGGTCAGACGTATTCCTAAACGTTTTTGTCCATGGCCCACAGCTGTCAATTTTTCCGACAATAAATGAAGCTGTTGGTTTAGGATGAATTGTAGTGAAGCTAAATAACGAATCAATACAACCCTTTAGGCTAGTAACAGTTTGCTTAATCTTGTAAGCGATTGAATTAGCTGTGTTGTTTACTGGAAAAATAATTCTTGGAACATTTAATGTTTCATTAAAAATTTGTAATCCGCCAACTGGTAAAACTGTCCATTGTCTTTTTAAGGAGTCGTTGGGAAAGTTATTGGTATTGTCTATTGGATATACATCTCTAGGACCGCAAGCTTCAACAGGAACCGTAAAGTCTGTATTTGGTCGTCTGTTTATTTTAATTGATTTTGTGAGTGTATCAATACAGCCATCTACAGTATATATCATCATATTGATATTATAGCTGGTGTCTACTGTTCCTTTTGCATCTCTAAATTTAAAATTAGGTCTTGATGCAATAAATGGAATGGTGGTAGAGTCAATAATAATGGCTCTCGCTGTGTCAAATAAATTATTGTATGTAACTGACCACTTGTATTGTGGTACTGTTCCATTTTTATACAACGAGCTATTATTGATACTAGAATTTACGCCATTGATAGTGGTACAAACTTCATCAGCTTTATCAATAGTAAATATTGCTTTTGGTTTCGGATACACAATTAAATTCCCAACACTGCTACTATCTTTACAATTATTTGTGGTTTCAGAAACAACTAGTTTGATGGTGTAAATACTATCCCTGGTGTTGCTATTATTAACTAAACTAAAGTTTACTGAACTTCCTCCAGCTGTACTTAATAACAAACCATTTGCATACCAATTATAGCGTAAGGTATTTATGTTCCTGTTAGTCCCAATTTCAATATAGCTATTATTAACCGCTTGCGTTTCTAAAATAGTACAGCTATTTTGTGGCGCAACAGTAAAGTTTACAATCGGATTTTCATACGTATAAACTATTCTATTTACAGAGTCTGGTCTACAACCATATATGCTATTTACCTTTAATGCAATATATAAAGTGTCGTCTGGGTTTGTGATTGGATAATTTGGCGGATTAGGGCTTACGGTATTAGATAAAATATTTCCATTTCTATCTCTAATGGTCCATTTATAGGAAGAGAATAAATTGATGGTTGGATTAGGAGAAGGATCTATTTTATTTACAATATTGGTAGAATTAATTGCATTAAAAGGTGCACATGCGGCCACTGTTCCAATTGTTAAATCTATGCGTGCATCCGGATGAACTGTAATGGTATCTCTATAAGTGTTTAAACAACCATTTGGAGATTTTGCAGTTAGGAAAATTGGGTATAAGCTATCTCTAATACCTATATTTGTAAATGTATAATTTACTTGTGTGCTATAGTTGGTATTAATAGAACTTAATACTGGTATATTCGCTCCATTTCTTAATATACCAATTCCCCAGGTAAATGTACCATTTGTAAGTGGGCTACTATTTACAGAAGAATTATTAATGAATGTTCTTGTGATAGGACCACAATCGGCTCTAACTCCACCAATGTCAAAGTTTGCAATTGGTAATGGGTCAATTATTACAGAAACCGTTTGTTGGTAGGTACAATTATTTGCTGTTAGTGTATAGATATAATCTACAGTAATAGGATTTGGTGAAGTATTGATAAGTGTTTCGCTAATTGCACCACTTCCGTTTGCTGCAGGGTTAGATATGCCTATTTTGCTTGCTCTTGTCCAAGTATAAGTTGTTCCATTAGTTTCACTTGTAGGGTTATAGTAAACGGGTTCTCCACTGCAACGTACAGGGAGTGTTAATAATCCTTTTAATTTTGGTGTTGGATTTACGGTAACAGTTACAGTTTGTGGATTATTACAACCATAAGCGGTAAGTACAAACGAATATGAAACTTGAATTGGATTTACTGTTGTATTAATAAGTGTTTCATTAATATCTCCAGTCCCTGTAGCTAATGTATTGGTGATGCCTGGTGTAACATTTCTAGTCCAAATCCAGCTTCTTCCTGTTGTTGGGCTTGTTGGATTATAGAAAAAATTCGTCTCATTACATATTGCAGGAGGTGTAAGCGTTGAGGTTAAAATAGGCATAGGATTCACCGTAACCTCTACATTAAATGGATCTCCAATACAAGCGCCAGCGGCGCCAGAAGTTGGCGTTACTCTGTAAGTTAATGTTGCTTGAGCGTTACTGTTGTTGGTAAGGATCTGTGAAATATTTGGAGCCAGACTTGATTGTGCTACACCTCCTGATATAGCACTAGTTGGATTACTTGTTGGTGTAGCCCAAGTATATCGTGTATTTGCTGGTACAATTCCGTTGGTTCCATTTGCTGGAGAAACCGTAAACCTTGTATTGCTACAAATAGTTTCTGGAAGTGTAGTTATAGATGGTTTTGGATTAACATTTACGGTTACTAAGAATGTTGCACCAATACAATTGCCTGTTGCGCCAGATTTTGGAGTGACTCTATAGGTGATTGGTTGAACAACATTTGTATTATTAGTAAGTGTTTGGCTAATATTTGTTTGATCAACACTAACATCAGATTGTCCAGTAATATTATTGTTGTCGGTGCTAACAACCCATGTATATTTTGTATCTGCAGGTATAATGGTAGATCCTCCATTGGTTAGAGGTACATTAAATGTTTGCCCACTACAAATTGGAGCTAAATTTTGATTACCAATAACTGGTTTAGCATTTACATTTACAACAACATTAAATGGGTCTCCTTGGCAGTTACCAGCTGCTCCAGATCTTGGAATAACACTATACGTTAATGTTGCTGCTGCATTGGTTGTATTGGTTAGACGTTGACTTATTTGTGGAACATTTGATGTTTGAATTGAACCTCCAGTTACTGCGCCAACTGGGTTGCTTACTGGATTGGCCCAAGTGTAAGTGGTGCTGTTTGGTACAATACCATTTATACCATTAATTGGAAAAACAGTAAATAATTCTTCGCTACAAATTGTTTCTGGTGGCGCGGTTATAGATGGTTTTGGATTTACGGTTATAACAGCAGTAAAGTCAGCACCAGTACATGCGCCTGCAATAGGTGTGATTGTATAAGTAATTGTAGCAGGTGTATTGGTGATATTATTGAGTTGTTGACTTATTGGATTTATAGGAACAAATTGTGCACTTTGTCCAGTAATGGAACCGATAGGATTATCATTTGGATTACCCCAAGTATATCTTGTGTTAGTTGGAACAATACCGTTTGTAATATTTGTAGGTGCGATACTAAATGCAGTCCCGCTACAAACAGTTGGAGATTGAATATTTGTGATGTTAGGCTGAGGATTTACATTTACTGTTAATGTAAATGAATTGCTACTACAACCTCCTACATCTCCAGATTTAGGTGTAACAGTATAAGTAACCGTTTGCAAGCTATTGCTCGTATTTATTAGAGTTTGGCTGATGAAACTTAAAGCAGTAGTAACATTAGATTCACCAGTTACATTTGGATTGTCTGCAACTTCCCAAGTGTATGTTGTATTTACCGGAACAATTCCATTTGTGCCATTTGCCGGAATTACCGTAAATGTTTGACCACTACAAATAACTACTGGTGTTGTAGTAATATTTGGTTTAGGATTTACATTTACAGTTAATTGGTAGCTAGATCCTGAACAATTATTTGCAGATGGTGTAACAGTATAAGTGAGTGTAGCTGGTGTGTTGGTATTATTGGTAAGAATTTGTCTTACCTGAGTTTGCGGTGATGTTTGAGCAAATCCCCCTGATACTGCACCTATTGGATTGCTTACTGGTGTAGTCCAAGTATACCTAGTACCTACAGGAATAATATTTCCATTCACATTTAATGGCGCATTGATAAATTCATTTCCACTGCAAATGGGGATTTCCTGTGTTTCAGTTACACTTGGTTTTGGCTTTACAGTAATATTGACAGTAAAAGGATCTCCAACACAATTACCATCTGTACCTGAAATTGGTGTAACGGTATAGACAACAATTTGGTTTGTGTTTGTATTATTTGTGATTGTTTGAGAAATATTTGATGTAGGGACGGTAACATCAAATTCGCCTGTAACAAAATTATTTTGAGCAACAGTCCAAGTGTATGTTGTACCAGTTGGTAATATATTACCCCCTCCATTTGATATTAAAACTGAAAACGGAGTACCACTGCAGGTTGAAGCGTCAATGGTTTTTATGAGTGGTTTTGCATAAATTGTCGCTGTTGCAAAAAACTCTGCACTAAAACAATTATTTGAATTAGCGGTAACTTTGTAGGTTGCAGTTTGAGAAGTGTTTGATGGATTCACCAAAGTGCCACCTATCGTATTTAGATTAGATCCTGTAGCACCACCTGTTAAACCACCAGTTACCGTAGGTACTGATGTCCAAGTGTATGTTGTGCCAATTGGAATTACATTACCTCCAGCTCCATTGGTAAGTGAAAATGTGAAAGGATCGTTGCTACAAGCACTGGCTGTTGGAGGAGTTACAATATTTACTTTAGGTTTTATTGTTGCAACAACTGTAAAATCAGGACCAGTACAACTCGTGCTTCCAGGAGCTGTAGAGATAAATGAAGGACTAACTGTGTAAGTAGCCGTTTGCTCAAGACTTGTGGGATTGATTAAATTGCCGGATACGCTTGCTGCACCTGTTCCTGTTGCACCACCTGTCATACCTCCTGTAACAATTGGTAAAGACCATGTGTAGGTTGTTCCTGATGGAACTATATCATTATCTACCGCATTTATAATGGGTGTTGTAAAGTTTGCATTGCTACAAGCTGGAACTGTTTTTGCACTGATTCTTGGCCTTGGATTAACAGTTACAGTTATTGTAAATGTTGGTCCAGTACAATTGCCAGCGTCTCCAGAAACCGGCGTAACAGTATAAACAACGGTTCGAACTTCATTACTATTGTTTGTAAGTGTTTGGCTAATGGTATTTCCATTTGTACTACCATCTGTATCGCCAGTAACAAAAGTATTATCTATAACAGTCCAGCTATAAGTTGTATTTGCTGGAACAATATCTGGCAAAGTATTTACTGGCGTTATACTAAATGCTGTGCCACTACAAATAGGTTGTGTTTTATTTGCAATTACCGGTCTAGCATTAACATTAACCACAATTGTGAAATCACTTCCAATGCAAGGCCCACCAGGAGAAGTAGGAGTAAGGGTATACGTTGCTTTTTGTTGTGCGTTTGTTGGATTGGTTAAGTTGCCACCAAGGCTTATTTGATTTGAAGCTGCTGCCCCACCAGTAACACCGCCTGTAACGCTAGGAATTGACCATGCGTATGTTGTATTTGCTGGTATGATGCCATTTGCACCATCTACTGGTGTAAACGTAAATGCAAGTCCGCTGCATGTGTTTAAATCAGAAACAGTAATTGTGGCTTTAGGATTAATGGTTACGGTATAAGTAAATGTTGCACCATCACATGTTCCAGTTCTTGGTGTAACAGTATAGGTTGCTGTTTGTGGTGTATTGGTAGGATTTATGAGCGTGCCATTTAAATTTTGTTGTGCAGTTCCTGCTGCGCCTCCCGTTATACCTCCGGTTACAACTGGTGCATTCCAACTATAGGTGGTATTAGCGGGTACCGTAATGTTAGTACCGCTGTTTAATGTTTTACTAAATGGAGTTCCACTACAATATTGATCATCTTGGTTTGGGATAATTGCAACAGGGTTGATAGTAACTGATCCAGAAGCGTTACTAGACTTTGTACAACCACTTGAGTTGGTTACTATAACATAATAATAAAGTGTACCAACGGTGTTTGATGGTGGTGTATAAGTGTTTGTAGTTGATGATGTTGTATTGGTTGCAACAGTTGTCCAAGAGGGTGAACCGCTCAAACTACTTGTTCTGTACCATGTGTAAGAAGTTATATTTCCACTAGCGCCGGCGCTCGCGCTTACTGTTAAGTTTGTGGTTGCAGTATTTAAACAAGCTGTTTGATTGCTGCTAGAAGGTTGTACGCTTATGCTTGGCAAATCATTTACTGTAAATGGTGCAGAAACATTGCTTGTAGATTGACAACCATTTGTGTCATAAACAATAACATAATAATATAAAACACCAGCACTAGATGATGAAGGAGTATAAGTGTTGGTAGTTGATGATGTTGTATTTGTTGCAACAAGCGTTCCACCTGTTTTGCTATTTGTTGTATTACTATACCATTCATACTTTAAAATAGAACCACTACCTGCTGTTGCACTAATTGTTAATGGAGCAAATGCTACGTTCAAGCATTTTGGAAGTTGTGAAGAGATTGAAGGATGAACAATTATTGTTGGTAATGGATTTACTTTTATTGCACCTGATATTGGTGTTGAAGTAGTACAATTGAATGAGTTTGTTATTACGGCAAAATAATATTTAGTGCCTGCAACATTTGTTAGTGGTGTGTATGTATTTGAATTTGAACCACTAAGTAGGGTTGGGGTTGGATTTGATGTACTTGCACTTGTATTGCTGTACCATTGATAACCTGTTGCCGATATCGTTCCAGTTGCAGTTGAAGCTGTAACGCTTAAATTAGTTGGGGTATCATTTAAACAAAGTGTTTGTGCGCTATTGGAAATATTATCAATTACTGGCAAATCATTAACAACAATTGCAGCAGTATTAGAGGCTAGTATGCTACAACCTGCTGCCCCACCACCATTATTAATTACAGCAAAATAATAAGTAAGTCCAACAGTAGTAGTTGAAGGCGTATATGTAGCACTAATAGCTCCAGTTAAAATGGTGCCACCGGAATTACTATTTGTAGTATTACTATACCATTGATAAGTTGGTGTGCCTAATCCACCAGCAGTTGCTGTTATGCTTAATGCAGTTGCTATAATATTTTGACAATAAGTGGCGCCTGTTGGTTGAGCTGTTATAACTGGTGCTGCATATACATTGATAGCTCCAGAAACTGCTGTTCTAGTTTTACAACCCCAACTATTAATAATTTCACAGAAGTAATACGTTGTTCCAGTTGTTGATGAAGGTGGTGTAAAAGTTGCATTCGTTTCCCCGGTAATTATTGAGCCTCCAGTGTTATTTGCATTTGTGTTACTGTACCACTGATAACTTGCAATAGTGCCAGTTTCAGTTGTTGCTGATGCCGTCATGCTTGTTGTATTTGTTCCAACGCAAACATTTTGTGATACAAATGTTGACGTTGTAACAGGGGGTGGGTGTATTGTAATTGTTGCAACATTTGATGGGGTTGTATTACAACCTATGGCGCCACCAGTCGCCCCATTTCTTACTTCTACATAATAATAATAAGTGCCTGGTGTTGCACTTGATGGAGTGTAAGTTGCAGTTGTGTTTGAAATAGTTGTTCCGCCAGTATTTGTATTGGATGTATTGCTAAACCATTGATAGCTTAGCGTTCCTAAACCGCCAGTAGTTGCGCCTCCAACTGTTAGAGGGGTAACGATATTCTCTTTACAGTAGGTTGTACTTACAGGATGTGAAGTAATTGTAGGAGCGGCAAATATATTTATTGTTGCAATGGCAGAAGTGATAGTATTACAAGCATTAGTTGGACCTCCATTTGTAATTACTACATAGTAATACTTAGGACCTACAGTGCTTGTGGAAGGGGTGTAAGTGGCACTATTTGCGCCACTAATTATTGTACCATTTGCTAAACTTCCATTTGGATTTTCATACCATTGATAAGTAAGTGTTCCAACTACGCTGCTAGCTGAGATGCTTAATGCATTAGCGGTTGCGTCTTTACAATAATTAGATGAAACAATATTAGCGCTAATGGTTGGTGTGCTATATACATTAACTAAAACGGCATTCGAAGTTGTTGTTGCGCAATTAACTGGTCCACTATTGCCTACTTCTAAATAATAGTAAGTACTGCCAGCAGTAGTTATTGCTGGTCTGTAAGTTAAACTCGTAGCTCCAGAAATTGGATTGCCGCCTGTATTAGAATTACTCGTATTTGTAAACCATTTATAGGTAAGTGAACCTGGAGCAGGTGTTGATGCAGTTACGCTCAGAAATGTTGCTTGTGCTGAAGGAGAAACGCAATAATCTCCAGCAACTGGCTGTCCGCTAATTGTAGGAGCCGAATAAACTTTAATTGCACCTGATACATCTGTTCTTGCTTTGCAGCCCCAGCTGTTTGTTATTTCACAAAAATAATAAGTGGTGCCTGCAGCGGATGTTGGAGGTGTAAATGTTGCATTCGTTTCGCCAATTATTGGTGTTCCCCCAGTATTATTTGCATTAATGTTGCTAAACCACTGGTAACTAGTAATGGTGCCTGTTGCAGTTGTTGCAGATGCAGTCATGCTATTTGCTGTACTGCTAATACATAAACTTTGTGTAGTAAATGTACCAGAGGTAACAATTGGTAACGGATGAACAGTAATAGTTGCTATACCAGAATTTCGATTGTTACATGATGCAGCCCCGCCTGTTCCTCCGTTGCTTACATTGGCAAAATAGTAAGTAGTGCCTTCAGTAGTAGTGGTAGGCGTGTAGGTTGAAGTTGTTGCCCCTGGAATTGTTGTTGCGCTAATTGTAGATGCAGTTGTATTTGAATACCACTGGTACGATGCAATGCCATAGCCACCAGCAGTTGCATTAGGCACAGTTAATGCTGTTGGCGTTGCAGTTGCACAGTAGGTGGCGGTTATAGGATCTGTTGGAATGGTAGGTGTTGCGTATACTTTTATTTCTGCAATATTGGAAGTAAGCGTATTACAATTTGATGCAGAAATTGGTCCTCCATTTGTTACAACTACATAATAGTATTTAACTCCAGCTGCTGTTGTTGGCGGTGTAAAAGTTGCATTGGTTTCATTTGTAATGGTCTGTGCGCCAGAAATAGATGACGTTGTGTTGCTATACCACTGATAGTTTAGTGTGCCATAACCTCCATTTGTTATAGTAGGTGTTAATGTTGCAGCTGGTGCGTTTATACAATAGCTTGTTGTATTTGGAAGAGGGGATATTGTTGGTTGGCCATATACTTTGATACTTCCTGAAACATTACTTGTTGCTTCGCATCCGTTGTTATTTGTTACGGTTAGGTAATAATATAATTCACCTGCAATTGTATTTGGTGGAGTAAATGTGCTAGTGGCAGCTACTTGAGTTCCATTAGAATTTGCTACAGTAGGATTACTAAACCACTGGTACGAACTAATTGTTGTAGTATGGGTTGGTGTTATTATTGCGCCACTTGGTGTTAATGGATTTAAGCACAATGATTGATTTGTATTTGGAATACTTACTGTTGGTAAAGGATTTATTGTAACTGTTTTTGTTGAAATACATCCATTGCTATTTCTATAAGTGATTACGGATGTACCAGAGCTAACTCCTGTTACAAGTCCAGTATTGCTAATTGTTGCAACGCCTGTTGACGCAGATGACCATGGTGCTGTTGCATCTGCTGTTGCTGAACCCGTTAATTGCGTTGTGCTACTTACACAAGCACTTAATGTACCAGTAATTGTTGGAAGAGGATTGATGGTAATAACCGCAGATCCCGATCTGTCGCTATCTAAGGCAGTACACTTTGCATCTGTCAATGATGTAACAGTATAAGTTTTTGTAGATGCAAGTGAAACTGAAAAAGTATAAGTAGAAGAACTTGTAGTAATTGTTGGAGATGTTGTAATTCCATCAGAATAGGTGAAATTCCAAGGTGCTGTTCCGGTAAGTAATATTGAAATTATACTTTGTGTATTTTCACATACAGTAGTTGAGCCGCTGATTACACTGGTAGGTCTTGGATTTACAGTAAGAGCTACTTCATTTGATGTTACATCAGGAGTGCAACTTCCGCTAACAATCAATCTGTATTTGTAGCCATCCATACTAACAGTTGCTGAAGTAATTATTAGTGAAGCAGTATTTGTACCTGAATAAACACCAGCGTTTGTTAAATCTGTAAATAATACACCATTGTTTGTGCTTACTTGCCATTTGTAAGTTAAGTTAGAGCCAGAGGCTACAGCTGTAAAACTTGTGCTTTGACCTTCGCAAATTGTTCTATTTGTAGGGGTGGGTTGTGTTGTAATCGCAGGCGCGGTTAATATTGTTAAAGTATGACTCTTTGAACTTGTTCCACAACTATTTGATGTAGTAAGCGTTAGCGTATATACACCAGGCGCTATTGCTGCAGGAAAAATAAAATCCAATGATGTTTGGCTGTTTATTGTTGCATTACTACTGTTTCTTAAAACCCATGTATAGGAAGCGTTTGTACATGGAACACTATCAGCTCTTACATTGGATCTGTTTGGAATTATAAATGCAGCATTGTTAAAACAAAAAGTGGTATCTCCATTTCCTGTAGTAAATCCTGTTCCATCTGTTACATTGTATCCAAATCGAGCAATAGGGGCTTTTTCAATACAAATTGTTTTATCTTTTTGTTGCTTTGTATTACACCAAGAATTAGTAACAATCAATGAAATGGTATGAAATCCAATGGTATTAAAATTATTTGAAAAATCATGTCCTACGTCATTTTTCAATCCAGTAAATACTTGAGAAATTGTTGAGTTGTTATTAATTGGTGTTTGGTCTACATACCAAATACTTTGGAAGGGAGGATTGTTGTCGCATGATGTAACAACACTTGCGCCTGATACTATTGGAACGGTACCTGGATCAGAGGTGTTTATAAATTGAACGGTATTGTTTATACATGCATAATTTGGGATAGTAAAATCTGCTCTTTCTGGTAATCCAATAATTGCGGAGCTTGTTACAGGGCTTGTTGTAGATGGGCAATACAGAGGGTTTGTATTTGCTCCGGTTACTATTGATTGAAGCGTAGTAACTCTAATTGTAAATTTTCTATCTGTTGCATTACATGAACTATTGCTGTATTGATGAGTAAAATTTCCATTCGCAGACATGACTTCGCAATGTGATTTTATCTCTACAGTTCCATCCCCCCAGTCAATTTGATATTGACAGGCAGGATCATTATTTTCAATACCTCCATTAGTTGTTGGAATTCGTATTGCAAGATTTTCAGGTGCACAACCTGTAAGGCTTCCAATCGAAATACCAGTAGCAGTTTTTAAATTCGCAATAACATATCCACGAGTACTTATTGATCCATTAGAGCCAGTTGCAGTTACAATAAAGCTCCATCTTTGTGGTCCGGTATAAGTATTGGTGAAGCTACCTGTAGATATATTTTTATTTTCGCTGATAGTTCCTGCAGCTTCATCCTTTAAATATCCGATAAGTGTATTAGCTGTTGTATTTTCACTTGATTTTGAAATTGAAAATGTTATTGAGTTATTGAAATTTGCTTGACATAATCCAAAAATTGTATCTTTTAAAAGTACGTTTTGATTTGGGACAGAAACGAGAGCTGATGGGCCTGTATTCGCTGCAATTGAAAATTTAGTTGGTGATACCCAGCTAGCAACAGGGTTTGTTGATCTTACTCTAAGTTGGTAAACCTGTCCTGGCTGAGGGCTAAATCCAGCATCACTTGGTATTTGTCCATTAATGAAATTGATAAAAGTCGCATTGTATTGTCCAATTAGAATACCTGGATCTGTTGAAAAATCAGACGCTGATAAATAAAGTTCAAATTTGTTATCTGGTTTGAAGCAACCAGATACACTTACAGGTATTGAAATTGAAGATCCTTTCGCATAAGTTCCTGAATTAATAAGCGTTTCGGACGCTGGACCTATTTGCGAAAATGCAAGTACAGGTAAAATAGTAAAAAGGGTAATTATAATTTTACTCGAAATGAAATTTTTCATTCAGCACTATATTAATATCTTAAATAATAATTTTTGAGTTGCATACGTTTTACCACAAAATAAAACGACACTTTAATTTTCTTATTTGATCATTGTTTGGATCGTCAAACAACATCATTTTTAAATTTAGTTCTAATGAACCAGCACCTGTTCTAGCAAGTCTTAATTCAGACATTGTAATATCATAGTTCAATCCTACAGATAAATTTCCTTTCTTATAGCCGACATAGGGCGCAAAGGAATCTTTAAAACGCATGAAAGCCCCAATCTGAAATTCATCGCCATCTTCATCTATATACCCATTTATATTTCTGCCATACACAAGGCCAAGCGTAGTAAAATTGGTTGCCTCTGATCTAGTATGTGCAAAAGATCCATATAATCGGTTTTCATTTTTGTCACTCAATGAAATGCCACCATGAGCCGTTACACCAGGCGGTAAGCTAAATGAAAGGTTATTGTTGGTGCTAGTAGGTCTATTTAAATGTGATCCTGCAACGCCAATATAGTAACTAAAATCTTGTTCTAAGTAGGAGAGGAGAAGTCCTGCACCATAATCAAATATGTTTGAAGAAAAACCAAAACCCTCGCCACTTGGAATGCTGCTATTATATCCAATATATGGGGCAAATTGAGATTGAAATGTTAGTTTGGTGTAGTCAAGTAAATACGATCGGTAGCTCATTTGTGCGCCAAATCCAAGTCGTAAACTTCCTGATTGGTCAATGGCTTTGTGAAATGCAAAGTTTCCACCAATTTGTGTTTGCTTAAATCCCCCATCATTTGATTTGTCATATACTGCGAGTATTCCAACAGCAGCTATATCGTTTGCACCTATAAAATTATCTAAAATTCTTGCCTCTCCATTAAATACCCCAGTAACATAAGGATAAGCGACATTACCCCACTGACTTTTAAAATTACTTTGAATACTTGCGCGACCATTAAATAACCCATTGGTTGCCGGATTCACCATTAATGGTGCAGAATAATTCTGTGTAAACGGAATCATTTGCGCGCTTGCGAACTTGAAACTCAATACAATAAATGCAAAGCAATAATGCTTCAAGTGTGGGAACTTGATACGTTTATTCATACTTACTTTTTTTCGTATTGGATTGTCCATCCACAGACATTGCCCATACAAATAATTGATACTAGACTGGCTGGAGGGGATAGATAGCCAGGGATTCAATTTATAGCTTTAAAAGTAGCCAATTTAAGTATAATTTAAGTAGAAATACCCTAGAAAAAGCTCGGATTTAACGCATGAATTAGCTAAAAATTGCATGTATTAGGTCTAATCAACCAAAAAGTTGCAAAATATTAGCCTTAGGCAAACATTTATAGGAGTCTTTTGTTTAAGTTCTATGAAGCATCGAAATATGAAAATTGCACAAAAAATAGCCTTTTTTGTCCTTGTATTAGGCCCTCTTTTTGTTTTGGGCCAGACCACTGGAAAATTAAGTGGTACTATCTACAATAAAAAAACACAGCAAAGGTTGCCTGGCTTAACGGTTCAGGTAATACCTGGTAATACTAAAACGGTTTCTGATAGTCTTGGGAATTTTAGGTTCTCTCAGCTAAAGCCGGGCGCTTATATCCTAGAAGTTTCTGGCGTTGGATTTAAAACCAAACAGCTTAATAATATACCCGTTACTACTGGTAATGAAAATAATATTCAAATTGAAATTGAAGAGCTTGTTAATCAGTTATCAAATGTTACCGTAACCAGCCGCAAAAGTTCTGCTAAAGCGGCAACACTAGAAAGCCCACTCAGTATTCAGCGCCTAACCACAGAAGATATTAAAAACAATCCGGGTGGTTTTTTTGACATTAGTAGAGTCATACAATCTTTACCTGGTGTAGGAGGAGGTGCAGCTGGTGGAACATTCAGAAATGATATAATCATTAGAGGTGGAGCACCTAGTGAAAACGTATTTTATTTAGACGGCATAGAAATTCCAATTATCAATCACTTTGGGACGCAGGGTAGTGGTGGTGGACCGGCAGGAATTTTAAATGTTCTTTTAATTGAGGATGTAAGATTAAGTACTTCTGCATTTGATGCTAAATATGATAACGCACTAAGTAGTGTATTTCAGTTCAAGCAAAAAAATGGCAATCCAAATAAATTTCAGGGTAACATAAGACTTAGTTTAACAGAAAGTGTGCTTACGCTAGATGGCCCTATGTCTAAAAAAACAACTTTTGTAGCGTCTGCTCGTAAAAGTAGTTTAGGGATCTTGGCTAATTTACTCAATTGGTCTTTTTTACCAAACTACTCCGATTTTCAGTTTAAAACAACCACTCGAATCAACGATAAAACAACATTAACGCTCCTTGGTGTTGGTGCTATTGACAGGTTTAAATTTATTACACCAGATAGTTTAACTGCCGAAAATCAGTATGTATTAGGAAATAGTCCAACGATTGATCAAAATAGTTACACCATTGGTGCTACCATTAAAAAAATTATACCAAAAGGTTTTTGGAATTTAAGCGTCAGCCGAAATTTTTTAGACAATCAGGCTAATAAATTTGAAGACAACAAAAATCCTATTGAGCAACAACGCACACTAAAAATAAAAAGCATTGAAGCAGAAAGTAAAATTCGATGGGATGTAACAAAGAACTACGATAACGTCACTCTGAGTTATGGACTTACGGGTCAATTAATTCGTTTCGATAATATTTTTTACCAGGTATTAAGAAAGTCTGTAAGCCCTACAGTGCCTGCACTTACCATTAATAGCAACACCAATACTAATTTTTTCCGCTATGGTGGATTTGCTCAAATTGGTACGCGCGTATTAAATGACAAGCTCTCGCTTAGTGGTGGCCTCCGTATGGATGCAAACAGTTTAAGCAATAGTGAATCCAATCCACTCAAGCAGTTAAGTCCAAGATTGAGTGCTAGTTTAGCTATTTCGGACGTGCTTCGTTTAAATGCTAGTTATGGTATTTATTACCGCCTCCCTACTTACACCCAATTAAATTTTAGTAATAATAATACTGGTGAAAAAACCAATCCAGGAAAATACATTAAGGCTACACATTATGTGGCAGGGTTAGAATATTTGCCAAAAAGCACAACTAGAATTACTGTAGAAGGATTTTATAAGGCCTATGGTAATTATCCTGTAAGTATAAATGATGGCATCAGTATTGCAAACAAAGGTTTAGAGTTTGGTGCCATTGGTAATGAGCCTATCGCGCAAATTGGTAAAGGTCGTGCTTATGGTTTTGAACTATTTGCACAACAAAAATTAACTAAAAACTTTTTTGGTGTATTTAGTTATACATTTTATAGAAGTGAGTTTACAGGACTTGATAATAAATTTGTACCAGCAAGTTGGGACAACCGCCAACTTATTAGTATGACAGTTGGTTACAAACTTCCAAAAAACTGGGAAATAGGTTTAAAGTATAGGTATCAAGGCGCCGCGCCATACACACCTTATGATGAGCCCACTAGTAGAGCTAACTATTTGACAATTGGATCCGGTGTTTTTGATTTTTCACGAATCAACTCGATGCGCCTATCTGCATTTAATGCTGCAGATATTAGAATTGATAAAAAATGGAATTTCAAGAAAACAACACTTGATTTTTACATTGATATCACCAACTTTTATGGTTCAGAAGCCAAAGAAGCGGACTTGTACACCTTTAAAAGAAACGAAGCAAATACTGCTTTTGTAACTTCTGATGGAAAACCTTTAATGCCAGATGGTAGTAATGCTATTCCGGTTTATTTGAAAAATTCACAATCAACCATACTGCCAAGTATTGGACTCATTATTGAATTTTAAAAATCTAATTTCCAGAGCTGATCGTAATAATCGATACCTGGGGTAGAAGATCCTGCAACATATAATTCGGCCCCTGCTGTTATTAAAATGGCAGGGCCTATTTTTTTATCTAATACGCCAATGTACCATTTATCATTGAGTGAATCGTAGATGTCAAATCTGGTTTTATCATCACCGCCATCAGGAAAGAAAACAACATAGTTGCCAAGTTTTCCCATGCTGTTAGTACTAAAAGATCCGGGCTGAAACAAGCAGTGAAAGGTTGTTCCTTTGCCGCCCAGTAAATCAAGTATTTCTATTTCGTTGGTAAGGCCTTTATCGGTGATGCCTCCTGCCCATAATACCTTTCCTCTTAAGCCAATAGAGGCGAGTGCATATTTTGCTTTACTCATACTCGATACGCTCCAGCTATTTGTTTTTGGATCATAGATATCGATACTGTTAAATGGCGTGCCACCGATATTACTTGTAGCACCACCAGATAAATAAATACTCCCACCAACACTCGTTGCAGCTATACTTACCCTGGGTTGGCTTACATTTTTAGTGGTCCACTTTTCGGATAAATAATCATATATATAAACGGCTGTTCCGCCAGCAAATAAAACTTTATTGCCCTGTGCTATTGCTGTGTACTGTCCAGCTTTAGGTAGTTCTGTTATGCTCCATTTTTGTTCCACGATATCATACATGTCTACCCTTGTAGTAGGTGATGCATTGCCCTGCAGCGCAGTGCCACCTCCAAAAAATACTTTGTTACCTGCAACTGCAGCAGCAACACCCCATTTTTTTTGACTAAGCTCGCTGGTAGACCAGTCTTTTGTAACGATATCGTAAATATCAACTCGAGAAGTAAAATTGGGTCCTGGCCCAGCTGGTGGATATCTTCCTCCAGCTAACAATATTTTATTTCCTAAAAAAGCAACACCCGAAACTTTTCTTTTTTCAGATAATGTTCCAATAGGTGTTAGCCTTGCTTGCATGATTTGCCTATTGGTGGCAATTATATTTATTTGTGTGGTATCTTTTTTTACATTTCCATCATTGTCTGATACACTGAGTTCAAAAACATATTTCCCTGCTAAAAGTCCTGTAACAGATGCTTGTGCTTTATTTGGATTTGTAATAGCAATAGTGGCATTGATAGGAAAAATAATTTGCCAATTGTATTTTGTAATGGTTCCATCCGGATCGTATGATTCTGAACCATTAAGCGTAATAATTTCCGGACTGGAACTGCATTTTGTTAAGTCGTATGGTATGTTTTGATCGCTACCTGAATTTGCTACTGGAGGAACGCCAGGCGCTTCATTTACCTGAATCGTAAGCGTATCTCTGTCTACTAATCCTGTTGCATCTGTAACCCTAATTTCAAATAGGTGAAGCCCCGCAGTTAATTTAGTAACATCCGTTATAACATTTGCAGGCGAAGTATATGTTGGGTTGCCTGTACCTTTAATTGTTGTCCATAAATAATCAGTAATATCATTATCTGGATCAGAAGAAGCGTTGCCATCAAGTGTAGCAGTGTTGATAGGGAGCTGAATGGTTTGATCGGGCCCTGCTTCTGCAATAGGAGGCCTAGCTATTTTTGTTTTGTCTACATAAATAGTGAGGGTGTCTTTTGCAGGTAGTTTAAAATTATTGGTAACTGTTAATTCAAAAACATAAGTGCCTTCTGTTAATTTTTTTATCCAGGTAGTTTTTGAGCCAGCTGCTAAAATATTACAAGTAACTGGTCCACTTAATTTTACCCAACTATATTGCGTAATGCTTCCATTGTTATCGTATGATTTACCTCCGTCCACAAAGGCTGAGTCTTGGGGTAAAACAATGGATTGATCTTTGCCTGCATCAGCAACGGGTGCAGTTTTTATGCCTCCTTGATTTTCGTAAGAAAAGTCTTTGGCGCAGCTGTATACAATTAGCCAGCATATGCATATCCAAAAATAAAATATAGAAGCTGGCTTCTTCATTGATTTAAAGGTAATAAAATCCACAGATTATATTAAATTGCTTCAAATACTAGTTATGCGTATCCTTTTAATTATCCTAATTACTGTTTGTTCTAGCACATTGTATTCCCAACAAACGGCCGTTTCAAATAAAAATAACACCGGTAAATATGTATTGGTGATTCATGGTGGTGCTGGCACACTCAATAAAAGTCAGTTTACACCTGCACTTGAGGCTAAATATAAAAGTGGACTGGATAGTGCACTAATAGTGGGCAATGCAATTTTAGAAAATGGGGGAACTGCATTAGACGCCGTTGAAGCAACTGTTAAGGTGCTTGAAAACAATCCACTTTTTAATGCAGGGAAAGGCGCTGTATTTACCAGCGAAGGTGTTAATGAACTCGATGCGGCCATTATGGATGGAAAAACATTAGCAGCAGGATCTATTGCTGGAGTTCGAACCATTAAAAATCCAATTACTGCAGCAAGAGCTGTAATGGAGAAATCAGAACATGTTTTATTAAGTGGTAGGGGTGCAGAAGCATTTGCTGCAGCGCAAGGAATTGAAATAGTAGACCCCTCATATTTTTATACACCTGAAAGATGGAAGGGTTTGCTGCGTGCAAAACAAAGAGATTCTTTGGATCAATTAAAAAAATCGGGTCAAATCGCTTACGCTACTGAGCTTGATGAAGCGCGTCTTAAAGATAAATACGGAACTGTTGGTGCGGTTGCATTAGATACCCATGGTAATTTAGCTGCTGCTACAAGCACCGGCGGTATGACCAATAAAAAATGGGGTAGAATTGGAGATGCGCCCATAATTGGAAGCGGCACATATGCAAATAATAATACGGTTGCTATTAGTTGCACAGGTTGGGGCGAATATTTTTTAAGGCTTGTAATGGCAAAAAGTATTAGTGACCGAATGGAATTTGGAGGTCAAAGTTTAGCACTAGCTTCTGAAATACTTGTTATGAAAGAGCTTCCTGCTCTTGGAGGCGATGGCGGACTAATTGCAGTAGATAAAAATGGTAATATGGCACTTCCTTTTTGTACAGAAGGCATGTATAGAGGCTTTATCAAAAAAGAAAAACAGGGAGCTCAAATTGTAAAAGATATTTTAATTTTCAAATGATATTTCCAGTAAAAGTTCCGTACACCGTTGGACCAGATATTGTAAAATTTGAAGGGCCGGCATTTAATGTGCATCCGGATCCAGCATATCTATCAGAAAAAAAGAAGGAACTTAAAATAAATGAGCTTCAAATTTGCGGAAGTATTAACAATGATTATTTACTTCACTTGAATGCCTATTGTGGCTTTGATCCAAATACCAAGCTACCAGAAACTTGCGTTCAGTTAGAAGAAGACATTGCTATTTTAAAAGATGGCTATTTGCAATCTATTGGATTTTGTTTTCCGAGTGGATTTTATCCGGCACAAAAATTAGGGCTTTCTTTTTTTGACATGCACCTACCTGTACGGGATGGTGAAACATTGCGAAGATCTAGCGAAAAAGTATCAGCCCTTATTTCAAAACAAGATGCCATGTTTAGAAGGCATGTTTGGACGTTAACATCACTGCCTTCTTTAAGTCAATTGCCAAGCTATACTAGGCCAGTCCCGCAATCAATTAATGACCTTTATTTTAGAACTGAAACCCAGACAACAGTAGGGATTGACGGACATATTTGTTTATTTTTTGTAAAAGTTGAAATGCATCCATTGCAGCAGGTATGGGATGATTCGGGGAAGCGTCAATTGATTGTGGATAGTATTAATTCAATGTCTGAAGCTGTAATAGCTTATAAAAATTTATCGCATATTAAAAGAATTGTAAACTAGTAAGTGATTTAAAAAGGGGAATGGTATCTTCCAGTTTTTAAATTATTAGTGGAGAAGCCTCTATACATAAATGATATTTCAAAAGACCTTGCAAACATGGAACCGCTTTTAACAGTGGATATGTTTACGTCATAAGAAAGTCCAAATTGAAAATTGTTATAGGAGTATCCTACATATGGAATAATAGCGTTTCCTAGTTTATAAAACATACCAACATTTGCCATTCTTAATTGGTCTGAATTAAAATCTATTGTGTTATGAACTAAGCCTAAAGTTGTTCCGATTGTAGTATTCCTTGTTCCGTTTTGAATCATGTGAACAGCACTTACATTTAAATTAACTCGTTCACTTATTGCAGTACCAAAGTCTGCATGTAGGTCATATCTGGGACTAATGTACTGTGTTTTATCATCTAAAATACTTCTATTTGATTTAACGAATCGATAACCTGCTGCACCTACATTTAAAAATGTATTATCTACATCATATGTATACATGATACCGGCACATGCAGATGAAAAATTCGTTGCATTTGATAGCGAAGGTTCCCCCGCTGGTAAAGCTCTATCAAAGCCAATATTAGATAATTGTTGGTCAAAAGTTAATTGAGAGAAGTCTATGCGCGTATTGTTGTTAATATACCCTAATCCAATAGCAAGACCATTGCCTCTATTATCTAATGATAAGTGGTAAGATGTATTGATATTGAAATACGTGCTTTTAAATATGCCATCCATCGCTTTTTCGGCAATAACCATTCCGCCTATACCTAAATAATTTTCATCATCTATTTTTTTTAATTTACCATCAATAGATAGGCTTTGCGTTATATAAGATGATCCAATACCGATCCATTGTGTTCTTACATTTGACATTGCTCTCCAAGAAGACTCTCCATTACTAGTTAATGCAGGATTGATTGAAAGTGGCGAAGCAATAAATTGCGAAAAATTTGGATCTTGAGCAAACAGTTTGCTTTCACATAATAGCAAACCAAAAACGATAATATAATATTTATAAATAAATTTCATATTATCTAATTAAAAGAACATTTCCATTTTTCCGAATAATATTACCATTGTTATCTATGCCTTCTGCAATCCAAACATAAACATCCATAGGTTGTTTTTCTCCATAACTAATTCCATTCCATCCATCAATTGTATTCTTTGTTTCAAACATAACTTTCCCAAACTTATTGACTATTTTCAAGTAAGTCAGTGTTTTCATTCCTGCTAAATATGGATACAATATATCATTTATGCCATCATTATTTGGAGTAAACGATTTAGGAATAAATATATTGACTAAGGCGGAGTCAAATACTTTAACACGGATTGTATCAACGTTAACACAACCATCCACTGAGGTCATTTTTATATAATAATTTTGACTTCTATTATAACTAAATAATGGATTATTAACATTTGTAAAATCAATTCCCCATGTTGGTTGCCAGTTGTACTTATATATTTTACCTTCAAAAACTCGGGCATTCAGCGTAATTGGTTTCCCGGCATTTGTAGAAACAGTGGGTAAATTTACTGAAGCTATTGGTGTTGAAATATTGATTAAAGTGTCTTTAATAATTGAATAAGCACAAGAAGGTATCGTTGCAGATAAGGTTATCTTTTTTAGTCCAGGTTTTTTGAATATTGTTTTTGCATTATAATTGGCAGAAGTGTCTTCTCCGTTAAAATTCCATTTCCAACTAATATTTCTGATATTTGAAGTATCAGAGAAATTAATGAATTGTTTTGATGTATTTATACAATTAATTGAATCATTCGTAAATAAAATACCAAAACTTTTTAAATCTATCATTTTAATTTTGTTCTCTGTCATATTGCTGCATCCGAAATCATCGGTTACTTTGGCTGAATAGGTACCCTGATTGTAGGCGTTAAAGTTTACACTGATGGCATTAGGTATAATTGAATCATTTAAATACCATTGGTATGATTTTGCTAGTGGACTTATTACCATAGGTTGATATTGTCCAATACAAATTAATTGTCCATTAGGAGCATTTATGGAACTAATTGGCAACTTATTGATGACTTGCGAAATACGCGCAACTCCAGCATTTCCATTTGATGTGTCACTACTGCAAAAGGCATCTGTAACATTTAAAATAGTAAAGTTGTAAGTTGAAGTTTTAGGTAATCTGGATTGAACAATGATTGAATTTGGGTTTGCAAGTCCATTGATTTGTGTTAGTGAACTATCTTTATTATCAATGTAGCTTATAGACCAAGGGCTGGTGCCTGTAAATCTTAGTGTTAGTGTATCCAAAGCATTTTCGCAAATATTTGCAGCCCCTATAATTTTTACTGTTGGCGTAGGATTTACTGTTGCTTTTAATTGAAATGGTAAACCTGGACAACCATTTGTGATCGTTGAAACTGAATAATTAGCATAGATTATATTGTTGCTGTTATTTGATAAGGTTTGTGTAATGCTTGATTTGAAAACCGAGTCATTATCTGTATAACCGGACAAGGAAAATGATGGGCTTAAATCACTAAATACCCATTGGTACTGTGTTCCGGCTGGCGTTCCTTTTGGTATAAAATTCATTTTTTGACCATCACATGTATTTACTGTTTGATTGCCAATTAGGGATACTGGTTTTACATTTACAGTAACATTAAATGGTTGTAGATTACATAAAGGATTAGATGGTTTTATCGTGTAAATAGCTGTTGCGCTAGTTGTTATTAAATTGTTCAGTGTATCATAAACTGATGATTGGGCGATGCTTTTTGAAGTATAGCTTGTCAGAGAATTATTTGGAATGATAGTAGGGGTTTCCCAGGTATAAGTTGTTCTTAGTGGTTGTAAAT
>JBIISK010000049.1:0-15380 GCA_044341045.1 Sediminibacterium sp. | reverse complement strand
GGCCGTCTTATCCTGAAATAGCTTTACACTATTCATTAGTGTACGAAGTAATTCGAATTAACGCCTAGGTATTTATACGGTAGATCATATACTGCTGAACTTACTACATTTGACCCCCTATTTGAATAACTACTTGGTTTTGATTTCATAAGGCATATTATGCTTTACCTACTTAAAAATAGATTACAACTGGGATAGTTCAAATTTGAACTATCCATTAGTATTTTTACTTTTAACCAAATAATAAAGAAGAAATATAGAATTTGCAATCACCCCGAAAAAAATAATCCAATACTGCTCTTTAGAATGACAAGACGGACAATCTTCCAAGTTAATACATGGCTCGCAAAGTGGCTGGTAATACCTAAAAAATATGATTAAAATTAAATCTAATAACAAGAGTTGTAAAAAACAACTTTTGGTTATTTTCTTTATTAGGTTTATTAGAGTCAATTTCATACGGTACAAGATGCTTTATCTACTTAAAAATAGAAGCTTTTAGTCTATTTATTTTTAAGTTTAATATTTACAAACACAATCATTATAAAACTTATAACTGAAGCCAATGATATAATTTTAACTAAAAATGAAAAATCGTATAAGTAATAAACAATTACAGTCAATAGTGAACTTATTAAACACAATATGATTATTCCGCTTTCTTTTAATCCCCTAAATATATTGTAAACAGTAACAATCGTATAACAATAAGATCCAAATAATAAAAGAAACAACGCCAACATTAAAACAACACCAGCTCCTTTTAGTAATCCTATACCAAACATGGCTATTATTAAAAAAATCAAGTAAACTATATTTTTCTTTAGAAAGTCATAGAATTTTATCATAGTTAGATTATTGTATTTATTTATGATCGTCCTTATTACTTACTTTTTCGAATGAATTTGTATTTCTAAAAATACTTAATTTCATAAAATAAGGGCTAGATTTTCTGGATTCGATTTACAATAACTTTTACACTATAAAATACCAGCACCGCACACAAAATTTCAAAAGCATAAACGACAATATGACCATACTTGATGTTTTCAGTAGAGTTCTCTGAGAATATCAAAATAGAGATAGAATAACCAATCATGTTAAAGACCCCAGACTGTATTGCAAATAAAAAAAAGAATGCCGCTACAAAGAAGGAAATCAAATTCGCCACGTGTTTTTTATTCATAATATTAAGTAAATCTATAATTAAAACTCCTATTATATTAATCCAATTTGTTTTTAAAATTCTCATAAGTTTTAATTAACCATTCTCGCTAATATACTCTTGCTCAAGAAATAGAGAAATTGCTTTAAGATAGTCAATCTTAATTTTACTTGACAACTTATTTTGTTTTATATATTGATAAAACTCAGGTATCAATTCATCTGTATAATAAGCTTTGAAAATGTAAATATGCTTATCGTTTACAATAAAAATATTACGATGAAAATGTGGGCCTAAAAGTCTAAAAGAATAAATACCATCTTTATACTTATAATTTTTTTTATCTATCAAATTAAAAGTTAAAATAGCACCAGTTATTGGTATATTCTCTTTTTGTGACAAAAATTCTCTAACAGAAAGAAGCACACTATCTGGAAGGTTGACTGTCTGATACGGGATTCTTTTTTGACCAAAAGCACAGCCAACTACAGTAAAGAATATAATAATCAGTAAATTATGCTTCATCATGCTCATCCATTTTTTGATTTTACTAGTTCGATTTATTTATAGGAAAAGTATCAAAAGTGATTACAAATAAAGTATAAATAAATAATTAAGAGAATTATAATCAAAATATATTTGTATTTAAAATTAATTTTTATAAACTTAATTATCAAAATACTTTGAACTAAGAATATAATAAAATAGAAAATTAAACTTATGCTAGAAAATATACTACATATGCAATTGATAACAATCCAATAAAAATAATAGTTACTTGTAATCAATTATTAAAACTCCAGATTCACCATCAATCCTTGTTACAATCTGCCAATAAAACAATGCTTGCACAATATTGTTTTTTACTTCCTCTGTAAATCCGTCTTTTAAAACTTTTTCTTTAAAATAATATTTGACGAAAGAATCTTTTCCTTTTGAAAATTTTGCACGTACATCAGCATTTGCAATAACTTTCAGAAAGCCAAACTTAGAAATATCTTTTCTGGATATATTAATTGATTGATTAGATTTTAGGATTGACATCATGAACTTTTGATATTGAGTCCTATTTAATCCTTTGGCTTGATTAAAAAAATAGAAAAGATCATCATTTTCAATCAAATAATTTATCCCTTTATTTTCCAGACCAATTTTAACTAAAACGAAAGAACTGTTTCGAGAAAAATCATTCAATAACTTGTCAAAAAAAGAGCTGTCTTTTTTTTGACCAAAAGCACAGCCAACTATAGTAAAAAATATTATAATCAGTAAATTATGCTTCATAATGCTAATCCATTTTTTGATTTCAGTGGTAAACAAAAGTTAGTAAGAGGAATAGACAGTGTTTGTTAACCCCGTTTAAACTTTCTACAATAATTAAATTTACAAAAAAACATCAAAACCATCATACACATCAGAAATCTCCTCTTTGGTAATTCCAAGGTAACGCCTAGACACCTGCACACTTAAGTGTGTCAATACATATCCATTACTTTTAGTTTAATATTTGATAAGGATATTAAAAAATTACAACAATCCCTGAAATCTTTATTTCTAGTCTCATTCGGAGAACATCTATCTACAAAATGATATATACCTCTATTTTTTGCTTCCAACACCCATTGCGACCCATCCTTTTCGTCAAGTATTTCGGTCGGGCTTAAATTCCAGAAATTGATTTTAGTTACTTTAGATTTAAAAATATCCCATTCCTTTTTTGAAATATAAAATGATGTATCTACTATGACTTTTCCAGCATCAAAGCCTCCTGTGCCTCCAGATATTTTAAGGGTCAATATATGCTTGGAGTTATAATTATTTATCCTAATAGATATGGGATTATGAAATGTCCTTAACCATAAAAACCTAAAAACTTCTGTACTATCATTGGATTGATAAATTAGTGGCTCATGTAATGCAAATAACATTTTCGAATACCATTCATTATTCAACTTATTAAGCCGATCTAAAGAAGTAGAGATAGGAGAATCTAACGGAAAATACAATACATTAGAATCTGTGGGTATAATTGAATTGTCAACTACTCTTACAGACTTTATTATTTCATCAGCAGCCTGTTTCCTATTCCATGTAATTACTATTATTAATCCAATAAGAAATAATATGAATGCATAAAATTTTTTCATCCCATAATAGCTTTTTGTATCGTCTACTGTTTTTTTTTACAATTCTCGACTATTGTAAAATTAAATCTACAAAAAAACATCAAAACCATCATACACATCAGAAATCTCCTCTTTGGTAATTCCTAAATACCTCCTGCTAACCTGCGTGCTCGAATGGTTCAATATCATGGATATTTTCAAGAACACATCCTCTGACCTCTGATTTTCTTCGTACAGGAACCTGGCACCCGATTTGCGTAGAGAGTGCGTGGAGACCCTCTTCTTTCGGATGCCAACAAACCGAGCACCCAATTGAAGCAACCTATTGGTGTGGCGAAGGGAGTAATTGAAGATGGTGCTTTGTAGCTCTGGCTGCTGCATCAGTTCATAATATTCAATGAGTAACCCCTTTAATACAGCCCCAACTTTAATACTACGTTTCTTACCCGTTTTCTTCTCATTTAAGACAAGTTCGTCCTTGTTTAATACATTTCCCCATGTGAACCTTGAAATGTCAGAAAAACGTAGCAGAGTCCTAAATCCGAACTCTATTAATAACGCCATCTGAAAGTTCTGCTCCTTTTGGAAATGCCTACTTAATCGTTTCAACTCGTCGGTGGTTAAATAATCACTGGTTTTTTCAATAGTGGTGGTCATAAAATGTGTTTTGGCTAATGTAGAGCCACAATGTCTCATAACCAGCCTTTTCCCTCATTTCACGTCATAAAAAAGTGCTAAAAATGAACTTGTATTGAATATCAACTAGATGTACGTCTCTTAATTCTATTAAGGGACATTGGAGAAATTTGACTTGATTCCAAAAAACAAGTTGGTGTTAACTCTTGCCAAACAAAATCAGCAACATGATCTGCGCTGGATACTTACTGGAAAATCACAAACGCTTGCAAATGTTGTAGTTGTGAAATTGAAAAGGTTCATGATCCCTAGCGAAACTTGTTTGGCAAAATATCAGGATCAAATTCGTTTATATCGTCCATCAAATAAAGTTCTATGTCTTTGTAAAAATAAACCTCTAATAGAGCTGCCAAGTATGCTGCTACGTCTTCTTTGTAACCCGATATACCTACCTTACCGCTTACCACATTGCTATCTCTCATCAGGGTTTCAATAATGTTTAACATGTAATAGTAGCCTTTACCCTTTCGGACACGTTCATTCATTTGCGATCCTTTGGATAACGCAAAAACAGCAATTTCAGGATACTTGATTTCAACTCCTTTTCTATTTCTTCTTGACATTAGGTTTTTGTTTAAGTAGATATGTTTTCTTTATTGCACCCATCTCCTGTTCGTTGATAACGTTATTTGCTAGTGCATGTAGTTGTTCTGTTGTTATTATCATCTTCAGCTTCCTTTTAGATTTTTCATTTGTAAGTGACTCTAATTTCATATTTGTTGTTTAATATAAATATCACGATGTGATACATTAACACACAAATGCTGAAATAAAATAAAAAGGGTTCGGTATTCACGAATAGATGAATATCTGGGTAGTTGCCACAACTCACTTTGGGGAATATTCCTTTTAGTTGATTTTAGGTTTGTAATACTCCTAACGGAAGTGCTGAAATACAAAGAAAATATCTTGTGTGATTTTCGTTCAATTTCAATTCGCTTAACTCCTCACGATAAAAAGGTACATGAATTAATCACTTTCGGGAATATTCCTTTTAGTAATTTAAGGGAGGGGGGTGATCGGAATTGGGGGGTGGGTTTTGAAGTCGTGAGACTTCGTCTATGGTTCGTTCCACTCACCTCTTCGTTGAGGGTGATTTTAATTACCAAATAATTTCCTGCTAATATCAATTACGTTAACAAGGACTGGATAAACCAGTCTGTATTCTTCTTCATCAACTACATCCCTAAACATATCTAAATTTGCTGGTTCAGTATAAAAGAAAACTCCTTCCCCTAAACTGGATTTTTCTGCTAGTTCTTCTACTAGTTCTTCATACCTATAGTTTAAAAATTGATTCATTGACATTGCAGAATTTTTAACTTCACCAGTATACTGGATTGTTTCCTGAATTGTTAAACCTGAATTAGTTAATGTATTAGTTGTGTTCTCTACAGAACTAATATCCTCTACTTCAAGAACTACCCCTTGATTATCATGAGAACTAATATCCTCTACTTCAAGAACTACCGTATGTTTCTTAACAGAACCACCTTTTGTAATTGTTCTCCCAATACATAGCTTTCCTTTGTAATGATTTTTAGCAGTGATATAACCTAACTCCTCCAACTTATTTACCCTTTTGTTAACTGATGGTCTTTTAATTCCAAGCAATTTTCCAAAATGATTATCTGAAGCTATACAACCATCAGGTAATTCACAAAGTGAATAGATTTCTGAGAGCAACGCCTTATTAGTCCAGTCTAACTTTTTATCAACCTTGATTTCTTCAGGTATCCAGATTCCTTTAGTTTGTTTGTTTTTGTTTCCCATTGTATTCCATTTTATAATAAATACTGCGAGAACTACCAAAATCCATTGTGCCTACAAAAAATATGGCAAGTGGAACAAACTTTAACCATTCCCTGATATTTATATATAAAGAAGATACATGAGAACGAAAAAAGAAAACAACAAGACAGAATTTGTAAGATTAAGAATCGATAGCGTTGAAAAAAATAGACTCGAAAAATTATGCAATATGACCCGTCGTCAAAAATCAGACATCGTCCGTGAATCCTTATTTGAACTTTACAAATTGAAGTATCCTGAATGTTTAGGATAACGATCGCTCCGCGTGGAACATACTAGCGGATTCACCATTTCATTAGCATTAATTAATTCCAACTTTTAGTAAAATTTCTGGGCAGATTTTTTTGACAGTATCGTGCTCCTTACCCCCATTCAATATATATGTATATATAAGAGGGGTTACGGCGGCAGCTCCTGCAGGTATTCCTGCCGGCAGGGCTGGTAATTTAGATACTAAAACTTGAACCAAACCTATCAATTGCTTCATCGCTATACCTACTTGGGAACTGTTTAATATATGATTGTGTAATCTCAATTGAAGCATGACCCAATGCAAAACTAATCTCCTCAACTGTAGCCCCTGTGCACAACATATAGTACGCGAAACTATGACGACTGACATGTGATGTAATCTTATCTATTCCAATTCTTTGTGCGATTCTTGTCAACCTACCATTATATTTCGCTCTGCCACGATGTAATTCATACGACTGAGTCCTGGTTAATTCCTTCTTATCCATAATCCTCAAATCCTTAAAATCCTGATAGTCTAAATAATCAAATACTAAACCACTTGGTTTTTCACCCATAATCCTACACATAGAATTGGCAACTTGTTTTTCAACCCTAGTGATAATTCCCTTAAGCACCTTTACCCTATTCGCATTATCATTACTCCTATCTTCAACCAAGAACTGATTAAATTGTACCAAATCGTTTATGGTTAAGTCCGCTAATGGCTTCTTATTCGAATTAACCCTAATAAGCTCTTCAACCTCATTAGACATCAAATCAATATCACCAAGGGGATTCTCTAATATTGCAGCCTGATATTCATTGGGATAGAAATACCCTAGCATTTTACAAGCATTATACATAAAAGGAATACTGATTTTCTTTCCGCTCTTCTTCACCACAAATTCAATTCTACCCTTAGTGAAGTGCTTATAATTTAGTAGCAGAATATCGCTTACTCTTAATCCGCTGGCAAAAAATTGAAATAAAAACTGATACTTTGCGTCCATGGTTCTGTCAGTCTTTCTATTGGAGCTGTAAGTGTAATCTATCAGTCGTTTAATTTCGTCTGGATACAACATCTTAGGTTCAACGATGTCAAAATCTTCAACACCTAATGCGTAATGTATAGTTTTGATTTCATCCTTCTCTGGATTCAATTCGTTATACCTTTTAACAAAGGTTTGAATTACGATTACGTAGTTGAATACCGTTCTGGTTCTTTTTGTAATTGTATCGTCCCTCTTTTTATACTGACGCTTAAAAACCCATTTCTTATACCCATTAATAAAATCTATTTTACGCAGCTCCTCAAACGGTAGCGTATTCATACCCAACACCTCACTAACATATTTTTGTAGTGACTTAATCACGGTAGTGTATTTTATTTTTGTCCCTACGTTAGAATAATTCTTCTCCAGATAATCCAATGCAAATTCAATAAAACACTCCCTGTTGGTTTTAACCGCTTTTTTGTTCGCCGCTAAGAAATTTGACTTATGTTGATTCAGCAGGTAATTAATCTTTTCGTGCTCAATCTCTGCACTCTGTCTAACCTGCTGCCTTTTCTCATCCCAAAGTTTTAAAGGAATTGAGATTTTAAGTGAGTCCCTACTTATAGGTGTGCGGTCTGCATATACCGCTTTGTAGATAGTTCCCATTTTAGGATTACTCTTTGACTTACGTAAATAAAAGAATTGGTACATTTTTTTTATTTTCTAATTGAGAATAATTCGTCTGCAACAGACCTTTTATTGCAGCCAATACACACACGAACACGGGTTCTACCAAGTCGTTTTAGCGCATAAAACCTTTTTAACCCCTTTACAATCATAAAATCTTCATTTACTAACAAGATGTCATCAATTACCCCTGATTCAATCTTATCCGCAATAGTCAGTATGTCTCTCAGCTTAAATGATGGCAACGACTTTGGTAGTCTCAGTTTATCCAATGGCACCTCTCTCACATTGTCCTCAAACAACTGATTTAGAACCACAGTATTTTGCTGTGTATCGCCACTGATAATATGATTACTGTACTGATCCATTCACATTTAGATTGAGCAGCACTGACGGCTAATATAACTGTCATTCGTGCTTACAACTGCTAGGGTTGGGGTAGTAAAATGGCGGTGCCCTTTACACCGCCATGTAATTAATGATTAAACTGGAATACTTGTCCTTCTTACGCCTTTTGACTTAGTTGTCTTCTTGGCTTTTCCGACACCAATATTGCCTGGATCGGTAATTTTGACTGAAACAGATTTTGTAGCTCTGGCTGTAACAGTTGCACTCACCTTTGCTTTGACTTTTCCAAATACTGATTTGTCATTAGTAATACCAATGTATCGCCTATTCAACAATGTAGATATTTGCGCAACATCATGTCGCATGGATAAATCAACAACCAATTCACCTGGACTGGTAGTTAATTTGATTGGCAAAAACGCAGCAGGATTATTAAATGCGCCTTTAGAACCATCTTCCTGTGGAAAATCCTTCCCTTTAGGAAGATTATTTGCTTTAATCAAGTTCTGATAAATCTCTGAATCAAGATAGTTGGAGCAGGTTTTATAGGCATAGGAGTCCTTATTAATTCCTTTAATGTCAGCTTCATTAACTAATAATTTTGGAACATCATAACTAACACTGAATCTATCTTTTACAAACCACAACATCATCTCCATCCCATCAACAAGTTTGGTGATTGATTCTTTTTTCGCAAGTGAATTAGGAGATATGTAAATAGTTTGTTTATATATTAAACCCGTCTCTTTTTCAACCGCTTTAATTACCCTTTCTGCAGCTCTTTGCGCAAATCCATTACCATCATAATATTCACTCAAAGTGATAAATACACTCCCTTTTTTTGACAACCTCGTGGTAATAAAGTCCCTAATTAAAAACGCATTTTTGGTTGAATATGCATCAAGTCTACCAGCAAACGTTTCATCGTTTATATCGGGATTACTAAACTTTGCAGGCATTGGCTCAATATGATAGAATAAGGTTTTGATTTCATTATCCTTCAACTGCAGCAGTAAATCTTCCTTCTGACCTGTATGCATTTCAATATTTTGATGGCTATCAGGAAGAATAAAAGATTCTTTGATGGGTTGCTTTAACGACTCTTTGTACTGAATTTGCTGGATTGCAGTTTTAGGATTTAATTTCTTATCCTTCACCTGTTTTAAAATGTCTGCATACAAATTAATATCAGCTTCCATTGCAGCTTTAACATACTTAACTTCAACACCCTTTTCAAGTAACCAATATGCCATTGGAAAACCTTCAACATCATGTGTCAATATCCACTCCACGTCACGTAAGGTTTTTGCGTCCTTGTATCTACTACCTGTTCGTAATTTAATCTGCTCGTAGCGGTCGTATTTCACTAACGAGTCTTTTTGTCCTTGTTGATTACAGAAAGTCTCAAATGAAATAACATAATCGCTTCTTTTATCCATCCATGTTTTTTCACGGTGCTGGTTTAGCGTAACTCTATTCTCTTTTGACGCTTCAAGTTCTGTTTGAATGACAGGTACTTCTTCTAATTTTAAATCAATTGCTGCCAACAACCTTCTGTATCCGTCAATAGGAATACCATCTTTTGAAAGCACGATTGGACTTAGCATACCTTTTTCCTGAAGGTCTGCTTTGATTGATGTAATGTCAATCTGGTAGATAGACATTAATTCTGATGGGATTAGATTTCTTAAATCCGTCAGATTTTTGTTAATTTTAACCATGATTACCTCCTTCTTTTTTGAGGGTAATAAATAAACGGGTGTTTGTAGTTGCCGCTACAGCACCCTTTTTGTTTCGCAAAACAGCGTGCCATATTCGCCCATCACTGGACTTCTGATTTTTAATTTCATTTCACTTTTTGTTAGGCAGCGTTTCTATTTTCTCTACCATAATCCCAACTATCATAGTCAAGAATACCAATCATAGCAGCTTCAAAATCATCATGTACTGGCCCAATCATAAAACCATAGTCGGGAAACATATTTGACTTGAGAGCAGCCCCAACTGAGTCAAACGCTACTAGATAATGCATAGCAATAGTGAAAAAGTGTTCATCAATAGGTTTGTCAGAAACATACAATTCCATCAATTGCTTGTGAGAATGATACATCGCCGAATAAGCATATTCGGGACTCTGATTAACGTGATTGTAGATACTACTAAATCTTTCCAATTCTGTTCTAAAATCAATTCTTTGACGACCTGCTACTGGATGATTCATAAAAAAGGAAATGCCAACTCGGATGTCCTTTGGATTTTTTGTGGCGCAGCCACTGTTTGTTTGTCCCATGTCTTTTGTTTTTGGGTTTGAAAAAAAATTACTTGTTGCCTTCGCGTTACTTTGTTTTGCTTGAGCCTTTCTCTTTTGAGCCTTAACAGCTCTTTTTTGGTTCTTCACCTGCCTTTTTTGAGCCATTGGTGCTCTTGTTTTTTTTGTTGTCATATTCTCTGTTGTTTAATGTATCTCTATTTTTTTGAGATACTTATTTTAGTTAAAAAAAGGAGGGTTTAGCCTCCGTTAACATTGGGTTACACTTGACTTATCTACTATTTATTTTCACTAAATTTCTCTCGATGAATTCTCTTGTTTTTAATGCCTAAAATCGAATTAACCCTTTCTTGTTTATCAATAATCGCTTTCATCCCCTTGAATACCTCACCACAAGCATTTAAGATAAACTTGGAATCTTTCGACAATTCTTCAATACTGCGCCTTTCTTTGTCTGTGGTACCCAGGTATACCTTTATTTCTGTTTTTACGGTATTGGGATTAAAAAAAGGACATCGAGCTACTATATAATTCTTCTCTACGCCATCCTTGGTTCTTTTTAAAAACCCGAGTTTTAAATTACTTCTAATACCATATAGCGACCTGTATTGCAACATCAGAGTTTCTATAGCAGAAATGTCATCTAAAAAATCAACAAACACCTCATTTGTATACAGCTCCTTATAAAACAACTTTGCTTCTTTTAATTTCTTGGAATAAAACTCAAACCCTCTCTCCTGAAAACCAAAATCATTCTTAGCCACTAAATCCTTATCAGCTTCCAAAAAGGCAGTAAATGACTGTAAGCCATTATTACCTTTTGTTTTAGTGCCTACTACCTCTAATAACACTCCCTTTAATTTGATGTTCTTTTTCATTACGAGAACAAAAATAGAGATGATTTTAAATATCTCCAAATTTTTGCGATATTTTTTTTGATTTTTTTTCCTCTCTTTAAGGATTATTCCTTTTAGTGCGTATAAAAGTGAGTAGCAGCGTGTGTAGCAAAAACCCATTTACCTACACACTTACTACACACTTTGGGGTGATTTTACGTCTAAAATACCTCTGAAAACCTGTTTTAATGGAGTAGAAGTTTCCTAAACTTTAGATCCAGGTTCGATTCCTGGCGGGACCACAAAGCCTCCCCGACAAGTCGGGGAGGCTTCTTCATTTTAAGACAACGTCGAAAGCTTGCTTTCGTAAGTTGGCGAGAAATGAAGAAGCCAACAAACCGCGAAGTGGTTTGTTGAAAGGCTTTGGGTTAGTTCAATGCGGCAGGAAGTTAGCCGGAGGCTAACAGTCCTGGCGAAAGTTGGACGACAGTCCTGGCGGGATAGTTTACAACAACAACAAATACGCTGCTGCTGCAAATGCACAAGCACCTCCGCCGTTTTGTGTAATAGCGATAGGGCTGCCAGAGGCATAACGTCCTTGATAAATTTTATTCCCTTCAATGACGCCTACTGGACTACCTGATGCATACCTACCCCGATATATTTTATTTCCTTCAATCACGCCCACAGGACTACCCGACGCATACCTACCTCGATAGATCTTATTGCCTTCTATCACTGCAATAGGGCTTCCAGATGCATACCTGCCCTGGTATATTTTTCCATTTTCAAATACAGCTACCGGACTTCCGGAAGCATACCTGCCCTGGTATATTTTACACTGTGCATGAGATATAGTTACAATGAAAAAAGAAACAAAAAGAAAAACAATACTTTTCTGGATAGACATACGTAAAACTTTATTTTACTAAAATACAATAAGGCAGGGCACAAAAAAACACCACGCTCTAAATCAATAACTTCTCCCCCCAGATTAGTCCGATTAATAACGTGGTGTCAATTACAAACTTAGCCCAATCAGTTATAATTTAACCATTTAATCATTATGTTTGCATTTTAATTGCAAACTATGAATCAACTAGAAAGGCTTCATTTTATCTATCAGTTACTAGAAATTGAACCCCGCACGGTACAGGATATTTGCAAAGAGCTTGCTACGAAAGGTGTTGCAACTGCTAGTAGACAAATCTATAATGACCTGGTGCAACTTGAAAAAAGCTATTTACGTAAAAATCAAGCATTACAAATTACAACCGGGCAATACAACCAAAAAACATATAGGCTTGTATACACAGATATCACAATACCAGTTACAGGATTTGACGTAAACTCCTATCAACTAAGTAGACTTTCCATGACTACGTATATTACAGAAGGGCGTGGAGAATCCATCAATAAATTTAGAGATATCGTAGCAGAAAAAATTATGCACTTAAGCAAAACTAAATATGCTGCCTTACCACTTGAACAAAATTTTAATTCACACTTTTTTGAAAGGAAATACACCGCCGCGTTTAATCAATTGTCAGAAGACATTATTTGGTCTATTGCAAATAACAAAATTATTGAGATTATTAATATTTACGGAGATGCAACCAATGTATCTTCCGATATCACGTATCCCTTTAAATTAAAGCCAATTTTACTCGTATACCACAATGGCGCCTATTACACAGCGGGGTTTATTGTAAAGAAAAATATCTTTATTACCATTGACCTCTCAAAAATAGTAAGTTATAATATTACCAATCAAACCTTTGCAAATAAAAAAGTACTTCCGCTTGCTAAAGCAGAACTACAAAAGAGATTTGGCTTAACCGGAAATATTGACAATGAAGTGTATGACATAGAATTAGAATTCTCAAGCATCACTGGTGAATTTATTAGTCATTACAACTGGCATGTAACACAAACATTTACCCAATTAAAAAATGGAAACTACCGCATGAAAATGCATTGCGGAATCAATAGAGAATTATTTGGCTGGATATTTAGATGGATGGGGAATGTAAAAATTATTGGACCCCAAAAATTAAAAGACCTCTATCTACAACAGCTTGAAATCATTAATAAAAATTACAGTAGTGAGCAGCGCCTAAACTATTCCAATATTTTTAAGCCTGCAGAATAACAAATTAATACCTGAGCATTTTTGTTTCAGCCCCATCACCAAATAATGCAGTATAATCTAACCATATGTTACCTATTTTTATTTTTTTAGCAATGAGCCTAATACCATGGCTATAATCTACATACCAGTTTACATGCCCCGCATACACCGGCTGTATAGGCTTACCATCTAATTTGTGCCACCCATAAATAGCCACTCTATTGGGTCTTGCATTTTCAGCTACCTTATTACTTAGAACCACATCTTTTTTGATGCCACTAATAAGGCCTTTTTTACTTTTCCGCTGCCCTTCAATTATTAAATGGTGTTGCCACATGGTAATGGTACTATCCCTAAAAGCATACATGGGTACAGGCGCTAACTTTACGGCACTGGCTTTATAGATTGCATCAACCATGAGTGGTGTAGGTAAAAAACAATCGTAGGTATCCGCAATTTTTTGTGCAGCCATTGGCGTAATAGGAACACGGGCCCAATTACTACTGGTGCCCACCATAAAATAATCGGGGGCTACATACAACGTAACTTTGGCTTGTTTGCCATCTGGCATTGTAAAAGGCATAGTAACCGGCACAAAACTGAAATAAAAATCAGGCACCTGGCCAGCATTTGCATATTCAAGCGCTAATGAATCACGCTGCGCCCAATTATAACTTACTGCTTGTTTAAAAAAAGCTTCACCAGTGCGAGCATCGTTCACTACTACTGGTGGCAAACCTGCTGGCCGCATGTTTTTGCTTGATGCACAAGCAACAAAAAAGAGTCCAAAAAAGAGAATACTATTTTTCAATGGTTCTAATTTTTTGTTCGATAGCGAGTGTGATTCTATAAAATCCTAAATCGGTCATATGGGAACCATCAACGGTGGCTTCCCCATCCCCGCCAATTAAATTTGTGTTTTCTAAATAATGTAAATGATGCATCCCTTCCTTTTTTAATTGCGTGTATGCATTTTTAAATATTTGATTGACTTCATTAATTTTTTGCCTGGTTACCAAATTAAATTTAGCGGTAGGATACAAAATATTTTCGACGAGTAAAATAGGTACGCCTGGTTTTAATGCATGTAGTTGACGTAAAAATGGAACCGTTTTAGCCTCCGCCATTGCAGGTGTTAAATTAGGCCCACAATCAATCACATACATAGAAGCATCGATACCCGACATAATAACGGCAAGCATAGAATCGAGTTGTCCATTTCCGCTAAAACCTAAATTAATGGTTTCACGCCCCAGTCTTCGTTCTAATTGAGCAGGATAAGCCATGCCTGGGCGCATAGCAGAAGCCCCTTGTACAATGGATGTACCATAAACAACCAGTGGCTTTTGGCCCTCAAAATAATTTTGTTGTGGCTTATAGATAGCAGCGCCTTCTTCGATACCAATAAATAGTGAATCGCAGGTTTCATAATCTGGAAGGTAAAGCAGGTACTGCCTAGTTTGGCCATCCATATCTTTAACCAAATTGGCTTGTTGATAAACAGGTGCATTTGGTTTTCCTACACCCGCAAAATACCAAGTGCCATTATCTAAACCATATAAATCTAGCCCTTTAACAAGCGTACCCGCCACGTGCTGAAAAACAACCGATGATCCGGTTTTCCATTTGGCAGAAATTTGCTTGGCATTGGTTTCAAAATACACAGCAAATCCAGTTGGATTTTTACTCAAGTCCCATACAGGTTTACGAAGTAAGTTTTTGATTGTATCAGGAAAGCGTTGGTATAGGGTTTGATTAGGCATGGGCCGTCCTAACAAGGTAAATTCCTGCATATCGTGATACACTGTTTTAGTTTGCGCAACAGCACTAAAAGCTATAAAAACAATACACAAAAGGGTCAAGCAGTTTTTCATGCTTCAATTTAATCCTTTTTAGTAAAAACCATGTACTATAGCACCTTACCTTTGCAAAAAATACCCCAATGATGCGATTTTTGCTAGCAGGATTATTATGTAGTTTGAGCATATCCGTTTTGGCCCAAAACACCCAACTATCAGAGGTTGTGGTTACAGCTAGCATGCTACCGCAACAAGAAAAAGAAACGGGGCGCAATATTGTAA
>JBIISK010000001.1:0-108944 GCA_044341045.1 Sediminibacterium sp. | reverse complement strand
TTACAGGATGGGGTGGTAGTCCAGATGTGGCCCTCACTTATGATAGTGGTGCTAAAGTTTGGAAAACAACTTTCACGCTAGGTGCTGATTCTGAACTTAAGTTTAGATTCAACAGCTCTTGGGATGTAAACCTAGGAGATAGTGGTGGAGATGGTGTACTTGAATTTAACGGCGACAACCTTGCTATGAAAGCAGGTACTTACGATGTAGTACTTAACCTTTCTAATGGTGGATACTATACGTATTCATTTACTAGAAAGTAGTAGTATAGATTTTATAAAAAAGGGCGAACCAACGGTTCGCCCTTTTTTTGTGCTTGTATATGAAAGCGTTATTTGTGTTTATCTGATAGCTCGCCTGCCGTAACTTTAAATGGGAGTTTGTTTTGCTTTGGAGGAATGGGGCATGTTGCAAAAGGTGTATAAGCGCAGGGTGGATTAAATGCTTTATTAAAATCAATAAAAGTATTGCCATTACTATCGGGTCTAGGCACATACATGTATCTTCCCGTATGGTAGGTGTTAATGCCGTTTGTAGCATCACAAAAAATCACAAACAAATCACCCGGGCCTTCGCTAATAGCGTCAAGAACATAATTTTTTCCTTGGTACTCGAAACTTATTTTACCAGCATAATCCTGCGCAGTGGTTTGTCCTAATACATTGGTAACAAAAAGCCCATTCGGATTGGGTGGCAAAAATTTCGCAGGCAAATTCCACTTCTCATGAATGGCAAATCTTTTGGTTCCCTTAAATGTCCAGAGTGCTGGATTCATTAAATCTCTAAAACGTACTCCAATTTTATCTTCACGAATAATAATACTCCACATAAACTGATTAAATACGATGCTCGTATCCCTTTTGCTAGGGGCATCAAAAAGTACAATCTCTTCCGAATAAACTTTTGAGAATTTACTAACTGCTTTTTCAAATTCAAAGCTTACCCTGCTTCCTACTACTTTAAACTTTCCAAGTAATGCTGGCATGTTTTTATGCTTAAACACAAGTGTGTTATTTGCTGCACTTCCAAAACTATTATCACCTGGCTTTAGCCAGAAGAGGCCTGCTAAATTGAGCCATCCATTTTGTTCCGTTAAAGCTTTGAAACGTAAACTGTCAAAATGCTTAATCGAAGCGGTATATGCGGCTGATGTTTGACCCTGTACATTTGTATGCAAAAGGATAAAATAGAATAGAGATATTATAAAAAATTTCATTCCAGTGTTTTGCGTAAAGTTAAGCGGGTATTTAACTTAATTATCATTAAAGCTTCTTAATATTGTTAAATAATATTGACTTTATGCGTTTGATTTTGATACCTAGGTTTTTGTTTTTTATTGTTTTGGTAGCCGCTACACCAAGTATTGCGCAAAAGCAAACCAAAGCACAGTTTATTGGGTCCTTAATGGCAAAAATGACTTTGCAAGAAAAATTGGGTCAACTTAATTTAATTATTCCTGGGGATGCGTCTGTTACGGGTACTGTTGTAAGTACCGATGTAGAAGGAAAAATCAAAAGAGGTCTAGTGGGTGGTATGTTTGGTATTGCCGGTTTAGAAAAAATTAAAAAGGTACAGGAATTAGCAGTGCGTGAATCGAGGCTTCGTATTCCTATGTTATTTGGTTCCGATATTATTCACGGATATAAAACAGCGTTTCCGATTCCGCTTGCATTATCTGCTAGTTGGGATTTGGGCATGGTCGAAAAGTCAGCTCAAATGGCTGCGCTGGAAGCTACTGCCGATGGTTTAAACTGGACTTTTTCTCCCATGGTTGATATTGCACGTGACCCACGCTGGGGAAGGGTTGCAGAGGGTTCCGGCGAAGATCCTTTTTTAGGAAGTGCCATTGCAAAAGCCATGGTAGTTGGATATCAGGGCGGAGCAGGTAATGATAATTTAGCTACTGGTAAATCACTACTTTCTTGTGTAAAACATTTTGCACTCTATGGTGCGCCAGAAGGCGGTAGAGATTATAACACGGTAGATATGAGTAGGCTCAAAATGTACAACGACTATTTTCCGCCTTATAAAGCTGCAGTGGATGCGGGAGCTGGCTCTGTGATGACTTCATTTAATGATGTAGATGGCGTTCCTGCTTCCGGAAATAAATGGCTATTAACAAATGTTTTAAGAAATCAGTGGGGCTTTAAAGGCTTTGTTGTTTCTGATTACACCTCTATTACCGAAATGATCAACCATGGTATTGGAGATACCGCGGCTGTGTCTTCACTTTCGCTTAATGCAGGTCTTGATATGGATATGGTGAGTGAAGGTTTTTTAAATACACTGCAAAAATCATTACAGTCAGGTAAAGTTTCTATGGCTTCAATTGATGCGGCATGTAAAAGAATTTTAGAAGCTAAATATGATTTAGGACTATTTGAAGATCCTTTTAAATATTGCAAACCATCAAGAGCTTCCGAAGTATTAAGTGCAGACAAACGAGCATTTGCGAAAGAGGCTGCCATGCGTTCTTTTGTGCTCTTAAAAAATGACAATCAAGTATTACCATTAAAGCAGGGTCAAAAAATTGCACTTATCGGACCACTTGCTAATGACCGTTCAAACATGCCTGGTACTTGGTCTATCAATGCTGATGCCAAGCAAGCAGTCGCTGTTTTAGAAGGTTTTAATAACCGACCTGGTATGGCTTCTAAGGTAGTATATGCAAAGGGGGCTAATATTTCTGATGATCCAGTTTTTGCAGGAAAAATTAATGTGTTTGGTGAAAAAATTTCTATTGATACTAGAAGCCCTCAAGAGCTACTTGCAGAAGCACTTGCAGTAGCTGCGGCTTCCGATGTTATTGTTGCAGTAGTTGGGGAAGCCAGTGAAATGAGTGGTGAAGCAGCGAGTAGAACCAGTTTAGACATTCCGGCAAGTCAACAAAAATTAATTGAAGCCTTATCAAAAACCGGTAAGCCACTTGTGCTCGTACTCATGAATGGCAGACCGTTAACGATTGCCAATGAATTAAAATCTGCAACCGCCGTGCTAGATGTTTGGCATGCTGGTACCGAAGCAGGTAATGCGGTAGCCTCTGTATTATATGGGGATTATAATCCAGCAGGTAAATTAACCATGAGTTTTCCGCGTAATGTGGGTCAAATACCTATTTACTATAGTGTGCGCAATACCGGTAGACCCAATGGTGGCGATGTTTTTGGAAAATATAGGTCCAATTATTTAGACGTAGAAAATTCACCGCTATTACCTTTTGGTTATGGGTTAAGCTATACTACATTTAGTTATGGAAAATCTGTTTTGTCAGCTCCAACCTTTACTGCCGGTAAATCAATTACGGCGTCTGTAACCCTTACCAATACTGGTAATTATGATGGTGAAGAAATTGTACAATTGTATATCAAAGACGATGTAGCAAGCATTACAAGACCCTTAAAAGAATTAAAAGGATTTCAAAAAGTATTTTTGAAAATAGGGGAAAGTAAAACCGTAACTTTTAATATTGATGAAAAATTACTTCGTTTTTACAACGCAGATTTAAAGCATATAAGTGAGAAAGGAAGTTTTCAAGTTTATATTGGAACGAATGCAGCAGTTGAAAATTCAGTATCTTTTCAATTAAAATAATTTCAATACTATTTATATGACCAACCGCCGTCAATTTGTACAAAAGTCTTCGCTATTAGGCATGGGTTTTTTACTTCAAAAAGCTACAGGATTTGCAATGCCGCCACTTACACAAAACTATACGAGTAATAGACCAGCTGTTGCTGACAGGAACTTTAAAAGCGCAGCAGTTGAGGCTATTATTGAGCAAGTGAAAAAAGATTTACCTAATAAAGAGCTTGGTTGGTTGTTTGAAAACTGTTTTCCTAACACACTAGATACCACTGTCGATTTTGAAATGGTGAATGGTAAGCCTGATACTTATGTGATTACCGGGGATATTGACGCCATGTGGCTCCGAGATAGTACGGCGCAGGTTTGGCCTTATTTACCACTCACAAAAAATGATAAGCCGCTTCAAACACTCATCGCAGGTGTTATCAATAGGCAAACAAAATGTATTTTACTTGATCCTTACGCTAATGCATTTTATAAAGATGTCAATAAAGTAAGTGAGTGGAAAGATGACCTTACAAAAATGAAGCCGGGTATTCACGAGCGTAAGTGGGAGATTGACAGCTTATGTTATCCGGTAAGACTTTCGTATGGTTATTATAAACAAACAGGTGACACTTCTGTATTTGACGCCGATTGGAAAGCTGCACAAAAATTAATTCTTGATACATTTACCGAGCAACAACGCTTTAATGGTAATGGACCTTATACTTTTCAGCGAACCACCGCTTGGGCCACAGATGGTGTGCCGTTAAGTGGTTATGGTTATCCAGTAAAACCATGTGGCCTAATTGTTTCTACGTTTAGACCTAGCGACGATTGTACCTTACTTCCTTACCTAGTGCCTAGTAATATGTTTGCCATTAATATTTTAGGTAAGATGGCAGAGCTACTTCAATTGCCATCTGTTAATGAACCGGCACTTGCTAAAAGAGCATTTGCTTTAAAAGCACAGGTGCAAGCTGCATTTCAAAAACATGGTATTATACAGCACCAAAGTTTTGGAAAAATTATTGGTTTTGAAGTAAATGGTTATGGTAGTTTTCATATGATGGATGACGCCAATGTGCCTTCTTTGTTATCGCTACCGTACCTTGGCGCTATTGAACCTAACAATCCGCTTTATTTAAATACGCGTAAACTGGTGCTATCTGAAAACAATCCATTCTTCTATAAAGGTAAAGCTGGCGAAGGTATTGGAGGTCCGCACACAGGTGCCGATACTATTTGGCCAATGAGTATAATTTTACGCGCCATTACAAGTGTGGATGATAAAGAAATTACACACTGCGTTAAAAATTTAATGCAAACGCATGCGGGCACAGGATTTATGCATGAATCATTTCATAAAGATGATGCTACCAAGTTTACCCGCAAATGGTTTGCTTGGGCCAATACTTTATTTGGTGAACTGATATTTAAATTACATCAAGAAAAGCCAGGGCTTTTAAAGCAAATCTAATTATAAGTGTACTTGAAAACCAGCAGCAATCCATCTGCTTGGCATGATAGCGCCCAATAAATCTGAGTAAGTAGTGTTGGTTAAGTTTGTTATTTCTACAAACACATTACTACTTCTCTTTTTAAGAAGGTAGGCGCATTTAGTGTTTACTAAAAAATAATTGTTAGAGAGTGCCGCATTAATAGCAGATGCTGTTTGTGCATTTCTAATTTTGTACACACTATTTACCGATAACTGTAATTTACCTGATCTAAATACAATTTGCTCATTCCATAAAAATCTGGCGTGAGAAGAAATGTAAAAAGAAGGTGTTTTATTGGGGCTAGTAGAAGCAAGCCATACCAGTCCTGTACTAATATTTAATTCGACATCTTCCCCCCATTTTTTGTTGTATGTAAGATCCGTTTCAATTCCTTTTGTTTGCACCGACGATATATTGCTAGCAAGGGAATAGTTTCCGGTGATGACTAAATTGGATTGGCGCGGCATCATAGGAAAAGGGGTAGGGGTCCAGTCAATCAAATTATTTTGATCCCTAAAAAATACAGTGGCACCCCATTTAAATTGAGTGCCCATTCTATAATCGGCACCTAGTTCGTAGCTCCAAGATTTTTCTGTTTGTAAATAAGGGTTGCCAATACTGCCCGATGTAACAAGGGATTTATTGTAGTTGTTATAACGCTCTGTAAAATCAGCGTCACGAACGCCTTTACCAATAGAAGCGCGTGTTGTAAGATTTCCTTTTACCCAAGATGCATTCACCTGCGGAATAATCACCCAGCCGTAGCTCTGGTCCCAATCTATTCGAAGGCTCTCGTTGATAAATATATTTTTAGTAAGTTTATGAGTAGCGATTACAAATGCTGCACCATGCGCTAAATCATGATTGCCCCTGTCGTTGGATCTAATTTTTTTATGGACCCACTGAGCACCTGTAACAATTTGATGATTAGGGTTACTTGAAAACTGAACCGTTCCTTGCGCTACAAATAGCGATGTTTTATTTTCATTAAAACTACCAGCCGGACTAAATCTAAAGCGGTCTGATAAGTTTTTATAAGCAGCATCAAATTTTACAGTGGTGTGTGCATATTGCTTATTCACACTCATTTGTGTCCAATTACTTTTTACAATTTCTGAGGCAGTATCACTTTTAAAAGTGGTGTAAAAATTTTGTGCATTAAAGTCTCTACTATCGTTGGCGTATAAAATATGCAGCTTCCAGTCTGATGCAAAATTGTAATTGAAATTAGCTGCGTAAAATGTATTATTATAATAGCCCTTGGTACCTCTTAACGCTTCTCCATCGGCTTTATTTTGTTGTGAAGACAGGCTTAGTTTCCATTTTTGTTTTTGAACACCCCACCAAATATTGTTAGAACGTGAATTGTAACTTCCCCATTTGCTACCAACACTCAATTTGTGGCCGTTTTTTTGTTGTAGTCCGTTGGTAATAATATTTACAACGCCCCCAATAGCATCGGAACCATAAATTGCTGAAGCAGCACCTTTAATGATTTCAATTCTATTGATATCATCAGGGTGAAGTGGTATGTAACCATTAAAATGACCCGTTAGGGGATCGTTGATTCGGATGCCATCAATAATTACGAGTACTTGCTGAAACGTACCGCCTCGAATAATGATATTGCTTTGCGTTCCGGCAGGCCCGCGTTGTTGGGTTTCAATACCAGGTAAATATTTGAGTAGTTCGTCTATGCTACTGATAGGTAGGTTTTGTAAACTAGATCCTTTGATGCTAACAATGTTACGCCCCGTTTCCTTTTCTTGTTGTGGAAGCATGCTTGCCGTAACCACTACTTCCGAAAGCTCAGTGTTTTGTGCAATAGCAGGAATACTTACAATTAAAATTAGACTTGCTAGTACCAGACGCTTCATTGGGGGTATTTTTTGCAAAGGTAAGGCTCTATTACACATGGTTTTTACTAAAAAGGATTAAATTGAAGCATGAAATACTGCTTGACACTTTTGTTTGCTGTTGTATTAATGTTTGATGCTACTGCGCAAACTAAAACTGTTTATTACGATATGCAGGGTTTTACTTTGTTAGGGAGGCCCATGCCAAATCAAACTGTGTATCAACGCTTTCCAGATACGATCAAAAACCTACTGCGTAAACCTGTATGGGACCTAAGTAAAAATCCTACTGGGTTTGCAGTGTATTTTGAAACCAATGCCAAACAAATTTCTGCCAAATGGAAAACCGGATCGTCGGTTGTTTTTCAGCACGTAGCAGGCACGCTGGTAAAGGGGCTTGACCTGTATGGACTTGATAATGGTGTCTGGTATTTTGCGGGTGTAGGTAAACCTAATGCCTCTGTCTATCAAGAAACTAATTTGGTAAAAGATATGGACGGCAGCATGCGTCAATACTTGTTGTATTTACCTGATTATGAAACCTGCGATTCACTTTTTATTGGTATCGAAGAAGGCGCTACTATTCATAAGCCACAACAAAATTATTTCGAAGGTCAAAAGCCACTGGTTGTATATGGAACTTCTATTGTACAGGGCGCCTCTGCTATGCGCCCAGGCATGGCCTATCCTGCTCAGCTAGAACGCCGCTTAAAGCGTGAAACGATTAATTTAGGTTTTAGTGGAAATGGTCAACTCGATTCTATGCTAGCTGTGATTATGTCGGGGATCGACGCTTCTATGTATGTCATTGATTGTGGGCCTAATTTAACACCTGCTTTGGCGCAGGAAAAAACGCTTCCATTTTTGCGTCAACTGCATGCACTACAACCAAACGTTCCTATTTTACTTGTCGAAAATATTATGTACCCAACTGCTAAATTTAATTTGGTAACTAGGCAAAAAATTAACCAGGTCAATCAAAAATTTAAAAATGCATACACGCTTTTAAGAAAAGAGGGGATGTGTAATTTGCATTATTTAGAAACTACAAATTTAATTGGCCATGATGGTGAAGCCACGGTTGATGGTTCTCATATGACCGATTTAGGATTTTACAGAATCACTCTCGCCATCGAACAAAAAATCAGGTCCATTGAAAAATAGTTGCCTCCTTATTGCGTTATTTTTTTGCGCTTGCGTTTCCACTAAAAACATTCGCCCGGCTGGGTTGCCGCATGCAGTAGATAATGACGCCCGCACTGGGGAAGCATTTTTTAAACAAGCCGTAAGTTATAATTGGCGGGATCGTGATTCGTTGGCGCTTGAATATGCCAATGCCGGACAGGTGCCTGATTTTTATTTTCATTTTGTGCCGGTTACAATGCCTTTTACAATGCCAGATGGAAAACAGGTTAAACTAACTTTGTATGTAGCCCCCGATTATTTTATGGTGGGTACTAGTAGTAATTGGGCGCGCGTTCCCATAACGCCGATGGCTGCGCAAAAAATTGCGGATGCGTATGATTGTTTTTTACCTACACCACTCATGGTTGATGCAATCTATAAGTCCAGCACTGTAAAATTAGCGCCTGTGCCCATGTATGCATATAGGGATAGTACCATTACCATGTGGCAACATCATTTAATGATAGAAGGTCAGCGAAAAAACAAAAAAGGGCTGATTGCTGGTATTAAAAAAGATGTGGTACTCAGTAACAAAGTATTAGAGCACCAAAGGCCAAACCGGGTGGCTATTTATGGTTGGCATACCCTTGATAGTAAACCTATTCAGCCAGTATATGCGGGGCATGTAAACTGGTATGTCGATTATAGCCATGGTATTAGGCTCATTGCTAAAAGAGTAAAAATAGATGGCGTTTGGGTAGATTATACTGCCTTATTTGGAGAGGGAAGTGAAACCAAGATGCTGCGGTATTAAATTAATTATCTGCTGGTTTAAAAATATTGGAATAGTTTAAGCGCTGATCACTACTATAATTTTTATTGATGATATCAAGTTGTTGTAGATATAAGTCTTTTAATTTTTTGGGTCCGATAATTTTTACATTCCCCATCCATCTAAATATCCATCCAAATAACTCTCTATTAATGCCGCAATGCATTTTCATTCGGTAATTTCCATTTTTTAAAGTTGTAAAGCTTTGTGTTGCATGCCAGTTGTAGTGACTTATAAATTCTCCTGTAATACTTGAAAATTCTAGTTCTATATCATATACTTCATCATCAATATTAGCGGTTAAGCCAAATCTTTTTAACAGTTCTGCTTTAGCAAGCGGGAGCGCTTTTTTATGTGCAAAGCTTTGATTGGTAATATTGTATGCTACTATTTTTGATAGGTCAATGGTTATAAATATATTTTTGTTAGCAATAAAACCTGCTGTGTAATAAGCGCCATTATGGAATACGAGTAATAGCGGCTTTAAATTAAATGGATACGTCATATCTGATTTTTCATTAGTAGCGTCTCCAAATATATTTTCAATTTCAATTATTTTATTATTTGCAATCGACCATATGATGTCTTCTGTGATTTGGTTGAAATCGGAGGTGTACTTTCTTTCAAAAAAGTGTGAGTTAAAATTTTGTTCTAATGGAAGTGCTGCATATTTAGTTTTGCCAAGGTGCATAATTTTTTTGGCTACGATATCTCTAAATTTATTGATAGATTCGCCCCGTCTCTCAGTAATATAAGTAGTCATAGAAAGCCAACTTAATTGGTAAGAGTTTACGTCAAATCCTGTAACAGGAATTGTAATATCTGTGAATACAAGCCTGTATGTTTTTTGGTTGTGTTGCCCGGTTGTAATTTGTAATGCTTGATTTTGTCGTAAATAGTTTTTTTCGAGCTGCGCCAGATCGTTATAGATTTGTCTATTTGCAGTTGTAAATCCTTTTTGAGCAAGCTCTTTGCAAATGTCTTGCACGGTTCTAGGCTCAATTTCTAGTAGCTGATAGATAAAATGAAGCCTTTCTAGGTGATTCATAGTTTGCAATTTAAATGCAAACATAACCATAAATTGTTTAATATTTAAATGATTGCATTAGATTTGTAATAGACACCACGTCATAAATCGAACTAATCTGGGGGGAGAAGTTATTGATTTAAAGCGTGGTGTTTTTTTGTGCCCTGTTAGGGTAAGGGCTTAATTTGTTATTGTTGGTAAAAACCAATCTCTTCCATCACTAAAATCTTAGAGTCGATTGCATCAATAATTGCAATTAAATTATTACGGGAAATACATTATGGGGTTGGATTTGTTTGAGGTAGATTGTGATTAGTTAGAGGGGGAAAACAATAAAAATCAGCCTTATGAAATTCCCAAAATTATTTAAAAATTCTCTTTTAGTTTTTTCATTATTTTTTTTGAATTGCTGTTCTAACAAAAATGATTCAATTCTATTTGTTGGGACTTTAGAATCTCAACTATCAAATTCAAATGAATTCGCATCATTGTTACAGCATTTGTATTTAATAAAAGTTCATCCACGTAAAGAAATTACTGATCTAAATACAATAGATGCTTCAGATGATAACTTAAGGTTCATTAATTCTGACGTAAAATGTCAGTTATTCTTAGATCAACTAGGCTTCATAAATTCTTCATTGCTTGTTAATCGAATTGATCAATTAAATCAATCTATTTCAAAAATATTTTTGAAATATCCTCAATTATATAAGCTTAGTCAAAATAAAGTAGCAGAAATATTTAAATTGGCCTACGCAATTAAGCATCAAAATGTTGGAAATTTAATTAGTCTTGAATATGAATTTGATGAGTGCTCCAATAATTATAATGCAAGTATTGAAGTTTGTAATGATGCACTGTCATGGGATTTAGTTGGAGCTGGCATAGGAGGGATACTATCTTTGGCTGGAACTCCAATTGCTTCAACTGGAACTGTTTTAGTATTAGCTAGTGTTGCATACCTCAAGGAGCATATTTGCAAAACAAATGTTCTGAATCAATGGAAGGCTTGTAGGGCACTCCATCCCATTAATAAATAAGTTAAAAATCTATAAAAATTGATTTATGAAAACAATATCATTAACTCAATCAATACTTCTAGTTTTATTGCTTTGTGGTTTTTTAATCCTTACAGGTTATCTTAGAGATCAGGTTACTGCTCAAAGTGCCAAGCTTTGGATTAGTTTGGGTTCAACAACCATTTTAGCATTCGCAGTTGTACTAAGTTTATACTTGAAAGAAAGGCAATTGCAGAAGCCTGATTACAAAAAGTACTTTTACTCTACTTTTTTTATCTTTTTGTTTATTCTTATTACAGTTATACTTCGTAAATAAAAGGTATTGGTGGCTTTCGGACACTTAGCCTGACTTTCGGCAGGACTGTTAGCCTGCGGCTAACTTCCTGCCGCATTGAACTAACCCAAAGGCTTTTAACAAACCGCTTCGCGGCTTGTTGCCTTCTTCATCTCTATCCAACTTACGAAAGCAAGCTTTCGACGTTGTCTCAAAATGAAGAAGGCCCAACACTATGTGTTGAGCCTTTGTGGTCCCGCCAGGAATCGAACCTGGATCTAAAGTTTAGGAAACTTCTATTCATTTATATTCACATAAAATAATGAAAATCAATACAATACAAATATTAAAAAATGTAAAATGAGGTTTTTTCATAACACTACTGCACAGTTTACTGCATAAAAAGAGGGTTAGAAGAATTAAAAAAAAGAGGGGTGAAACTAGGTACACCTCAAAATTTTACAAAAGAGGGGAGGATTAAAGGGTTAGAGGTAGTAAAGTTTAATAAAACATCAAATGAAAATTGGAGAAGGGCTAAAACATTTATAGAGCATTTTCAAATGAAAAATGGGTATATCAGCTTGTCTGAAATATCAAAAGCCTTAAATGTAAATGGTTATAAAACAAGAAGAGGATGTTTGTATTCCCCTAGCACTGTTAGTAGGTTATTAGAAAAGAGATCGAAACCTATAGTATAGTGGTTCGCACGTTTGTGTACTTTATAGTATTTGACAGACTATTGAGGTAAGTCAATCTATTTCCATTCTTTTTACGAAAGGATTAATTTACTCTATTTTACGACTATTTCTGTTTTTTCTCCACCTATCATTCTCAAGCAGAGCTGGCAATAAGTCGTTAAACCATTTGGCATACTCTTCATCAGTTAATGCTTTAGAAGTTTTATACTTTTCCATTAATTTACCTTGGTTGAATGACCTCCAAATAGCATCTATTAAGTTATTCCCTTTTATAGAAGAATAAAGAATCCAATCTATCATGCCACTATCAGGGCCTGCAATTTGTTGACCTAGCAAATAGCCAGTTTTGCTTAATAGAATATGACAAGGTAGTGCATGTATATTCCAATTGTTATAAAGTGATGTATCAGAACAATGAAGATTAATTCCGACAGGTTGATACTTTTTTATTGCTTTTTTCCAATTTTTTTTAGAGTCTTCAATATTAATATTTATAAAAACGATTGAAGTATCTAAGTGTAAGCTTTTTAAGCGATTTAATAATTGTTCGCGATATGGGAACTGTGCTAAGCATGGAGGGCAATTTGTAGACCATACATCAATGTAAAGAATTTTTCCTCTGAAATCGCTAAGTGACAATGAGTTACCCTTATCATCAATAAATTTATAGGTCGGTAAAAATGAAGATGTATCTGTCTTATATTTATTACCAATAAATTTCTCTATAAAAGCTGAGTCTATTGTTTGACACTCACTAAAAAACGGGAGTAACGTGGCAAAGATGAGTATTGTTAATTTCATTGCTAGTAATGTTTTCTTATTTTTGCTAACAGTTAAAAATACTCAATGGACAATTGGTTGCGTAAAAATTATTGTTAATGAAAGGCTATAATTTTTTCATTTTCTAATTTGATAGGCAAATAGATTTCATCCACCTTTACCTATTAAATGAGGAGTTTATACCCCCCCCCAAAAAAAAAGCATCAAAAAATCTTGGTATTTGGTGGCCCCGCCAAGAATCGAACTTGGAATTAACGTTTAGGAAACGCTGGTTATATCCATTTAACTACAGGGCCATATTTCAAAATCTACTGCAGGATTTACTGCACTTTCTTTGTCTCAATTTATTAATTTCATAGATAATCCTATGATTGTCTGTGTAAATAGCCCATTGAATTAGGTGAAAGTTTAGGAAACTTCTATTCTATCCATTGAACTACGGGACCATCCCTAAAAGGGTAGCAAAAATAATAGATAATCCCGTACCGCCACAAAATGCTTGTGGGTTGGTCGCTTTTCATAAAACCAATGTATCTTAGCGGCTCAAATTTAAAGGGATGCAATTCTATAATATCATTATCAAATACCGTTTTTGGCTAAGCTTATTGCTACTAGTGTTAGGCCTTGTATTAAATTTCACCGGAACTGGTTTTTGGCCAACCTTCCCTATATACCTCGTTTTTGTTATTGGTATTTTAAGCCATTTTTTTATCGGACCACTTCGTTTGATTCAAGAACCTATGGAACAAGGTAATGTTGAAGAGGTTGAAAAAATATTAAAATCTGTTTGGTTTCCGGGCTTATTGTATAAGCCTGTACGTTCTACGTTTTATACCATCAAGGGAAACCTTGCCATGATGACTCAAGATTTTGATAGCGCCGAAAAGCACCTCAAAATGAGTAATGATTTAGGCTCGCCAATGCCAGAGGCAGAAGGTGCAAATAAATTACAGCTTGGTATGATGTCTATGCAAAAAGGTGATCTTAAGCAAGGTGAATCTTATATCAGAGCTGCCATCAGACTTGGTATTCCTGACAAAGAAAGTGAAGCAGTGGCGTATTTAACCATGTGTCAAATTTTTATCAATAAGCGTGAGTTTAGAGCTGCTAAAGATTTTTTTAGAAAAGCAAAAGCTTGTAAGCCAACTACAAAACAAGTGCTTGATCAGGTAAAAGAAATAGAAAAATATATTTCTAGAATGCCTGGTTAATTGCAGACGCTATTACCCATGTTAGATATTCAAAAAGTTACCACAGAAGGCGCTGCATTAGAATCTGTAAAAGATCTTTTTAAAGCGTATTTGGGGGAGCTCAATGAAAACCTTTGTTTCCAATCTTTTGATAGCGAAATCGATAATCCTTTATACAAATATAGCGCGCCGGTAGGCGCGCTTTTTATTGCCTACTATAATACTACACCTGTTGGCTGCATTGCGTTACAGCCATTGCAAGAAGCGCAAACCTGTGAAATGAAAAGGCTCTATGTAGCGCCAGCTTTTCGAAAACTTGGGGTAGGAGATGCACTAGTACAAGCGTTATTACAAGAAGCGCAATTACTGGGCTATACCAATATGAAATTAGATACCTTAGAAAGGTTGCAAGCCGCTATACAACTCTATCAAAAATTTGGATTTGAAACCGTAACGGCGTACTACGATAATCCGCTACCTAGTGTCGTGTATATGCAAAAAAAATTATAGCCTTCCTTCGATTACATCTTCTATCACGCGTGCAAAATGCAAATGTTCTAGTGCGTGTACTTTAGTAGCAAGTGTATCTGGTGTATCGGTTGCATCAACGGTGCAACTTGCTTTAAATAAATGTTCTCCTTCGTCGAACTGTCCATTTACATAATGAACTGTAATACCCGATTCTTTTTCGCCAGCAGCAATCACGGCTTCATGCACGCGTGAACCGTACATACCTTTGCCACCAAATTTTGGTAGTAATGAAGGGTGAATATTGATGATGTGTCTTGGGTATGCATTTAAAAAAGCCTCTGGCATTTTCCATAAAAATCCCGCGAGCACTATAAATCCTATTTCATATTTCGACAATTCTTTTACGTACATATTGCCATGTTCAAAATCCTTCTTTTCTATCATAAGAACCGGCACTTGGTTGTCTGCGGCAACTTGTAAAACCCCAGCACCTGGCTTGTTGCAAACAATCAGTGATACTCGAATAGATGGGTGACCCTTAAAATGCTCAATAACTTTTAGGGCGTTAGAGCCTGCCCCTGAGGCAAAAATGGCCATATTGCGCTGTTTGATGCTAAAACTCCCGTTTTGGGCCTTTGGTGCTTTACTTGATACCCCAAAAATGGTTTGGCTCATTTTTCGGAGATAATTCCTAAAAAATCCAAATTGTCCCATGGGTATGCTAACAACGATTACACAAAGGGGCCATAACAAGCACATTAATAATATATATAATGTGTAATAAAGCACACCAGATTCAATCCCAGTAAGGGTTAGAAGCTTCCTGCCTAGGTATCCACAACTGCTACCACCAATGGCAAAAGTGCAAAAAACCAGCACAAAAGAAGTCCAACTAATTTTCCATTTTTCCTTCAATCGCTTAAACATGGGTCAAAATTGCGTAAAATAACCGACAAATACTTGAAACTCAATATTGTCTTGAGCAAAAAAAAGTGAAATAGTATTCGCTATTGTCAGCTTCCTGTCATATTTTTGCGCGCAATTAAGGATATTTTTCCACCTATAGAATTCGTTTGTGTATATGACATCTTTTAGAAGCAACACAAGTCGCATCGTCAAGAACTGCTTTTTAAGCGCTGTTTTCTTGTTGGGCCTTTTAGTTACAAATACCGTTACTGCCCAAGACGGCAAAACCTTGTTTAATACCAATTGTGCTTCCTGTCATCAGGTGCATAAAAACTCTACAGGCCCTGCGCTTGCTGGGGTTGAAGGCCGTTGGGAAAGTAAAGAGAAGTTGTATTCTTGGATCAAGAATAGTGCTGCCTTTTTAAAAACAGGTGACGCGTATGCGAACAAATTATACCTCGAGTATAACAAAACCGCAATGAACCAATTTCCAAATTTAAAGAACGAGGAAATTGACGCCATTTTAAAGTATGTAGCTTCTGTACCTGCTCCAGGTGCTGCCACTCCAGGTGGAGCAGCAGCAGGTGCGCCAGCCGAAGAAGATAACTCTTTATTGTTTGGAATTTTATCACTGATTTTAGCAGTGGTGGCCCTTATTTTATTACAAGTAAATGCCAACCTAAAAAAATTATCAGATGCACGTGAAGGACACGCGCCAGAAGTAGATGTGCCATTCTTTAGAAACAAAAGATACATTGCATTTTTAGCAGTTGTATTTTTTGTAATTGGTGGTTACCAAGTTTCAAAAAGTGCAATGGGATCAGGTAGAAGTAAAGACTATCAACCAGTTCAACCAATTTACTATTCACACAAAGTACACGCTGGCATTAACCAAATTAATTGTCAATACTGTCATACGGGTGTTTACCAAGGCAAACAAGCAACATTACCTTCTGTAAACGTTTGTATGAATTGTCACATGGCCATTAACGAGTACAAAGGTGAAAAAATGTTTACTGAAGATGGTGAAGAAGTAAACGGTACACAAGAAATAGAAAAATTATACAAATACGCAGGTTTTGAACCAGGTAAACCTTGGGATCCTTCAAAAGCAAAACCAATTGAGTGGGTTCGTATCCACAATTTACCGGACCACGTTTATTTCAACCACGCACAGCACGTAAAAGCAGGTCAAGTGGCTTGTCAAACATGTCATGGCGAAATTCAAAAAATGGGTGAAGTAAAACAACAAAATGACCTTAGCATGGGCTGGTGTATTAATTGTCACCGCGAAACAAAGGTTCAATTTAAAGACAACGGTTTCTATAGCATCTACGAAAAATACCACCAAGATTTAAAATCTGGAAAAATGGATAGCACCAAAGGTGTTACTGTAGAAAGCATTGGTGGTACTGAGTGTCAAAAGTGTCACTATTAATATAACATTATACCCGATAATAAATATATCATGGAGCAAAAAAAGTACTGGCAAAGTTTTGGAGAAAAGAATCAGTCTGCTGCTTACAATCAAGATGTAAAAGATGAGTTCAAAGAAGAACTTCCTTTTGTTGAAGACGAAGGCAAAGGTTTTCTCGAAACTGCTGCACCACGCAGAGACTTTTTAAAATATGTAGGTTTTAGTACTGCAGCTGCCGCTGTTGCAGCAAGTTGTGAAATGCCTATTAAAAAAGCGATTCCGTTTGCAAACAAACCAGAAGATATCGTACCAGGTATTGCTAATTATTATGCAACTACTTATGTGCAGGATGGTGACGTTGTAAGTGTTGTAGCGAAAGTGCGTGATGGTCGTCCAATTAAAATTGAGGGTAACGATTTATGCCCTGTAACTAAAGGGGGTACTTCTGCACGTGTGCAAGCATCCGTATTAGATTTATATGATACTGCACGTTTGCGTTTCCCAACTATTGGCGGTAAAGAAGTAACTTTTGAAGCTGCTGATAAAGCGGTTGCTGCTGCTATTGGTGGTAATGTTGTAGTGGTTTCAAGCACCATTACTTCTCCAACAAGCAAAGAAGTGATTGCTCAATTTTTAGCAAAATATCCAGGTAGCAAACACGTTACTTATGACGCTGTTTCTTATAGTGCTTTAATCGAAGCAAATGCTGCAACAAATGGTGTAGCTGCTATTCCTGATTACCATTTCGAAAATGCAAAAGCGATTGTTAGCTTAGGTGCTGACTTTTTAGGTACTTGGTTAAGTCCTGTTGCTTTTTCTAAACAATACGCAACTGGTAAAAAAATCAACGAAAAAAATCCTAACATGAGTAAGCACATACACTTCGAAAGTGTAGCGAGTCTTACGGGTTCAAATGCGGATGAAAAATATTTACACCGTCCTTCTGAAACAGGTGCTATTGTAGCTGCTTTATTAAGTGCTATTAATGGTGGTGGTGTTACAGGTATTTCGGATGCTACTTTAAAAGTGGGTATCCAAAATGCAGCAAAAACTTTATTAGAAAACAAAGGTGCTGCGCTTGTAGTTGCTGGTAGCAATGATGTGAATGTTCAGATCATTGTAAATGCAATTAACAATGCAGTAGGTGCTGGTGGTTCTACTATTAACTGGGCTGCGCGCAACAATGCACGTGCTGGTGTTGATGCAAATTTTGTACAACTTGTTAAAGACATGAACGCAGGTAGCGTTGGTACTTTAATTTTTGTGGGTGCAAATCCTGCATATTCTTGGCATGATGCTGCTGGTTTTACAGCAGGTCTTGCAAAAGTTAAAACCACTGTTTCATTTGCAACTAAAGCAGACGAAACTGCAGTGCTTTGTAAGTTTGTTTTACCAGATCATCACTACTTAGAAAGCTGGGGTGATGCAGAAGCGGTTTCTGGAAACATTTCATTTATTCAACCTACTATATATCCTTTATTTAAAACACGTCAGTGGCAAGACAGCTTATTAAAATGGAGTGGTAACACTTCAGATTATTTAGCGTTCTTAAAAACCAGTTGGTCTGCTAAATTAGGTGGTGTTACAGGTTGGGATAAAGCATTACAAGATGGTGTACTAGCTACAACACCTGCTGCTTTTAGTGCAGGAAGTTTTTCTAGCGCAGCAGTTGCAAATGCAGTAACTGCAGCAACTTCAGCTAAAAAAGGTGGTGCATTAGAACTCGTGTTGTATGAAAAAGTTGGTATCGGTGCTGGACAAGGCGCTTCTAACCCATGGTTACAAGAATTACCGGATCCAGTAACACGTGCAACTTGGGATAACTATGTTATCGTTTCTCCTGCACTTGCAAGAACATTATTAAAAATTGATTTAAATAACGGCGGTCAAGCAGATGCTTACGAAGTAAATCCTCCAAAGCCAGTTGTAAAAGTTACAGTAGGTGGTAAGACGATCGAACTTCCAGTATTAATTATTCCGGGTACACATCCTGAAACCATTGGTATTGCAGTAGGGTATGGCCGTTCAGAAAGTATTGGTAAAGCTGCAAACGGCGTAGGTAAAAATGCGTTTGGTTTGGCTTCTTTACAAGGCAATAATATTTCATACGTAAACACAAGTGTTGAAGTGGTTGCAACTGGCGAAAAATATCCAGTAGCATTAACTCAAACACATAGCCGTTACGATACCGAGCAAGGTAACCGTACCGAGGTAATGAAAGAGTTAACACTTGCTGCGTACAAACACCACCCAACAGAAATTCGTGATGAGCGTGCACATGAATTAAAAGGTCAAATTTCTGGTGGTGAAAAATTAAGCAACGAAGAAGTACTTCAAAAGTTTGAAGGTGCTGGAACTTTATATCCAGTATACGATAGACCAGGTATCAAATGGGGTATGAGCGTTGATTTAAATGCTTGTACTGGTTGTGGTGCTTGTGTGGTAGCATGTAATGCAGAAAACAACGTTTCTGTTGTTGGTAAGCCAGAAGTATTACGTGGTCATGAAATGCATTGGTTACGTATTGACCGTTATTACAGCGGTGATATGGACAATCCAAATGTAGTATTCCAACCACTTATGTGTCAACATTGTGACAACGCTCCTTGTGAAAACGTTTGTCCAGTGGCTGCAACCAACCATAGCTCAGAAGGCTTAAACCAAATGACCTATAACAGATGTATTGGTACACGTTATTGCGCAAATAACTGTCCTTATAAAGTACGTCGTTTTAACTGGGCTGATTACACAGGTGCGGACAGCTTTGGTGATAACCAAACAGGTCACGTAAATGATGTCGTATTAAATATGAATGACGATCTTACACGTATGGTGTTAAACCCAGACGTTACTGTTCGTTCTCGTGGTGTGATTGAAAAATGTTCTTTCTGTGTACAACGTTTACAAGAAGGAAAATTAAAAGCGAAAAAAGATTCTCGTCCTTTAGAAGATACAGATGTAAAAGTTGCTTGTCAACAAGCTTGTCCTACAGAAGCTATTACTTTTGGTAATGCAAATAGCAAGCACAGTGCAATTACTAAAGTTCGTTTAGACAATCCTAATCGTAGCTTCTATGTATTAGAGCAGTTACACGTTTTACCTGGCGTTACTTACTTAGCAAAAGTGCGTAACACCGACGAAAAACATGAAGGCGCTAAACACGAAGAAGCAAAACACGAAGAGAAAAAAGCATAATTAAAATAATTGAAATAGAATAAGATGCATTTAAAGTACGAATCACAACTTAGGGAACCGTTGGTTAGTGGTAATAAAAATTACCGCCAAGTAACCGAAGATATTGTTCGCCCTATCGAAGCCAAGCCAACAAGGTTATGGTACATCGGATTCTTCATTGCTGTTGCGCTTTTATTATTTGGCGTTTATAGTGTGTACCGTGAGGTTACTTATGGTATTGGAGAGTGGAACTTGAACAAAACAGTGGGTTGGGGATGGGATATCACCAACTTCGTATGGTGGGTAGGTATTGGTCACGCTGGTACCCTAATCTCTGCAATCTTATTGCTGTTCCGTCAAGGATGGAGAACAGGTGTAAACCGAGCTGCAGAAGCGATGACTATTTTCGCTGTAATGTGTGCGGGTCAGTTCCCTATCTTCCACATGGGTCGTGTTTGGATGGCATTCTTTGTACTTCCATACCCTAACACACGTGGTCCATTATGGGTGAATTTTAACTCACCACTTTTATGGGACGTATTTGCAATCTCTACTTATTTCACGGTATCCTTATTATTCTGGTATTCTGGTTTAATTCCAGATTTTGCAACTGTTCGTGATAGAGCATTTACAAAATTACGTAAGCGTTTATATGGTCTTGCTTCATTTGGTTGGACAGGTTCTACCAAGCACTGGCAACGTCATGAAAGTTTATCTTTAGTACTTGCTGGTTTATCTACACCACTTGTATTATCTGTTCACACAATTGTATCTTTTGACTTCGCAACTTCAGTAATTCCTGGTTGGCATACCACTATCTTCCCTCCGTACTTCGTTGCGGGTGCAATCTTCTCTGGATTTGCCATGGTGCAAACCCTTATGATCATTGTACGTAAAGTATTTGCAATGGAAGATTATGTGACACTAGGTCACATCGAAGCAATGAATAAAGTAATTGTACTTACAGGTTCTATTGTAGGTATCGCTTACTTAACAGAATTATTTATGGGTTGGTACTCTCAAAATAAATATGAAGGCTATACTTTCTGGTATTCTCGTGCTTATTTATTTAGCCCTTATGGTTGGAGCTACTGGGGTATGATGGCTTGTAACGTATTAAGCCCTCAAATTTTCTGGTCGCGTAAAATGAGAAGAAATGTTTTTGTTACATTCTTCATGAGTATCATCGTTAACATTGGTATGTGGTTTGAGCGTTTCGTAATTATCGTAACGTCTTTATATAGAGATTATTTACCGTCTAGCTGGTCTGTGTATTACAGCCCTACTATTTGGGAAATTGGTTTCTATGCAGGAACCTTTGGATTGTTCTTTACCTGTTTCTTCCTGTTTGCAAAATACTTCCCAGTTATTGCAATTGCAGAAATTAAATATGTACTAAAAACAACCGGAGATGGTTACAAAGATCAAATGAGTGCGATTGAAGCGCAACCATTAGAAGCATTTGTTAAAGACCAAACCCATCATCACTAATCATTTACGTTGAACAAACGATAAAATAGAACACATGGCAAAAAAGAAATTTGTAGTAGGCTGTTTTGAGGATGAAGCGGTGCTTTTTCCAGCAGTTAAAAAAGTGCGTGCTGCAGGATATAAAATTCATGACGTGTACACACCATTTGCGGTACATGGTCTAGATCATGCAATGGGCTTAAGAGAAACAAGTCTTCACACAGCAGGATTTATTTATGGTATTACAGGTACTACAACTGCCCTTAGTACTATTAGCTGGATCTTTACAAAAGATTGGCCTTTAAACATTGGTGGTAAGCCTCACTTTGCTTTACCAGCATGGATTCCAATCATGTTTGAGTTGACTGTACTTTTTGCAGCGGTAGGAATGGTATTAACGTTTTGCTACTTATGTCAATTAGCACCAGGTGTTAAAAAGCATCATTTCCACGCACGTGCTACCGACGATTTATTTGTTATGGCCATTGAGTGTACGGATACTACCAACACCGACGACTTACAAGCATTTTTACAAAGCAATGGTGCCATCGAATTAAGCGTTCAAGTTGCCGAAGAAGGATGGTGGTTTGGTCGTTACGATAACGAAAATGTTCCTTTTCAAAATAAAGAAATTGTTGCAGCATAAATTATTGAATAGAAATCCGATGAAGAAATTATCTATCATACTCGTTCTTGCCATCACTGCTATCATTAGCAGCTGTAATGGTGTTAAGCGTGAACCAGGCTCTATCTATATGCCAGATATGGCGTATAGCCGTGCCTATGAAAGTTACGCAGACCATAGTAACCTAACTGAAAAAGGGATCAACTACACCGCAATGCCTGTAGCAGGAACTTTAGCGCGTGGCGCCGAAATGCCTTTTCATATCGAAAAAGATGCGCCTGGTGACACCACCAATTACTATGCATCTCGTGCTGTAAAAAATCCAATCGATTCTTTATCTAAAACAGATAATGATGAGGCAGAGCGTTTGTACCTAATCAACTGTGGTATCTGTCATGGATCTAAGTTAGATGGTAACGGTCCATTATGGAAAAATGGTGATGGTCCTTATCCGTCTGCACCAAAAAATTTAATTGCAGATCCTATTGTATCTGTGATGCCAGAAGGACAAATGTTTTATTCTGTAACCTACGGTAAAAACTTAATGGGTGCGTATGCTGCTCAATTAAATCGTAAGCAACGTTGGATGGTTTTGAAGTATATAAAAAACAAACAATTGGCTGCAAAAGCTGCTAAATAAAAATTTTTTAAAAGAGTAAAGATGGCTTCTATCAAAATGCAATTTGAGGTACCTGCAAAGATGAAAACTTGGTCACTAGCATTAATTGCTGTTGGTCTAGTTGCTTTGGTTACAGGTTTAGTGACCAAAGGTTTTAGTGCAGACGAACATGAGCAAACTCAGTTTTGGGGAACACTTATGTACAACAGTATTTTTTGGACCTTGGTGTGTAACGCTGCAATGTTTTTCATTGGCGTAACAACAATGGCAATGGGAGGTTTCCAACAATCATTCCGCAGGGTTCCTGAGGCAATCTCTACTATGGTGCCTATTTTTGGTGCTATTACTTTTGCTGTTTTAATGTATGTAATTTTTGGCCATAAGCACCATATCTACCACTGGTTAGATACGGAAGCCGTTGCTAATGATCCTATCTTAAAAGGAAAAGTTGGATTTTTAAATCCTGTATTCTTTGTTATATGGACTACGCTTACTATTGGTTTGTGGAGTTTATTTGGATGGCGTATTCGCAAGCTTAATGAGCAGGCGGATGGCGAACCAATGACTGCAGCAGAGGGCGCTACTTTTATTTATAAAAACACGGTACGTGCTGCTACTTTTTTAGTGTGGTTTGGTCTAACAGTAGGTTCTACGATTCCTTGGTTATGGATGATGAGTATTGATCCACATTGGTACTCTACCATGTATAGCTGGTATACATTTGCAAGTTCATTTGTGTCTGGCATGAGTCTTATTGCACTTTGGGTAATTTATCTAAAAAACAAAGGCTATTTAGAGTTAACCACACAAGAGCACTTGCATGATATTGGAAAATTTATGTTTGCCTTTTCTGTATTCTGGACGTATTTATGGTTCTCTCAATACATGCTTATTTGGTATGCAAATATTCCTGAAGAAACAGTTTACTTTAAGCATAGAGTGCAAGGTCCATACAAAGGCATCTTCTTCTTAAATCTAATTATCAATTTCCTTTGCCCTTTAATCATATTAATGAAGCGTTCAGCTAAAAGAAACTATACCCTAGTTGCTTTTATGGCGGTATTAATTTTATTTGGTCACTGGATCGATTTTTACCAAATGGTAATGGGTTCTTTATCTAAAGAGCACGTAACACTTGGTTGGTTAGACTTTGGTATTTTAAGTTTATTTGTGGGTCTTATGATTTTCTTTGTGAGCCGTGCGTTAGCCAGCAAGCCGCTGATTCCAAAGAGTCATCCATTCTTGAAAGAAAGTATCATACACCAGGTTTAATAATTTATAGGATTAATATTTAGAATCAATAAAATATTGATAGCACATGACAATTTTTTTAACAATAGCCGTAGTAGTTCTCATTTTTGTAGTTATTTTTCAAATTGCAAAAGTAAGCGAGTATGTATCTGTATTAAAAGGCGAAGAAGTAAGTCGTAAACAAAGCAACAAAATCAATGGTTATTTGATGGTTGTGTTTTTGGTTTTAGGCTTAGTAGGTGTTTGGTATTGTAACAATCTTTTGTTTGATAAAACACTTCTTGCACACGACAGCGCGAGTGTTGAAGGAGCAAGGGTTGACAGCATGCTATGGGTAACACTCGCGATTTCTGGTATTGCGTTTATAGGAACTCAGGCACTTCTTTTTATATTTGCCTACAAGTATCAAGAAGATGCTACTCGTAAAGTAGTGTTTTTTGCACACAGCACTAAGCTTGAATTAATCTGGACCATTATCCCAGCTATCACCTTAACTATCTTAGTTGTTATTGGACTTCGCAACTGGTTTTTATTTACTGGTGAGCCTCCTAAAAATGCAATGGTCGTAGAAGTAACAGGTAAGCAATTTGGTTGGATATACCGCTACCCAGGAAAAGATGGTTCTTTTGGTAAAAAATATTATAAAAATATTGACAACGCTAGTAATAGTTTAGGTTTAATATGGGATGATGAATTAGCGCAAGACGATATCGTAATGGAGCAAACCGTATACCTCATTAAGGGCAAACCGGTTAAATTAATTTTAGGTTCTCGTGATGTTATTCATGATGTGGGCTTATCGCATTTCAGATTAAAAATGGATGCAGTTCCTGGTATACCAACTACTATGTGGTTTACACCAAAGTATACTACTAAAGAAATGAAGGAAATTACAGGCAATCCAAATTTTGTGTATGAAATTTCTTGCGATCAGTTGTGTGGAAATGGACACTATTCTATGAAGGGCATTATTGAGGTTATTGATCAAGAAGAATTTGATGCGATCATGGCTAAACAAAAGCCTTACTATTATACTGCATTTCCTGAAAAGGATCCAAGTGCAGCACCTGCTGACACAACAGTTGTTGCATCAGTTGTTTCTGCAGTAGTAAAAAAAATAAATTAGACAAATAAAAACGAATTAACTTTTTTAAATAAATAGGTATGAGTCACGAAGCAGTTTTACATGGAGATGCACATGGACATGATGATCACGGTCATCACGAACACCATGACACTTTCTTAACTAAATACGTATTTAGCCAAGACCATAAAATGATTGCGAAGCAATTCTTGATCACGGGTATGGTGTGGGCTGTGTTGGGTGGTTTAATGAGTGTACTATTTCGTTTGCAACTAGGGTATCCCGATTCAACTTTCCCTTTCCTAGAAGATCTTTTAGGTAAATGGGCAAAGGGTGGTCGTATTACTCCAGAAGCGTATTATGCACTTGTAACAACGCATGGTACTGTTCTAGTATTTTTTGTATTAACTGCAGGTTTGTCTGGTACCTTTGCCAACTTCTTAATTCCACTTCAAATTGGTGCACGTGACATGGCGTCTCCTTTTATGAATATGCTTAGTTACTGGTTTTTCTTTGCAGCGAGCATTGTGATGTTGTCTTCTATGTTTGTTGAAACAGGCCCCTTTAGTGGTGGTTGGGTAGCATATCCTCCATTATCTGCATTAGGTGACGCGTCACCAGGTTCTAAAACGGGTATGGACTTATGGTTGATTTCTATGTCTCTCTTTGTGGTATCTTCTTTATTAGGGGGTCTAAACTACATTGCAACCATTTTAAACATGCGTACAAAAGGTATGAGCATGACGCGTTTACCTTTAACCATTTGGGCGTTATTCTTTACAGCAGTACTTGGTGTATTATCTTTCCCTGTATTATTTTCTGGTTTTATCTTATTAATTTTTGATAGAAACTTTGGAACAAGCTTTTATTTATCAGACATATTTGTAAATGGTGTAGGCGCTTTACCTAACGAAGGTGGATCTGCTATTTTATACCAACACTTATTCTGGTTTTTAGGTCATCCAGAGGTATACATTATTTTGTTGCCTGCATTAGGAATGGTTTCTGAAATCATTTCGGTGAATTCAAGAAAACCAATTTTTGGATATATGGCAATGGTAGGTTCTTTGTTTGCTATTGCAATACTTGCCTTCTTGGTTTGGGCGCACCACATGTTTGTGACAGGCCTTAATCCATTTTTAGGATCTGTGTTTGTACTATTAACTTTATTAATTGCTGTTCCATCCGTAATTAAAGTATTTAACTGGCTTACTACTTTATGGAAAGGTAGTATCCGTTTTACCCCTGCCATGTTGTTTGCAATTGGTTTTGTAAGCTTATTTATTTCTGGTGGTTTAACAGGTATTTGGTTAGGAAACTCTGCACTCGATATTCACTTACACGATACTTACTTTGTTGTTGCGCACTTCCATATTGTAATGGGGGTAGCTTCTATGTTTGGTATGTATGCTGGTATCTACCACTGGTTCCCTAAAATGTATGGCAAGCAATTAAATAACACCCTTGGTTATATCCACTTCTGGGTAACCATTGCAGGCGCTTATATGATTTTCTGGCCAATGCACTACGAAGGTTTAGCGGGTATGCCACGCCGTTATTACGATTTTAGTATTTGGGAAAGCTTTAAGCAATTTGGCGAATTAAATAAGTTCATCAGTTTGGTATCGATGATCGTATTTATGGTTCAGTTGTCTTTCTTGTTCAATTTCTTCTATTCTATTTTTAAAGGAAGAAAATTAATAGATCCTAATCCTTGGAAATCGAATACATTAGAATGGACGACTCCAATTAATCCTGGTCACGGTAACTGGGTAGGTGAAATTCCTGAAGTATACCGTTGGGCTTACGATTACAGCAAAGACGACGTAGATTTTACGCCACAAACTACACCTGTTGGAGCAGACGAAAGTCAGCACTAAAATGGATAGCGAAACCAATCGTTCTAATTCTTTTGCCAGCAAGGCTAAAGATTATTACCAGCTAATTAAATTTACGCTGAGTTTTATGGTTGTGTTTTCTTGTGTCGTTTGTTACTTACTCGCTCCCAATGTAAAAGAATTTGATTGGTGGATGATTGCTATTTTTTTTTTAGCAGGAATGCTGGTTACAGGTAGTGCCAACGCTATTAATCAGGCAGTAGAAAAAGATACAGATGCCATGATGAAGCGCACAGGATCAAGACCTGTTGCAGCTGGTAGAATGAGCCAAACCGAAGCCTACACATTTGCAGTGATTGCTGGTATTGCGGGGGTGGCTATGATGTGGTACTTTTTTAATTTATCATCGGCTCTTTTATCTGCGTTTAGTTTGTTCTTGTATGCTTTTATTTATACGCCACTAAAAAAAATCAATTCCATAGCGGTGTTGGTGGGTGCCTTGCCTGGCGCATTACCTTGTTTGATTGGATGGGTTGCAGGGAATGATGATTTTAGCTTAGGCGGATGGATATATTTTGGCATTCAATTTTTATGGCAGTTTCCGCATTTTTGGGCAATTGCTTGGGTGGCACATGAAGATTATAGTAAGGCTGGATTTAAGTTGTTGCCAGCCGATAAAGGGCCAACTAAGTTTACGGCCATACAAGGTATCATGTATTCAGCACTAATGATTCCTGTAGGATTTTTGCCCTATTATTTTGGGTATACAGGACCAATAAGTGCAATTGTTGTTATACTTTGTAATGTATTTATGGTGGTGCAAAGCATCAGGTTGTACCAGCAAATGGATGTTAAAGCGGCAAGACGCGTCATGTTTAGTAGTTACATTTATTTACCCATTGTATTACTTGCATTGTTGGCTGGCAAAAATTAAAGACTAAAATAAAATATATGTCTACACTTACTACATCAACAGAATCGCAAAGAATTCATCCACAAAAGTTTTTGATGTGGGCGGCCATTGGCAGCATTGTAATGATGTTTGCCGGATTAACGAGTGCTTATATTGTTAAAAAGAACCAGGGTAATTGGTTGGTTATTGAACTACCTGTCATGTTTTGGTATTCTACTGGCGTAATTCTAGCAAGTAGTATCACTATGTGGTTGGCTAGCGCCGCTATAAAGGCCGGAAAAACTATAAATTATAAATTATTTATCACCCTAACATCTATACTGGGTATTGTGTTTGTATCACTTCAGTGGGATGGCTTTAAAGACCTTGAGTTAAGGGGTTTTGCACTGATTGGTCCTCAAAGTAACTCAGCATCGTCCTTTTTATTCATCATTACGGGCCTACACATGCTGCACGTACTAGGTGGTGTTGTAGCGCTTTTTGTTTTGTTTTTTAGGGCCATTTTTATCAAATCTAGCCAAACTAACATCGTTCCGGTTCAAATTGTAGCTACTTACTGGCATTTTGTAGATATTCTTTGGATTTACTTATTCATATTTTATAATTTGATCGCTTAATTCTAATAAAAAGTTACCCAGAAATCGTCTTTTTTGACTGATAGCCAATATTTTTGCAACGAAATTTTTAATAAGACATGTCAACAGCAACAGTAGAAACAACAAAGTCTTGGGGTGGTGGAAAAAGCCCATTTAACGTCGAGTACGGTAAATTAATGATGTGGTATTTCTTAATGAGTGATGCCTTTACATTTGGCGCTTTTCTGATCTCTTATGGTACCATTCGTTTTTCAACCAATGGATGGCCTGACCCTAACGTAGTATTCAAAAGTTTCCCATTTGCGCCAGAAGGAGCTAATGCACCACTTGTGTTTGTGTCTGTGATGACATTTATTTTGATTGTTAGTTCCGTAACCATGGTACTTGCTGTAAAAGCGGGCCAAGAAATGGATAAAAAATCGGTGGTTAAATATATGATTTGGACCATCATTGGTGGTATTGCATTTTTAAGTTGTCAGGCTTGGGAGTGGAATCACTTACACCACGAAGGTGCATGGTGGGGTCGCAATCCATTTATTAATGCTGATGGAACTGCATCTTCTACCAACTTTACCAACTACTTTTTTACCATTACTGGGTTCCACGGGTTTCACGTATTTACTGGGGTGCTCATCAATATTATCATGCTCATCATGACGCTACTTGATAAATTTGAACAGCGCGGTCATTACCTCATGATTGAAAAAGCTGGATTGTATTGGCACTTTGTAGATTTAGTTTGGGTATTTGTATTCACTTGCTTCTACCTAGTATAATTTATTATTTCAACAACATTAATTTAGAATCTGATGTCACATACAGCGCAACACGAAGAAAATCACGGAACTGGTGAAATAAAAAAAGTAACCATCATTTTATCTGTATTAACCATTGTAGAATTATTACTTGGTTTTTGGATGATGGATATTAGCTCAGAAGCATTAAGACTTGCTATCAAAGGCTCTATCATTATTTTAATGATGGCAAAGGCTTTTTATATCGTTGCTTATTTCATGCACTTAAAGCATGAATTAAAAAACCTTATCATGACGATTGTGGTGCCTCTTGGTCTTTTTGTATGGTTTATCGGCGCTTTTTTAATTGACGGTAACTCCTTTAAAAACCTTCGTAACACCTACGATCCTTATTTTAAAGAACGTTCTACCATTAAAGTAGAACAAAAGGCACATGGAGGGCACGGAGCTGCTTCACATGGCGAAGGAGCATCTCACGAAGCTGCGGCAGATACCGCTGCACATGCTAAAGATACTATGTCGGTAGAGAACAAACACTAAATGAAATTGTTATCAAATAAGTAAAACCACCGACCTTTGTTTGGTGGTTTTTTTATACCAACCTTTTTTCAATGAGTAAAAATTCAATTTTAGGTTTATTAATCGCTTTAGGGCTACCGGTAGCTTGCTATTTATGGCTAAAGTCTGCAAGTGAAAACGCGGTTCATATGCCTCGAAAGTACCTACTTGATACGGTTCTTACTAAGGTCGAAAATGGTAAAGAAATAACAGATAGCGTTTGGCATAAAACAGCCAATATCACCCTTGTTAATCAACTAGGGGATACGGTTAGCCTTTACGATAAGAGCTCTAAAATTATGGTGGTAGATTATGTATTCACCAGTTGTAGAAGTATCTGTCCCAAGCTTACTTTTAACATGCAAAAGTTGCAGCACTCTTTTAAATTGGGTGGAAATGTGCGCAAAAAAATTGATACGGCTGTTGTTCAGTTCGTTTCGTTTACCGTAGATCCAGAGCGTGACTCTGTTCCGGTGCTAAAAAATTATGCCGATATTTTTGGAGCTAACCATGACAACTGGTGGTTTTTAACCGGAAACAAAGACAGTATTTACAAATTTGCTTTTGAAGAATTACGCGTTGATAAATTTAGCGAAGAGCCTATCAGTCCTGACTTTGTGCATACTTCAAGGTTCGTGTTACTGGATAAAGACCGTTATGTGAGAGGTTATTACAATGGTCTTGATTCAAATTCGGTAGCAAAACTTGCAAGAGACATTGGGTTATTAATGCTCGAAAAAGACAAGAAAAACAAAGGCGCTATTTTTAGAAAAATACTAGACCTATCTTGGCTTTGGCTGATTATTATTTCGGCGATATTATTTTTTGTGGTATATATGCGTCAACGCAGAAAAATTAATGGCTAATAATTATTTTAAAAATTAAATTATGTTACAAGCATCTATTTCAAAAAATGACAAACTTGCTAAATGGCTTATTGGCATATTTTCTGTAGTGGTGTTTACCGTTGTAGTGTTGCTAAGTAAATTTAAATTAGATGTTGATTTAGGTTTTGATGTGCACATTTTTGCAAAAGCCAATGCAGTGATCAATTCAATCATTGCTTTATTGCTAGTGGCTGCTCTAGTTGCTGTTAAAAATGGCAATTATCAAATGCACAAAAAAATGATGATGGCAGCGCTTGTGTTATCCGTTTTATTTTTAGTGTCTTATATCGCACATCATTTGCTTGCTGGCGAAGCTAAGTTTGGAGATGCCAATCATGATGGTGTTTTAAGCGAAGCGGAAGCTGCAGCTGTAGGCTCTTTCAGAAGCCTTTATTTAATTATTTTAAGCACGCATATATTTCTGGCAGCGGTAATATTACCGTTCATTTTATTTACGGCGTATCGTGCACTCACCGCAGAGTTTGCTACCCATAAAAAGCTGGCAAAAATTACCTGGCCATTATGGTTTTATGTGGCAGTAACAGGGCCGGTAGTGTACTGGTTTATTGCGCCTTATTACGCTTAATATAGCTAGGTTTAAAAGCCTAGTTCCTGTGTAGGGTCCCAAAAATGTTTGCTAAAATTTTGGATGGTTTCGTCTTTGACGATAACGCCTTCTTTTTCAAGTAGCTCTTGCATGCGTGTTGGCGTTTCAAAATGCGCTTTGCCGCTTAACATACCATTTCTGTTAACGACTCTTTGCGCGGGTACTTTTGGCCTAATAAAATGTGCGCCATTTAATGCATAGCCAACTGCACGCGAACTTTGTTTGCTACCTAAATAAGCTGCAATGGCGCCGTATGTAGTAATGCGTCCTTTTGGAATAAGCCTTACCACCTGATACACCAATTCAAAAAAACTGGGTGAATCTGCTTTATTGATTGCAGACTTTGCAGGTGATTTTTTATTGCGGCTCGCGGAACTCATGAATTTCTTTATTCAGTAGCAATTGTTTGCGTGGCTCTGGAACTGCTTCGTAGGCATAGGGGCAATGTCTGCAACCATGACCACAACAGTAGCCCTTTGCTATATGATACGCTTCTGTAAATACAAAATTACCAGAAGGATCTGTATAGTAATCTACATCTTTAATCAGGTTCATGCTCACTTAGTAAACTTTTTAATTGCGCGTCTAATGCTAGCGGCAATTCTTTGTTAATGGTAAAGGCTAGATAATGAATACGGTTGCTTCCTGCAATGTCTAAACCCTCATAATGCGTTTTTATGTGCAATTCAGGTTTGATGTTTGCGCCTGCGTATACATTGTCCATATCCTCTAACAACGGAAGTTCAAATAAGTTGATAACAAGCTTGGTAAATTGATATAAATCTGGGCTATCGGTTTTTAAATGGATGGTGCCCCCGGGTTTTAAGATTTGCTGGTATAAACGCAAAAATTTAGGGTGGGTAAGGCGTTTTTTTGCCTTAGAACCACGGAGTTGCGGGTCTGGAAAAGTGATCCAGATTTCGTCAATTTCGGAAGGGTTAAAGTAGTCAGGTACTTTATCTATTAATGACCTGATAAATGCCACGTTTTTAAGGCCTAGTTCCAGTGCATTTGTGGCACCTCTCCAAATCCTGTTGCCCTTAATATCGATGCCTATAAAATTGCGGCTAGGGTGCATTTTACCTAGGCCTACTGCGTATTCTCCTTTACCGCAAGCCAGTTCGAGCGTTATGGGATTGTCGTTTTTAAAAAATGCGTTCCATGTGCCCTTGGCATTAACCGGGTATTCAAATACGTTTTCGTACCCTTTAATGGCTTCAAACCGGATTAATTTTTTCTGTCCCATGGTTGCAAAAGTAAGTCAATGCTAATATCTCTAAAAATTAATATAAATTACAATCATTAGAAGATCTAAACCACGTTTTTAAAATGGCAAAGCAAAACATTTTTGATGCAATTGTAGTAGGCTCTGGAATTTCTGGAGGATGGGCTGCGAAAGAGTTAACAGAAAAAGGACTCAAAACAATTTTATTGGAACGTGGTCGAAACGTAGAGCACATCAAAGATTATGAGGGTACTGAAAAAAATCCGTGGGAATTAGAACATCGTAATGGTTCGACACAAGAAGATAAAAAAAATTCACCCATACAAAGTAAGTGTTACGCTTACGACGAAGTTTCAAAAAAGTTTTTTGTAAACGATAATGATCATCCGTATAATCCAGTAAAACCTTTTGATTGGATTAGAGGTAATCATGTAGGTGGTCGTTCCCTCATGTGGGGCCGTCAAAGTTACCGCTGGAGTGATTTAGATTTTGAAGCCAATGCAAAAGATGGTCATGGAACCGATTGGCCCATTCGTTACAGCGATTTAGCACCATGGTATAGTTACGTCGAAAAATTTGCCGGCATTAGTGGTAATAGAGATGGACTTTCTATGTTACCCGATGGTGAGTTTATGCCAGCCATGGAAATGAATTGTGTAGAACAGCTTGTTGCTAGCGAATTAAAAACAAAAATGGGTCGTCCTATGATTATTGGACGCTCAGCCAATCATACGGCTAAAATTGGAACCCGTGGTCCTTGTCAATTTAGAAATAAGTGTCATCAGGGTTGTCCATTTAGTGGTTATTTTAGTTCCAATGCGGCCACACTTCCTGCTGCTTTTGCAACGGGTAATCTAACACTTCGCCCAGATGCTATCACTACCGAAATTTTATACGATAAAGAAACAGGCCGTGCAAAAGGCGTGCGCATATTAGACTCAAACACCAATTTAACGGAAGAGTATTATGCAAAAATTGTTTTCTTAAATGCATCTACACTAGGCACTTCACATATTTTACTCAATTCTGTTTCGGAAGTTTTTCCCGAAGGTTTTGGCAATAGTAGTTTGCAAGTAGGACATAATTTAATGGATCATCATTATGGTGTTGGTGCTTCTGGTACCTACGAAGGATTTTTAGATAAGTATACTTATGGCCGACGTCCAAATGGTATTTATATTCCAAGGTTTAGAAATTTAGATGGTGGTTCTTCTGCAGGATATGTGCGTGGATTTGGTTACCAAGGTGGTGCGGGTAGAGGAAGACAACAAGGAGAAGGTATTGGTGAGTCGTTTAAAGAAAGCATCACAGAAGCAGGTAACTGGTCCATGGGCATTGGTTCATGGGGTGAGCATTTGCCTTATTACGAAAACAAAGTAACCCTTAGCAAAGACAAAAAAGACAAGTGGGGCTTACCATTACTTGACATTGACTGCGAGTTTAAAGAAAATGAAATGAAGATGCGCGTGGACATGAAAAATAGCGCAGCAGAAATGTTAGAAGCAGCAGGCATCAAAAATGTTTCTACTTACGATACCATGCCAGCGCCCGGATTTTGTATTCATGAAATGGGTACAGCGCGTATGGGTAAGGATCCTAAAACTTCTGTACTTAATAAGTGGAATCAAATGCACGATGCAAAAAATGTTTTCATTACAGATGGTTCTTGTATGGCATCATCAGCGTGTCAGAATCCTTCATTAACCTATATGGCACTTACTGCTAGAGCTACTGATTTTGCTGTGAGTGAATTAAAGAAAGGGAATTTGTAATGCAGTTATTGTGGCGTAGTTGTTATAAAAATATTGGAGTAGTTATATTGTTATGCTTTGGCAATACAGGTTTTGCGCAATCAAATCCAGAACACTGGGATACTAAATATTACACTGAATATTCGGTACAAACATTTAAGCAATTACCTGCAGTGCATCAAAAAATTGCAGGATCAACATTTAATCACCGGTTATTAGATGCGGCCATTTTTTTTAGAACCAATGAAGAGCGCATCAAAAACAATGTACCCGCATTTTATTTTTCAATTGCACTTGAAAAAGCAGCACTTGGACATTCTATTGATATGGTGCAACATAATTTTTACGCGCACAATAGTCCGGTGCCGGGTAAGGCAGATATGAATGACAGGCTAAAACTTGTTGGGGTTGACTATAGAACCTGTGCCGAAAACATTTATAATTTTTTTGATGAAGATCCAACGTACTGGTCGCTAGCTAGTAAGCTTGTAGAAGGTTGGATGAATTCGAGTGGGCACAGAAGTAATATTTTAAATCCCAACTTTAAATTTTTAGGCTGCGGCGCCTGGCCATATAATAACCCGGAATGGCCAACTTATCAATGGTTTAAATCTACTCAAAGCTTTTCTGATAGGGATGTGCAATAAATATCATTTTAAGCATTCGATTTGGGGCATTAAGAAAATAAAAAAGCCGCTCCCTGTGGGAGCGGCTTTTAAGTTGCTGTAGGGGGAGGAATCGAACTTCTTTTTTTTGCTTTACTTCTCTTTACTAATATTTATATTTATCTATTGATAATCAATGTAATTAGATGAAATGCAGAGTAAAGGGAATAAAGGGATGTTAAAAAAAAGGTTCCCCCAATAAGTTCCCCCATTAAAGAACATTGCTTAATTTGTGGTAATTCAAATTAGAGCTATGAATGTCAATTTTTATCTTAAGGACGGAAAGGCAACTAGGGAGGTTTTGATATACTGTTTAATCACATATCAAAATAAGCGTGTAAAGTACTATACCAATAGAAAAATACACCCTAAACATTGGAATCCAGAAAGTCATCAGGTTAGAAAATCTCATCCAAATAGTACGGCTTTGAATAGTTGGCTTCGAGATATTGAAACTTTTGTCGCTAAAATTGATTTGGAATGGAGCAGTAAGCATAGTTCTTCAGGCTTGATTCCAATAATTCCTCAATCCTATCTAAAGGAGAAACTAGATAAGTGGTTTACCAAAACTACAAGGCAAGAAAGAGAAGAAGATAATTTAAAATCATTCTGGGGGTTTTATAATCAGTTTTTGAGTAGAATGAAAAGTGGTTCTAGGGTTCATCTTTCAAAAGGGACCCCAATGGCACCAAAAACAATTTTCCAATTCGACAACCTAAAACGCCATCTTGAGAACTATCAAAGGGTAAAAAATATAAAGATTGAATTTGATAAAATTGACCTTTCTTTTTACAATGATTTCGTTGAGTATCTCACTTTAAAGCTTTTATTAGCGCCAAACACTATTGGTAAACTGATAACCAATTTGAAAGTTTTTTTAAGAGAAGCATTTGATGAGGGAATAACTACAAATAACATTTTCACTAATAGAAAATTCAGGTCTAATAATTCATTAGCTCATACAATATATCTAACTCAAATTGAGATTGATGAAATCCTTAAACTTGATTTAAGTAATAGCGTCAAACTTGAAAAAGTAAGAGATATGTTTATTATAGGTTGTCATACTGGTTTACGTTTCAGTGATATAGTAAATATTAGACCGGAGAATATTAACGATGGATTAATTGAATTAACTCAAGTGAAAACAAAAGAACAGATTGCTGTTCCTATGACAAAGGTGGCAGAATTGCTATTATCTAAGTATAATTATACAATTCCAAAAATAAGTAATCAAAAATTCAATGATTACTTATTTGAAGTTGTAAAGCAATGCGAGTGCTTGAATATCGAAGTTACAAAGATTGCAATCCAAGGTGGTAAAAAAATAGAAATCAAGAAGCCAAAATATGAGTTTGTTTCTTCGCATACTGCACGAAGGTCTTTTGCTACAAATGAATACAAGCTAAGAAATCTTACCACAAGAGAAATAATGAGTATAACAGGTCATAAGACTGAAAAAAGCTTTTATAAATACATACGCGAAACACCTAAAGAAAGTGCAGAGAGGATTAAGCTTATTTGGAGGGATAGGGAGCAAGGTGTTAAAGTCGGAAATCTAAAAATTGTCTAGATTGATGATTTAGAATATATTTTTTATTATATTAGCTATTATTTGTATGTTTCATTTAAAGCTAGTAAATCAAGCTTTTTTCATTGGACAGGCCGATAATAAGGATAGCCGAAAACTTAATAGAGTAGGCAAAATAATTTAAAGACAAATACAATGAGCAAAGGCGTTTTATGGACTATTAAAATAGTAGCTATATTTATTACAGTCGCATTTATGACTGGTTCTAAAATGGCAGGCGTGCCAATATTAATAACAAATATTATCGGTCTTGCCATTATAGTTGCAATTTGGAAATACAAGCCCGATGAGTCAAAAGATAAAAGTGATGAGCAAGAACTTGATAAGTCATAATGTTTAAAGATTATTATAAAATCCTCGAAATAGGGCAAAATGCCTCTGATTTAGATATAAAGAAGGCTTTTCGGGAACAAGCAAATAAGTGGCATCCTGATAAAAATAGTTCAGAAGATGCTCACGAAATGTTTATTCAAATTCACGAAGCATACTTGTTGTTAAAGGACAAGGAAGCTCGCGAAAGATATGATATTGAATATAATAAATTTAAGCAATATCAAGAACAGACAAAGCAATCTAAGAGTAATCAATACAAATCTGATGATTCTCAATATAAGACAGAGTCAGCTAATACAAAATATCAAGGAGAGGCTAATGAGTACAAAGTAGACGATGATTTGCTTGCTAAATGGATGGGCAATGCAAAAAGACAGGCAGTTGATATTGCAAATCAAGCCATTAAAGATATAAAAGGTGTTTCTGGCGCAGCTGCTAATGGTTGTGTTAAGGGGCTTTCTCAAGCATTAATTTGGGTTATAATTTTAAATGTCATTTTTTTCATTGTCAAAGCTTGTGGGAATTAGCTTCAGTTATTTTTTATTCTGAGTATAAAACAAAGAAGAGGAAAAATGAACGGCAATCTATTTCGTTTAATACCGGGGTTGTTAAATTCAAAAAGCCTCTTCCTAGCTCTGTAGGATAGCGTGAATAGGTAAATTGTATGTAATGGCCATATTAGGCAAAATACAAGCACATTAATTTGATTATAAGTCAGTCCAGTTAGGTCCCCAAGAATTGAAAGAATGTCTACGCAAATATAAAAGAGTTCATCCCACATAGTTATTTGAATTGTTTGAGATGAAAGTAAAATTGCAAATCATTTTATTTTGTTAGCAATATGTAAATGAACAATACATTAACATAATACTCTGTTAATTGGCTTCAATGAAACTTTTAGGCAATTAAATTGCAATAATTAAAAGTTTATATATGAAGCGGATATGGTACAAGAAAAAACGATATTGGACGTTAATCGTTTGTTTTTTATTAATATTCTTTTATTTCTACATTCAGGAATTTGAGACACCCGAAGGACTCAATACTGTGGGTTATAATACAAATCTAAACCTTGAAAATTGCATACTGGTTACCGAAAGTAGTAAGTGGGATTGGGATGACTATTATGAAAACTATTTAATCTATGTTCCTGTTGCTGAATCTTCGAACATTCTTAATCAATTAAAAGAGACAATAGGATTCAATACGCCTTCAGCACTTTTTAGTGTATATGATAAAAAGGAAATAACTGGTATTTGGCAAAAAACAGATTCTGAAACCTATACATTCTTTAATAAAGACAACTATTTTCCTAATCCAAAAACAGAAGAAGCTGGCTTAGAGAGTCAAATGGATTGGCCAGGATATTATATGAAAGTCACCTATAATTCTAGAACTAGAATTTTGAGATATGAATACGTAAAATATTAAGAATATTTATATACATTGTGAAATATCAGTTAAATCTAATTTTATTAAATTATGATAAAGTTATTAGACTCAATTTTTAATATAATATCTTGGGTAATTGTTACAATCATTTATGTTGGTCCAGTTTACATAGCATTAATATTTATAGCGAATAGTAAAATAGGGGATAATATTAAAATTAAATTAGGGATTTCCGAAAACGAAAAACAAGAATCTTTCATCTTGAAAACACTTCAGCACCCCTTATTTAGCTTATTAACTCTTGTAACTCTCATATGGTTTTATTATAAAAATTTAGATGCAAAGTACTTGAGTAGCGTATTATTTCTTTTTTCATTACCTCTTGTACCCTTGTTTTTAAATATATTAGAAAATAAGTTTAAGTTTTCTGTAAATAAAAAATTATCTCTATTTGTTCTTCTTATCTCTCTCACTTCTCAGTTTGCTTTGTATAATTATATCGAGAATAAAAGTTTTCAAATAGATAAACTTGAAAAATTAGTTCAAAATAAAAACTCGATTATATCAAGTGTCAAGAATTTAAGTAGTAGTAGATATGATTTAATTCAAATTGATTCTGTTTGGAAATCTATTGATACAAATGAGGAATTAAAATCAGATAAATTAGCAGTCAAGTCAACTCTTTATTCAAGGGTCTTAAATGATGCTTCAGACTTTATCAGCAAACTTGATTATGATAGTGCTATTAATTACTTGAATTACATTGTCTCTAAAGGGCTAGCGACTAGCGAAGTTCATCTTTTGCTTGGTAATTCTTATTTGCAACTAGGAGATAAAGTATCTGCAATTCGTTCATATCGTACCTCGGCTAATTTGGGGAATCAAAATGCTAGTGAACTTTATGAAAAATTAAACCCATTAAAGAAAAGAGTTTCATATTATGTTACCCTTTGTTGTGATGGTACTTATTCTTATTCAACGGGAAGGGGTACTTGCTCTTGGCACGGTGGAGTATGTCAGTGGAATTATCCAATTTATGAAACTTACCGTGACTATTAAGTCATATTCAGTTGTATTTTCCTTTAGTAATAGTTTAATTACTAATCAGCTGATTCATAAAGTCCTTAATTGAGAGTCTTTTTAGTTTTGCCCCATTTTTAATAAAATCAACCGTTTCCTTGGTTGTGATGAATGTAAATCTGCATTCCCCTTTATTTAGTTGCCCTGGTTTTTTAGCGTTTGCTTTTTTGGGTCTTCCAACTGGTCTTTTTTGCATCAATAATTAATTTGTATACAAATATAATATTTTATTTTATTCCTTGAAACCTAATATTATCAAGTGTTTTCATTTTTTCTTGACGTTTATTTCTTGCCCAGTTGAAAATATTTGGTGATTCGGCTATTTATTAGAAATGATAAATATGTTACAAGATTTAAACAAACACGAGTTTTTAACCCGTAAAGAGTTGGCATCGTTGTTTAGGGTCAGTTATCCAACTATCCACCGGTGGCGACAATCTGGATTTATTTCCTCTTACAAATTTGGAAAGGTTGTTAGGTTCAAGTCTAGCGAAATAGTGGATTTGTTGTCAAAAGCTCATTTAGTTAACCCTAAAACTGAGAAAAATGAAGCCTAATATCCAAGATTTACAATTCACACTGCCAATAGACAAGTTGGCTGAGGCCTTTTTTGAGTTCATAAAACCGCATTTAGTTAGGGAAGTTGTTGAGATTAAGCAAGACGATGACTACCTGACTCGAAAAGAGGCTGCAACCCAATTAAACATAACCTTACCTACTCTTGGACAGTACACAAAGAAAGGCCTTTTAACGTCTTATAAAATCGGCGCTAGGGTATTATATAAAAAGTCAGAAATAGAATCTGCACCCCTAAAGGTGAATTATGGGAGGATGCAGTATGATTGACGGAATTTCAATTAAATCATCTATCGCGAACCTAGAAGAATGGCTTGCTTTGACAGGTGTCAAGTTATCTACATCAACGGACATTACATCAGGCGAAATAAGAGTTAGAAAAGGTGAGAATAGTGTAAGCACTCAATATCACGGTAAATGGGAGCAATACGCTATTAATGTCATAGAAGTAAAGAGCGTGGTTACAATAATTTATCATCTTAATATTAGAGGCTCCTTACACAAAAATCATTTTAAAGGTGAAAATTGGCAACCCTTTAATTTTAGTGACTTGCAGTATCAGATTAGACATATCTGTACATCTCTGTTTATTGAGCCAGAAAGTGCCCGTATTTCGGGCTTAGAGTTTGGAATCAATATTGATACACCTTTTAATGTTAAAGCGTTTTTAGATAACTATGTGATTGATTTTAAGGGTAAGAGATTCGATAAGTACATTCCAGATAAGAGAGGTTTAGAGCTTGGGTTATATTGTCGGTTTAGTCAATATCAAATAAAGCTATATGACAAGGGTAAGCAAAATAATCTTGATTTCAACTTGATGCGTTTTGAAAAGAAGTGCAAAAAAATGCAAGTACTTAAGAAAAGCGAAATTTTTAATTTATCAGATTTATTAGATAAAGCAAAAGTTTATAGCCTTAAACAAATTCTATTGAAGGCTTGGAAGGATGTTTTTGTTAATGATATTGAGGATTCCGAAATGTTATCAATAGAAATTTCAGATGAAGATAGAAGGTTTTTATCTGATGGGCGCAATCATAAAAACTGGGGTAAAATAAAGGAGAATGATAGGAATAGCTTCAATTATAAAAGGAGAAAATATCGCGAATTAGTTCAAAAATTTGGACTCAATTATCATAGCCTAATCTATAAGAAACTTGGTGAAACTTGGGATAGCTTGTTTGATAATTCAACAAATTTACCAGTTGTCATTTCGGCTCAATTAAACAATCTTACTATTAAGATAAAGGGTAAATACATTGAATCTATTTCCAAGTATTGTAACCCTTGTATATGGAACGGTCCTGTTATTGTTAATTACAATTAAATACAATTTTATGGCTTTTGAAAAAGGAATAAGTGGCAATTATGAAGGAAGACCCAAAGGGTCCTTAAACAAGAATACGTCTAGGTTAAGAGAGGCAATATCCTCTTTCTTAACAGACAACTTTGATTCTTTTGTTAATGACTTTCAAGAACTAGGTCCGAAAGATAGGGTTAAGTTTTATTGTGACTTGCTAAACTACAATTTACCCAAGGTCCAATCTATTCAAATGGAGACGGATTTCAATATGCTTACAGATAGCCAATTAGATACTATAATCAAAGAGTTAAGAGATGTTGAGCAAGTTTACTAGAAAGGAGAAAATAAGCCTCTTAAATGCCATTAAAAACGGCATTATTTCGATAAGAGACATTGGGACCCCAAAGGTTTATGTTTTTACGCCTATATCAGGTAAAGAAGGGTATTTTACTATGAACGGCGACGAATATAGCCCTATTGAATACGAAGCCTTTTGCCTAATAGTAGACCAGAAGAACCAGCGTTTAAAAGCTTGTAATGGTATGTTTCCTATTGTCAAGGAGGATTTGATTATTACGATTGTTTATAAGCAAGGCAAAACAATATTGTGAGTTTGCTTTTAACTAAAAATTCTTCGAGTTAAAAATATACCTTAGTTTTATATTAAATAAATTTGGACTATGAAAAAGTTATTTAGTTTACTCATTAGTATTTGTGTATCTAATTTTTTGATAGCTCAAGATTATAAAATCGATTTTAAAAAAGATTTGCTCTACAATAATGAAGATTCTTCAATAATGATAATTAAGAAAGTAAATGTTTCGGGGGGAGATAAAAAAAATTATTTATGTAAAGTTGTTTGGAGTGTTGGGGTTAGAAAAGATTTAATTAGCCCTGATTTATTAGAAAAGTTAGTAAAATTTAGTAGTGTAGAAGCTTCATTCTCCGCTACAAACAGAGCTTCTTATAAACCAAAAGATTTTACTATCTTATATGTTGCTGAGGATAATAATTTTCTTATTGGAGTTAATTTTACAGCATTAAATTCATTTGGAGTAGAAAAAGCAGGTAATGAAAATTTCAATTATACAATTGATGCAAAGAAAATAGTCAATTAAAGAAGCCTCTAATATGAAAAACTATTCATTACTTTTAGTATTTATGGCAACACTTGCGTGTGGTACGACACCTCCTAAGGATAATTCTGATTATAAGAATATCATTGGCAGAACTATAAAAATTCACAACCTTGAGATTGCGGAATTTGATTTCCCCTACAAGTTGGACTGGGAGGATGCTAAGAAATCTTGTGAATCTCTTGGTGCGGGATGGAGATTGCCAAATGAGGATGAATTTGAAATACTTAAAAGATATAGAGTTAAAGTAGGTAATTTTTATGATGATTTATATTGGACCTCATTTGAAGAAGAATTTATTATTACTGATTTAGATGGTAGTAATAGTAATGAATTAGCGCGTTATTTTTCTTTTAATAATCAATATAAAAAGGGAAAGAGTTTTTATGGAGAAAATAGCAGTATTAAAGAAAATAAATTCTGGGTTCGAGCAGTTAGAAATTTTTAATTTCAATTCAATCAGCTGCTAGTGTATTGCGATATTTTTAAAAATAAAATTTAGTGATTTAAAAAATTATTTTATGTTTAATTGGTTTAAGAAAAAAGTGACTTCCGAAAGTGAAGATGTAATAAAAACTGAAGTCTTAATTAGATACCAATATGTTTGGAAGGATGAAATTCCTATAGAAGAAAGAGATACTGTGGGGTTTGAGTCAAGAGAATTTTGTAAATACCTTGTCAAATCTGGTAAATTTTATTCTCGAACTGAAATAGAAATGATGAGTCAAAGACTTGGATATTCTGTTTGGGACAGGTGTGGAGGAGATGCTTGTCGACATAAGTGGGAATCAACAATAGTCAAGAGAAAATAAGTTATTTTAAAATCATCTAAAATGAAAAATTATTCATTGCTGTTGTTATTTATGTTAATACTTGGGTGTGGAACTACTCCTCCAAAGGATAATTCTGATTATAGGCATATCATTGGAAGAACTGTAAAAATCCATAATCTAGAGATTGCGGAATTCGATTTTCCTTACAAATTGGACTGGATAAGTGCTAAAAATGCTTGTCAAAATATTGGGAACGGTTGGCGGGTGCCATCGAACGAAGAATTCGATTTACTTATTCGATATAAAGAGAAAATCCGAAATCATACTCAAGGATATTATTGGACTTCATTAGAAAGAGAAGATTGTTGTGCAGAAATTAGAGAATTTAATAATGATTCATATATTAGGAATAAGTACGAAAAGCATAAAATGAAAAAAAATTGGGTTAGAGCCGTTAGAAATTATTAATTAATTATGAAGTTCATATTTTCAATTCTGTTCATTAGCGTTTCGCAAATATGTTATAGCCAGATAACATTTGAAGAAGTATTATCATTTGAGAAAAAGTCATTTAAGGAGATTCAGGCTACTTTAATTGGGCAGTATTCAATTATTAGAGATACGAAAGAATATCGTTATTATCCAATCAAAAAGTGCAATCCACCTGAATTTGCTGAAGACAGCTGTGAATGGAAATGCATTGTACCTGATTACTTAGATGTAGTAACATCTAAGTACCCATTGAGCAAGGTTGTTTTCAAGAAGTCCTCTAGTAAAAACTATGAAATAAAATTTAATCAAAACTCGGATTTTGCAGAGAATTATAATTCGGTAGCAAAAAAGGCAACAACATTCATATATTTAAATGAAAGTAGATACTGGCAAAATAGCAATTGTAGGGATGAAATGGAAGAAGTTGATTCATATACTAAGTTAAGTATTCAATTTGCAAATCAAGATGACTGGAACTACTTTAAGGCCAGTGTTGTAAAAAATGCCAATTTTCAAAGTACCTGGCAAAGTTCAAATGATTCTCCTATACATTTAAGGTACGGCATAAGGCGGTATCAATCTAAAACTGGATATTGGAAGGGGATATTTATTGATATGTATGAAGGAGCTACAACATATCACGTTTCAATAACATTTAATTCTTATGGAGTTGAATAACTAATTTGAATCAAAATAATAAAATGGATAAACTTTCATTATTTGGAAATCTCAAGACAATCGAGGAGTCTTTGTTGTATCCTAAGTAATATAGTATATGTAAGATGAAATTCTATTCTGTAACTCTTTTAAAAAATATTAGAATCAATATCTTTTTGTTCCTTTTCTACCAGTTTGGCGTTATTCGTATTTTCGTAAGCGATTTTGACTTGTTTCCATTTTGAAATATCAATAGAAAGAGTATAACCTTTCAAAGTCCAATATGAAGCATAATGTGCTTTTTCTGCAGCGACGGCAGTCATTTCATATCCATCTCCTAATTTGTATGGGGATGAAAAAAAATCAAAAGAATCTCCAGGATTCCCATATTTATCAGTCAATGTCATTTTAAAACGTGTGTAATCATCCAAAAGGCTATTCCAGGTACTTTGTTTTGGTAGATAAACAGAAAATTTCCAGACTACTTTTGTTTTTGGCGTACTGACAATATTCAATTCAAAATCTCTATTACCAATACTTCCTTTCATTGGTACAACATTACCTTTGCTAATGTCACCGTTTACAATAAATCCTTTAGCCTTAAATTTTTCAATTACTTCATCTCTTTTGCCATCAACTTCTATTCCTAAAAATTCAGGGATTTCTTTCTCAAAAGTGGATAATGTAGCGGCTCTGTTAGATTGTGCTGAAGTAAGCAATGTGAACAATCCAAATATGAATGAAAGGGTAATTTTTTTCATTGTTTAATATTTAATAATGAAGATACGTATATTTTTATTTTTAATTTATATAAGATTATTAAAAGTCATCTTTTTAGAAATTTGTGACGTATTCATATAGCATTCGGACATTATAATAAATGGGCAAATCTTTAAAAAGTTCCCCTAAAAAGTTCCCCTATCGCAAATAAAAAATCCTTATTATATTGGTTATCAATATAATAAGGACTAATAGTTGCTGTAGGGGGAGGGATCGAACCTCCAGAAGGCAGTTAGCTATAACACAAAGTTCAGTGGTCGACCCTGGTCGCTTATTGCTAAGCGGCTCTATGTTACGTTTATCCCGTTATCCTCACCCTCGAGACAAGAGGGCATGTTTGCCTAATATTTCATCACCCCACAATAAAAAAGAACTGTTTATCACTTATTGACCATACAATATTAAAGTATTTCACCTACTCGTTACAAATAATTTAATCATTTATCATAAATTATAGAAATAGTTTAATAAATTAGCTTTAATTTAGAAATATACTAAAAATAAGACCCATTATGAACCCAAAATTGAATCTTGACAAACTCGATTTACAGATCATTCAGGAAATGATGGAAGACGCAGAAGTCTCTTACGCCGATTTGGGTAAAAAACTCTTTGTATCGGGCGGTACCATCCACGTGCGTATTAAAAAATTAGAAGAACTGGGCGTAGTAAAGGGTAAAAAACTTTCTGTCGATTTAAAAGAACTCGGTTACGATGTCATTGCTTTTATTGGTATTTATCTAGAAAAAAGTTCGTTGTATGATAGTGTTGCTAAAGAATTAAAAAAAGTGCCACAAATTGTACGCTTAAATTATACTACTGGAAACTATAGCATGTTTGCAGAAATTGTTTGTAAAGACATTCAGCAGTTACGCTATGTTTTACACGATGAGCTACAAAAAATAAAAGGGATCGAAAGAACCGAAACTTTTATTTCGCTCGAAGAAAGTTTGGTAAGAAATGTGGTGGTATCACCTACCGAGTAATTATTTTTCCCGCACGTTAAAGGCGTCTCTTAATCCATTGCCTAATAAATTAAAGGCAAGTACTAGTATCATAATGGCAATACCTGGCGCTAATGCTAGTGCAGGATTGTGCGTGATAATAAAATTGTAGTTTTCTTTAATCATGAGGCCCCAGCTGGGTTGTGGCGGTTGTACACCCACCCCTAAAAAACTTAAACCCGCTTCAATAACAATGGCGGATGCAAAATTACTTGCAGCTATCACTAAAACAGGTCCGATAATATTGGGTAGAATATGAATAAAAATAGTGCGCATATCGGAGTAGCCTAATACCCTAGTTGCTTCAATAAATTCTCTGTTTTTAATGGCCATTACTTGACCACGAACAAGTCTTGCAACATTTACCCACATGGTTAATCCAACGGCAATAAACACTTGCCAAAATCCTTTCCCGAGCACAAGTGTAATGGCAAACACCAGTAATAGTGTTGGGATGCTCCAAATAACATTGATAAACCACATGATGCACTCGTCTATCCAGCCTCTATAAAAGCCAGCAATGGCGCCCAGTAAAATACCAATGGTTAAAGACAGTAATACTGCAATCAGTCCAACACCCAAACTTACGCGCACGCCAATGATAAGACGGCTTAGCATGTCTCTTCCAAATTTATCGGTGCCGGCGTAATAGGTTTGTGTAATCACAGGACTATTGGCTACTAGGCTTAGTGGCATTGTGCCAGGCTCTGTAATGCCCTCGTCAATATATTTTTGAAAATGTATATCGTTTCCTTTGATAGAATACGAAGTGACCGGTATAAATGTGTAAATATCTTCTTCGCCATCAATCAGTTTCTCAAAAAAGGATGTTTGTTTTGTTTGGCTAATGCGTTTTACTTGTAGTAGTTGAATACTAAAGCCCGGCTTCATACTTCCAATTTCAGGAATCATGCGGTTGGCATTTGGCGAATGTTCAGGTGCAATAAAATAAGCAAACACCGCCATCAAAAAAGCAGCGGCTACAATATATAGTGACACACTCGCTGCTTTATTGCGGCGAAGCTTTCTAAAAAATGTTCCTTCTTGTTGTTGCCTTACGGTTCGGCCTTTCCATTTATAAGAACCAAAGGTACCAAACCAACCTGCAACTACCGTATAAACCATATGAAACGGTTGCATAAATGCAAACCACCAGAGTAATTTTTGTTGTTTAAAAAACTGGGCGGACGCATACATGAACGGTAATTCAATCAGTGTTTTAGCGCCTACTAAGATTAGCCAGTTATTAAAATTTCCTGTTTGTAATAAATTAATGGGTAGGTACACCAGTAGCGATGCATTAACAAGGTATACGAGTAGTAGTATCCAAAATATAATTTTGTCTTGATAGCCGGAAGCCTTGCTAGCCCAGCGTATCCGCTGTTGTATAAACAAACCCAGCGTAGCGCTTGGGGCTGTTGAAACCACTGCATCCTGCGCATATACATAACCAATTTTACCTGGATATAGTTTTTTCATTTTATGCATCAGTAGCATGTCATCGCCACTAGGTAAATGATCGATGCCGCTAAATTTACCAACGCTTTCAAAAGCTTTTTTTGAATAGCACAAGTTGGCGCCATTGCAAAGTGTATGTGATCCTGACGCAACAGCTGCTGCGGTAATGCCTTGTAAACTAATAAAATCTAACACTTGAAAAATAGATAAAAAACTTCCTGTGTTTGTGTAGGCTACAGGTGCTGCCACCATCACGTAGTTGTGTTCTTGAATATACGCATCATAAGTAGCAAGCCAATTACTAGTAACACTGCAATCAGCGTCTGTAGTTACCATCCAATCACCAGTTGATTCGTTAATCGCAATTTCTATGGCTCTTTTTTTATACGCAACTAGGTTTTCATTATTTGTAAAATCTTTTAATTGTAGTAAGCGAACATTGTTATGTTGTCGTGCAATCTTTAAAACAACCAATGCAGTATCATCTTCAGAAAAATCATCTACCACAATAATTTCAAACAAATGGACTGGGTAGTTTTGTGCTAGTATGCCTGCAATGCAGGCTTCTATATTGGAGGCTTCGTTTCGGGCCGGAATGATAACCGAAAACTTAGATATGGGCGCTTTACCCCCAGCCACAAACTCACGCATGCTCCAGTACCCTCTTGTATACAAGGCCATCAATACGCCGTAGGCTGCAAGTAGGCAAATGGTTACTGTTAAAAAGGGCATGTAACAAAGAAAATCAATAATTGGGCTATTTGTTAGGCCGGCCCCTTCATTTCCCAATTTTTTCTTGGTTTTATGCAAAAAACGGCCGTACTTTGAAATAGTTGCATAACTAACTATATGTCAAACAACCAATTTAAAAGAGGCGAATTATACAGCGTTATCAATGGTATGGCGTCTACCGCTGTGGCCCGCCGTTTACAAAAAAACTTTAGACTTGCCGGTCTTGAAATTACCATCGAGCAGTGGAGTGTACTCTATCATTTATGGAAGCAAGACGGTCTGAGTCAGCAAGAATTGTGTAACCGAACATTTAGAGATAAGCCAAGTATTACACGCCTGATTGACAATCTCGAAAAGCAAAAATTAGTAAAGCGTATGCCTTCTAAAGAGGATCGTCGCATTAATCTCGTATGCTTAACAGAGTCTGCAAAATTACTTCAAGACAAAACTATAGAGCTCGCCAATCAAACCATGGATGAAGCGCTTATTGGCGTTAATAAAAACGAAATTGAAATAGTTAAACAAGTATTTCAAAAAGTGTACGATAATTTATTATAAAAGTCTTTTAAAAATATAGATATGGAAACTTCAAATCAACAACCGTTATTAGGTGGTGAGTGGATCATTAAAGAAAGTACGTTAGCGTCTACTTTTATTCCAGAAGAATTTAATGAAGAACAACAAATGGTAAAAGATATGTGTGATCAATTTATTGACACAGAAATTTTACCTATTGTAGACCGTATTGATAAACTTGAGCCAGGTTTAATGCCATCACTCATGGAAAAAGCAGGTGAGCAGGGGCTTTTGTCTACTTCTTGTCCCGAAGCATATGGTGGATTAGGCAAAGATTTTATTACGTCTACCATTGTTAATGAGGCGCTTGGTGGTGGTTATTCTTTTTCTGTAGCAATTGCTGCGCATACTGGTATTGGTACACTTCCTATTTTATATTTTGGTACCGAAGAGCAAAAACAAAAATACATTCCTAAACTAGCAAGTGGCGAGTGGAAAGGAGCGTATGGTTTAACAGAGCCAAATAGTGGTAGCGATGCACTCAGTGCAAAAACAACAGCGGTACTTTCTGCTGATGGGCAGCACTATATTTTAAATGGACAAAAATGTTGGATCACCAACGGTGGTTTTGCAGACGTTTATACTGTTTTTGCAAAAATCGATGGTGAAAAATTTACTGGTTTTATTGTAGAAAGAGGTGCCGAAGGATTTACACAAGGTCCCGAAGAACATAAAATGGGCATCAAGGGATCTTCTACTGTTCAACTCTCTTTTCAAGACTGCAAAGTGCCTGTGGGTAACGTTTTGGGCGAAATAGGCAAGGGGCATGTCATTGCATTTAACGTGTTAAATATTGGCCGTTTAAAATTATGCGCGGCAACACTGGGTGGCGCTAAAAGAGCAACCACGGTTAGCGTACAGTATGCAAAAACTAGAGAACAATTTAAATTACCGATTGCAAAATTTGGTGCCATCAAACATAAAATGGCGGAGATGGCCATTAAAATGTGGGTGTGTGAAGCAGGGCTATACCGAACTGCAAAATGGATTGATGATAAAGAACATGCATTACTTCAAGAAGGAAAAACATTTGCACAAGCTTTATTAGGCGCCGCAGAAGAATTTGCTATTGAGTGTGCGATGTTAAAAGTTTTTGGTAGTGAAGTGCTAGATTTTGTTGTAGATGAAGGTGTGCAAATTCATGGAGGTAATGGATTTAGTGATGAGTATCAAATTTCAAAAGGTTACCGTGATAGTAGAATCAACCGTATTTACGAAGGTACCAATGAAATTAACCGTTTGCTTACCGTAGACATGGTTTTAAAACGCGCCATGAAAGGAAAGCTTGATTTAATGACTCCAGCTATGGCGGTTCAAAAAGAACTGATGAGTATTCCAGATTTTGGTGATACTGATGATGCGCCATTCGCAAAAGAACTTAAATACATTACCAACTTTAAAAAAGCAATACTTATGGTAGCGGGTGCTGCCGTGCAAAAGCTTATGATGCAACTTGAAAAAGAGCAGGAAGTGTTAATGAATATTGCAGATATGGCTATCGAAGTTTTTCATACCGAGAGCGCACTACTTCGTGTCATGAAACTTACGCAAAAAAATGGGGAAGCATCTACTAGCTTGCAAGCAGATATCATGCGTACTTATTTATATGATGCTGCCGATAAAATTAATAAAGCAGGTAAAGATGCCCTCAATAGTTTTGCGGATGGCGATGAACTTCGTATGATGCATATTGGCCTTAAACGTTTTACCAAAGTGGACCCATACAATACCAAGGAGTCTCGTCGAAGAATTGCAGACAAATTGATTGCAGATGATGGTTATAAATTTTAATACATTTGCTTATGGACAATTCAATACAGGAGTTTAATGACTATCGTCAAAAAATGAATGATGTCATTTTAAGCAAAGACAACCTCGTTTTAAAACGTTTGTGGAACCTAGACACCAATACCTACGATGATGGTGCGCTGGACAAAAAAACAAAGGAAATGCTTGGCCTAGTGGCTAGTATGGTACTCAGGTGTGATGATTGTATCAAATATCATCTTCAAAAATGTCATGAACTGGGCCTTTCTACAAACGAAGTGTATGAAATTTTTGCTGTAGCCAATATTGTTGGGGGTACGATTGTGATACCACATACCCGTAGGGGCGCCGAATTTTGGGAAGCCCTAGTAAATGGGTAAAAATTTTACCTTCTGTATTAAATTTAGTCGGACCTTTGGAGACCATTCAATCAAATAACCACCAGATGTCTATAGATACTACTGTCCAAGCGCCTGTTTTGACCGCCAAAGATTTTGCTACCGACCAAGAAGTTAGGTGGTGTCCGGGTTGTGGCGATTATTCTATATTGGCACAGGTTCAAAAAGTGATGCCCAATATTGGCGTTCCCAAAGAAAACATTGTCATTATTAGCGGCATTGGATGTAGTAGTCGTTTTCCTTATTATATGAATACGTTTGGCATGCACTCCATTCATGGACGTGCTACTGCGATTGCTAGTGGCTTAAAAGCTACTAGACCTGAGTTAAGCGTTTGGATTGTTACTGGAGATGGTGATAGTTTAAGTATTGGCGGTAACCATACCATTCATTTGTTACGCCGAAATTTTGACGTAAACATTATGATGTTTAACAATCAAATTTATGGTTTAACAAAAGGACAATATTCGCCTACTTCAGAAGAACATAAGATTACAAAAAGTACGCCTTACGGAAGTATCGATCATCCATTCAATCCTGCTGCATTAGCGCTTGGCGCCGATGCTAGTTTTATTGCGCGCAGTATGGATCGTGACCCTAAGCATTTGCAAGCCATGCTTACGCGTTCACACCAGCACAGAGGCGCATCATTTTTAGAAATTTACCAGAACTGCAACATCTTTAACGATGGGGCTTTCGAAATATTTACAGAAAAAGCAACCAAGCAGGAAGAAGCTTTATTTTTAGAACAAGGCAAGCCATTAATTTTTGGTGCCAACGCAGACAAGGGCATCAAATTTGATGGACTTAAACCTGTTGTTGTAGAACTTGGTGAAGGTGCGAGTACCGATGATTTATGGATCCACGACGAAAGAGATTTTTATAAAGCACAAGTGCTGGTACGTTTATTTGATTCGCCTACTAAACCGGACGGACATTTTCCAAGACCTTTTGGTGTTTTCTTTGAAACAGATAGAGCTTGTTACGAAGACGTAATGGCTATGCAAATTGAAGAAGTCATTGCTACAAAAGGGAAAGGCGATTTGGATAAAATGCTACGTGGCCGCGAAGTGTGGGAGATTCTATAATATGTTATTAGAAATACACCCTAACAACCCCAATCCTCGACATATTGCTACTGTAGTAGACTGCCTTAAAAGTGGCGGTATCATTGCGTATCCTACCGATACCATATACGGTTTAGGTTGTGATATTTTCCAGCCTAAAGCCATCGAAAAAATTGCACAAATAAAAGGGGTAGATCCAGCCAAAGCGCAACTTAGTTTTGTTTGCGCTGACCTTTCCGAATTAAGTAAATACGCCAAGTCTATTTCAACGCCGCTATATAGGCATTTAAAAAATTATTTACCGGGTCCATTCACTTTTATTTTGCCAGCGAGTAAGCAGGTACCCAAGCTTTTGCAAAACAAAAAAAACACCATCGGACTTCGTATTCCTGACAATCAAATTGCGAGTGCCATTGTTGCGGCGCTTGAACATCCAATATTGTCCGCGTCTTTACCTGGTGAGATGGTAGAAGACTACACCGATCCTTATGTGATTCATGAAAACTTTGAAAACCTAGTTGACATTGTAATTGATGGCGGTATAGGTGGCATGATTCCTTCTACAATTGTTGATTGCACCACCGATGATTATACCGTTATTAGAGAAGGGGCGGGGGTGTGGGAAGGATAGCAAAACTTTTTCTATGATGTTCGCATAAGCCGTGAACTTCAATAGCCGCGCGGTGTACAGCCGTTCCGTATCCTTTATTTTTATTCCAACCATACATCGGATAGGCTTTATGTAGCGTTTCTACATAAGCATCTCTATGTGTTTTTGCTAAAATACTGGCTGCTGCAATAGATGCATATTTACCATCTCCTTTTACAATGCAAGTGTGTGGAATATTTTTATAGGGCTTAAAACGGTTGCCGTCTACAATTAAATATTTGGGCTTTTTTTTGAGTGCTGCAACTGCTAAGTGCATGGCTTTAATCGATGCTTGTAAAATATTGATCTCATCAATTTCTGTGTGTGAGACACTTGCAACTGCCCATGCAATAGCTTCTTTCTCGATGATGGGTTTTAAGACCGCTCTATTTTTTTTAGTTAGTTTTTTACTATCATTTAATAGTGGATGATAAAAGTTAGCGGGTAAAATAACAGCTGCTGCAAATACAGGACCCGCATAACAACCCCTGCCTGCTTCATCAAGCCCTGCCTCTAATAGCGTTGTTTGATAATTTAGTTCTAGCATCCTGTTGGGGTTCAACAATTTGATGCAAATTAGGTAAAAAATAAGATGCATCTAAATCATACCTTTGTGGGTATGAATACTGCAAATCGGTCCAACAAGTTAGTAGCAACCTGGCTTTTAGTGGGTGTTGTTATGACCATTATTCAATTTGTGCTTGGTGGTGTTACACGCTTAACGGGCAGTGGCCTTTCTATTACCGAATGGGAAGTGATAACGGGAGCTTTACCACCACTTTCTGAGCAGGCATGGTTAAACGAGTTTGCGAAATACAAACAAACCCCACAGTTTCAGCTACTCAATTACGAATTTGACTTACAAAATTTCAAATACATTTTTTTCTGGGAATGGTTTCACCGTTTATGGGCCCGCATCATTGGTCTTGTTTTTGCGGGCGGGTTTATTTGGTTTTTGGTGGCCAAGCATTTTAAAAAAGAAATGATTAAGCCACTGGTGATATTATTTTTTTTAGGGATCATGCAAGGCGCTATTGGTTGGATAATGGTAGCGAGTGGACTGCAAGGTGACGCAGTATATGTAAAGCCCACGCGCCTCGCCCTACATTTTATTTTTGCACTAGGCTTACTCTCTTATACATTTTGGTTTGCACTGCAACTGAGTGTGCCCAAAACGGCACTTCAAATTCAAGCTGGCATGCACCAGGCTGTTCAAAAAGCCAAAACACTCAATGTAGCAATACTTGCCCTGCTTGTGCTACAACTCATGTATGGTGCCCTTATGGCGGGCCACAAAGCAGCCATGGTAGCACCAACTTGGCCAACCATCAATGGTGATTATTTGCCTCAAAATTTATTTTCTGATCCTGTTTTTCTTTTAAACTTTATAGAAAACAAGATACTCGTACACTTTATGCACCGCGGTATCGCTTATGTTTTATTGGTGCTAGTGATTTACTGGACGGTAAAATTGTATCAGATTAATGGAAGTTCGTTTTTTAACCGCATTAAAATATTCCCATTGCTACTGGTGTTATTACAGGTATTATTAGGTATTGCAAGCCTTTTGTATGCGCGCAGTATTATACCTGGTGTATGGGGTATTTTTGAATGGATGGCGCAAATACACCAATTGGTGGGTATGAGTTTGCTATTAAGTTTGGTGGCTACTTATTACGTGATGCGGGAACAAACAAATTAAAATAATTAGGCAATACTTTTACCGATAAATGCTGCGCGCTAGCTACTGCTTCTCCATCAATATGTAAGGGGGCTAATTGTGTGTTGCTAATTTCTAAGCTAGGCGTCTGAAAGTATACAATGTTTTTATGCTCCATATCCTCCACAAGCTGCTGCATTTTATTGTTACCACTTAATTGTTTTAAAATGGCGTAGGGTAGTTTTACTTTATGCATTTTTTGTACCACAATAACATCGAGTAATCCGTCATTTAGTTTTGCCTGCGGCGCAATGGTAACATTGTTTCCAAATTGATTGCTGTTAGCGATACTAATTAAAAAAGCATCCGTAAAAAAACTAAACTCAGGTAGTTTTATTTCAAAACCGTATGGTTGTGCTTTAAAAAAATGAAGCAAACTTTCTTTGGTGTAATTGAACAAGCCGCGTTTTGCTTTTCGTGCAAAATTATGGGCAATTTGAGCGTCAAAACCAAGTCCACTTAGCATACAAGAGAATGTATCATTGATGGTAAAAGCATCCACGGGCATGGTGTTCCCTTCAATAATAACTTGTAAAGCTCTTTTTATTTTTGTTGGAATACCTGCCGCTCTGGCGAGTCCATTCCCAGAGCCAACTGGTAATATTCCAAATCGCAAGCCTAGTTCAGCAAAGGCTTGCACCACCTGGTTAACAGATCCGTCCCCTCCAACAATTACAATATCGGTGATGCGTTTTGCTACAACTTGTTCTTTAAGTATCGTGTAATTCCCCGTGGCATTTGTGTAATCGATACTAAATAAAATATTGGCTGCATCTAATTTTTCTGAAATAAATGCAATGATTTTTTCTTTTGTACGCGTGCCTGAAATAGGGTTTACTAAAAATAAAATATTGCGGTCCATTAAGTTTACCATTTAATAAGCGCACTAGCCCAAGTAAATCCACTTCCAAATGCTGCTAAACAAACAAGGTCACCTTCTTTAATTAAATTATTTTCATACGCTTCGCATAGTGCGATAGGAACAGAAGCTGCTGTTGTATTGCCATACTGCATAATATTATTGTATACCTGATCATCCCTAAGGCCTAATTTTTGTTGTACAAATTGTGCAATCCGCAAATTGGCCTGATGCGGTATAAGCATATTTAAATCGGATGACGTGTACCCATTATTTTGTAAGGCTTCTAGTATGACTTCCGGAAATTTTACAATGGCTTTTTTAAATACCGAGGGTCCGTCCATAAATGGAAAATTTTGAGCACTATCAATCATATTGTGGCTCATAAACATTTGTCCAACTTCCGCGGTATCAAAATTTGCATATTCGCCCCAATAATTTGCGTGTGTGCCAGGGTTGTACATCGCTAATATTTCTGCAGCTTCGCCGTCGCTGTGTAAGTGCGTACTTAATATGCCCTGACCATTAGTCGTTGCCGGTTGTAACACAACGGCGCCAGCGCCATCGCCAAAAATCACAGAAACGTTTCGTCCTCTGGTACTAAAATCAAGTCCAAACGAATGCTTTTCACTACCAATAACAAGAATGTTCTTATACATACCCGTTTTTATAAACTGATCTGCAACACTTAGTGCATATACAAATCCACTACACTGGTTTCTAATATCTAGTGCGCCAATTTCTTTCATACCCATGGCTCTTTGCACCAGTACACCACAGCCCGGAAAATAATAATCTGGAGAGAGTGTCGCAAACACAATAAAGTCAATTTCTGCAGCCGTAGTGCCCGCTCTTTCGATGGCAATTTTTGCAGCTTCCACTGCCATAGTAGTGGTGGTTTCGTCGGTGCGGTGTGCGTATCTTCTTTCTTTAATACCGGTCCTTTCCACAATCCATTCGTCACTGGTTTCCATATAGGCAGTGAGGTCTTGATTGGTGACTACATTAGAAGGCAAATATTTTCCAATCCCAGCAATTTTACTACTTAGCATGTATCACTTTTTTTAGTTGTATTATTTGTTCCAAAAATAAAGCAGTTTCTTTTTCTACACTTACAATATCATTAGACTGAATAGGAGAGGCAAGTACGTGATTACCCGCTTCTGGTATTGGAACCATCCTTTTTAAATTGGGAGGCGTAGCAACCGCATCAAACATTTCTTTCATCGCCGAAACTTTTACTACAGGGTCCTGATTTTTTTCGTCCTTGAAATAATAGAGCGTTAATAGCGGACATTTAATTTTAGTAAAATGACTTGGAATCATAGTGGTTTCTAATAATTCTTGTAATTCAACCACGGCCTCTAATCTATAATGATCATTCCAATATTTTTTGTAATTGTCAGGTTTGTTTTTAATGATATTTTCATTTCCGCCAATGACCATTCTAGCAATTTCTAAACCCCAAGGGTTGTTACTTAAAAATGCACTTGGATTATTGATGGCAATATTTGGAGAATATAAAACGAGCCCGGCCACATCTTCAAAATTAGATGCGAGTTCAAGTGCAACGGTTCCGCCTGTAGACGTTCCCATTAAAATTACTTTATCGCCTAATTGTTTACCAATCGCATACGCTTCCTTTGCAGATTCCCACAAACTAGTGGCGGTCATATTCACAAGCGGATCAATAGTATCAATGCCATGTTCCGATAATCTTGCGAGGTACATATTGCAACCATACTGTTTCGCAATATTTTTGTGTACTGGGTTCCCTTCTTCCTGACTAGCGCTAAAGCCATGCAAATACACAATCACGTAGGGTGTTTTTGCTTTGGTGCTATCATTGGCCCAAACTATACGCGCTTCGTTGTCAGGTTTTACTTTATGAGCCGCTTCTTTAGAACTTATAAATGTTTCCAGTGCTGCTGGATCTGAGGGTACTTGTATTAAGTTATTGTTATAAATGGGAGCCGCAGGCTTAGGGCCTAAAAAATATACAATAGCAAGCAGGGCAAATAGTGCTGCTATAATCTTGAGTGAACGTTTCATAGGCAAATTTATAGGCGTAAATATCTTGTTTTAGCCTGATATTAGGGTAAACTAAGCGTTAATTATTGGCATTCTAGCCCATCCTTTGCTTTTATAGGGTTTCTAAGCTTATAATCCTTACCTTTGCAGCCTTAAAAAAGCACATGGAAATAAGAAACATCGCCATTATTGCGCACGTTGACCACGGTAAAACTACGTTGGTTGATAAAATTTTACACGCAACAAAGGTGTTCAGAGACAATCAAGAAACAGGTGAACTTATCATGGATAGCAATGAGCTAGAACGTGAGCGTGGTATCACCATCTTAAGTAAAAATGCATCCGTAACTTATAAGGGCGTAAAAATTAACGTTATTGACACTCCAGGTCACTCGGATTTTGGTGGTGAAGTAGAACGTGTATTAAAAATGGCTGATGGCGTTTGCTTGTTAGTAGATGCTTTTGAAGGCCCAATGCCTCAAACAAGATTTGTATTACAAAAAGCTTTACAATTAAACTTAAAGCCCATTGTAATTATCAATAAGGTAGATAAACCAAACTGTCGTCCTGACGAAGTGCATGACGCTGTATTTGAGTTATTCTTTAACCTAGATGCTACCGAAGAGCAATTAGATTTCCCTACATTTTATGGTAGCGGAAAAAATGGTTGGTTCAATGATAGCTTAACGCCTTGCGAAAATATTGATCCATTACTTGATGGTATCTTAAAATTTGTACCACCACCTGATGCAAAAACAGGTGCTACACAAATGCAAATTACTTCTTTAGACTATTCAACTTTCTTAGGTCGTATTGCCATTGGAAAAGTAGAGCGTGGTGTGATTAAAGAAGGTCAAAATGTAGTGCTATTGCAGGCTGACGGTTCTATCAAGAAAAGTAAAGTGAAAGAGTTATATGTGTTTGAAGGAATGGGTAAGCGTAAAGTAACGGAAGTTGTTTCTGGTGATTTATGCGCTGTTGTTGGACTTGAAGAGTTTAACATTGGTGATACCATTGCTGATCCTGAAACGCCTGAGGCTTTACCAATTATTAGTGTAGACGAGCCTACCATGAGTATGACATTTAGTATCAACAACTCGCCATTCTTTGGTAAAGAAGGTAAGTTTGTTACTTCTCGACACATTCGTGACCGTCTCATGAAAGAAACAGAAAAAAACTTAGCACTTCGTGTAGAAGAAACAGATAGTGCTGATAGCTTTTTAGTATATGGCCGTGGTATTTTACACTTAGGCGTACTTGTAGAAACCATGCGTAGAGAAGGATATGAATTAACCGTGGGAAATCCGCAGGTGCTTGTAAAAGATATCGACGGCAAAAAACACGAACCTTTTGAAATATTGGTAGTGGATGTGCCTTCTGAATTTAGTGGTAAAGCCATTGATTTAGTGACACAGAAAAAAGGTGAAATGTTAGTGATGGAATCTAAAGGAGAAATGCAACACTTAGAGTTTGATATTCCTTCTAGAGGCCTCATTGGACTTCGTTCACAAATGTTAACCCAAACTGCTGGTGAAGCTGTAATGGCGCACCGCTTTAATGAGTACAAGCCTTGGAAAGGACCTATTCCTGGCCGTAACAATGGTGTGCTTATTGCTAAGTTTGGCGGAACAACTACTGCTTATTCTATTGATAAGTTACAAGATAGAGGACGTTTCTTTATCGAGCCAGGAGACGAAGTTTACGTAGGACAAATATTAGCTGAACACATTAAGCCAGGTGATTTAAATATCAATGCTGTGGAAATGAAAAAGCTAACCAACCACCGCGCAAGTGGATCTGATGATAGCGTTCGAATTACACCAAAAACCCAGTTCACCCTAGAAGAGTGTATGGAGTACATTCAACAAGATGAGTGTATCGAAGTAACACCTAAATCTGTAAGAATGCGTAAAACGCATTTAGATGAAAATGATCGTAAAAACGCATCAAGATCTAACGGGTAAAACTCAACAGTCTTATACTAAAAAGGCCTCCGCTTGCGGAGGCCTTTTTTTGTGCAAAAAATTTTCGCAAAATTATTTATTAAGCGTATCCCACAATAAATCTTTCAGCGCACTTAATCCTGTATTGGTCACAGAAGATATAAATACGTGTGGTACATTTTTTGGAAGTTCTTTTGCAATCGCTTCTTTTAATTCATCATCAAGCATATCCGATTTAGAAATGGCTATGATAAAATCTTTTTGAAGCATGTCGGGGTTGTACTGTTCTAATTCGTTACGTAAAATGTCAAATTCTTTTTTATGATCGTCGCTATCGGCGGGGATCATAAATAGTAAAATGGCGTTACGCTCAATATGACGTAAAAACCGGTGCCCTAGGCCTTTTCCTTCTGCGGCACCTTCAATAATACCAGGTAAATCCGCAATACAAAAAGAGCGTGAATCTCTATATTCTACCATGCCAAGTTGTGGCGTTAACGTGGTAAATGCGTAATTGGCAATTTTAGGCGTAGCTGCTGTTATAGAAGATAGTAAAGTTGATTTTCCAGCGTTTGGAAATCCAACAAGTCCTACATCGGCTAGTACTTTTAATTCTAAATATTTATAACCTTCCGTGCCTTCTTCTCCAGGTTGTGCATGGTCTGGTACTTGGTTGGTAGGGGTTGCAAAATTGCTATTACCCAGTCCACCTCTTCCGCCTTTTAACCAAATAATTTCCTGACCGTCGTATAAAATTTCAGCTTCTACATTGCCTGTTTCTTCATCTTTTGCTAGTGTACCTAATGGAACTTCTAATATGATATCTTTTCCATCATGACCGGTGCAATTATTTTTACTTCCACCTTCACCATTTTCTGCTAAAACGTTTTTAAAATAACGCATATGCAGTAGGGTCCAAAGTTGTGCGTTTCCTTTTAAAATGATATGGCCACCTCTGCCACCGTCACCACCATCGGGTCCACCTTTTGCAGTAAGTTTATTGCGCATAAGGTGTCTAGCACCAGCGCCACCATGGCCACTGCGGCAAAAAATTCGGATGTAGTCAATAAAATTATTTCTTTCAGACACTATTTTCGTGCAACACGTATTTTGTTAGAGTGCAAAGGTACAAGGTTATACGGTTAACCCACCTACTAAAATGGTTACCATATTTTCTTCTAGTGCAGCTGCGGTAATTTTTTGTTTAGAACGGTGCCAGCTTTCAATACCACTGATGGCGTGTAATAAAATGAGCACCGCTGTTGCAGCATCAATGGGTTTGATTTCTTTGTTTTTAATACCAGCTTCAATAATGGCAGCAAGGCGTTTGCGATAAATGCGGCGCTGGTTTTGAAAATTAGATAAGTAAGGATCATTCAGATGTTTCCACTCTCTATCACTAACATACACTTCTTCATAATTATTGACCATTTCAACAATATGGAAGCGAAGTATTTTTTCAATTTTTTGAATAGCAGGAATTTGTTCCGATTCTATTTCGTCGAGCTTTTGTAAAAAACGGTTGGCAACGCTAAAACATAGCTCGTGTAGGAGCTCAGTTTTAGATTTAATATGATTGTACAAGCTGGCTGCTTCTACACCCACCGATTCGGCTAGGTCACGCATGCTTGCTGCTTTAAAGCCTTTTTCTCTAAATAAAACAGCTGCTTTACTAACGATTACGTCCTTGCGAGAAGTGTTTTTCTCAGTTTTAATTCTTGCCATAGGGGAGTATTTTCGCTAACGTATGTTAGCGGTTTATGCTAAGTTATTTGTTTTTTATGTTAGTTTTTACAATTTAGCCTCAAAATATTGTGTTTTACCCCCTTTTGCACCTAAATAACCTATTTTCGCACCCGTAATAAATCAAAGAATATGTCTTTAGTAGTAGTAGGTTCGATGGCCTTTGATGCAATCGAAACACCTTTTGGAAAAAGTGATAGAATTATTGGTGGTGCGGGTACTTATATTGCCTGGTGTGCTTCCAATTTTACACCTGTAAAACAAATTTCTGTGGTGGGTGGCGATTTTCCAGAATCGGAACTTGCTGCGTTAACTGCTCGTGGGGTAGATTTAGAAGGTGTTCAAATAAAAAAAGACGAAAAAACATTTTTCTGGAGTGGTCGTTACCACATGGATATGAATTCACGTGATACCCTCGAAACACAATTAAACGTGTTGGAAAATTTTGTACCTGTTGTGCCAGATAGTTTTCAGGACTGCGAATTTTTGATGCTCGGTAATTTAGTGCCTAGTGTTCAAAGCAGCGTGATCAAGCAATTAAAAAACCGTCCAAAGCTAATTGTCATGGATACCATGAACTTTTGGATGGAAATTATGATGGATGATTTATTACATACCATCAGCCTTGTTGATGTATTAATGGTCAATGATAGTGAAGCCCGTCAATTAACTGGAGAGTATAGTCTTGTAAAAGCAGCTAAAAAAATTATGGGCATGGGTCCTAAATATTTAGTGATTAAAAAAGGTGAACACGGCGCACTTTTATTCCATGAAGACCAGGTGTTTTTTGCACCTGCACTTCCATTAGAAGAAGTTTTTGATCCAACAGGTGCTGGTGATACCTTTGCGGGTGGCTTTATTGGGCATATTGTTCGCACCAAAGACATTTCTTTTGAAAATATGAAAACCGCTATTATAGTAGGTTCTGCCATGGCTTCTTATTGTGTAGAAAAATTTGGTACCGAGCGTTTGAGAGAAATTAGCAAAGCGGATATTAGCGATCGTATAGCTGAATTTGTAGACCTAGTAAACTTTGATATCAAGCTCGTCGTTTAATAACGCTTAAAATATTTTGGCGTTGTATTCAAATGCCCCTAATTTTACATCCGAACATGAGAACATCGAAACATACAAAACGTATCCAAAAACCACTCTAACCAGGGAGGTGCTTCGTTTTGTAATGTATAAACATACGCAAGAGGCCTTCCCAAATGGGAGGGCCTCTTTTTTTAAACCATAAGAAACAAAAACTAAAAAAATGAAAGTAGCAGTCGTAGGGGCAACTGGCCTGGTAGGTACAAAAATGTTACAAGTACTTGCCGAACGTAATTTTCCTGTCACTGAAATCGTACCGGTAGCATCAGAAAGATCTGTTGGTAAAGAAGTTCAGTTTAAAGGGAAAGCGTATAAAGTGGTAAGTATGGAAGATGGTATCGCCGCCAAACCTGCTGTTGCTATTTTTTCTGCTGGAGGAAGTACTTCACTAGAGTGGGCACCTAAATATGCAGCTGCTGGCATTCGCGTAATTGATAACTCTTCGGCGTGGCGTATGGATCCTACTAAAAAATTAGTAGTGCCAGAAGTAAATGCGTCTGTGTTAACAGCGGATGATTATATCATTGCAAACCCCAATTGTTCTACCATTCAAATGGTGGTGGCCTTACAACCATTACATACTAAATATAAAATTAAGCGTGTAGTAGTAAGTACTTACCAAAGTGTTACGGGTACAGGTAAGCAAGCGGTAGATCAACTCTTTAATGAGCGCTCAGGCAAGGAAGGGGAGATGGCGTATAAATACCAGATCGATTTAAACGTAATTCCACAAATCGATGTTTTTTTAGACAATGGTTATACCAAAGAAGAAATGAAAATGGTAAAAGAGACTTGCAAAATTATGCAAGACGATACCATTAAAGTAACGGCTACCACGGTGCGTATTCCGGTAGTAGGTGGTCATAGCGAGAGCGTGAATGTTGAGTTTGAAAATGAATATGATTTAGCAGAGGTAACCGCTTTACTTGCAGCAGCGCCAGGTGTTGTGGTGCAACAAAATGACAATGAACAACTTTATCCAATGCCATTATGGGCACATGAAAAAGATGAAGTATTTGTTGGAAGATTGCGTAGAGACGAAACACAACCTAAAACATTAAACATGTGGGTGGTGAGTGATAACCTACGTAAAGGTGCTGCTACCAATGCAGTGCAAATCGCCGAATACCTTACTAGCGTGGGTATTTTAGCCTCTTAAGGTTAGCTGGTTAAGCTTAGGCCTCAAGGGCTTCATTTAAAAATGAAATCAGTGGTTGTAAATATTCAAACGCTTTTGTGAGCTGCGTTGCAAGGTTTTTATCTTGTAACGCAGTATCGCTAAGCGGAGCCGTTGCAATCCAACTTTTTAATTTCAGGTACTTAATAGCGGGGTTTTCTTTTTCATAACCCTTAGGCTCTCTTACCAAACTTAATCCTTCCGAAAAATCAAGTCCACCATACTGCGCTATAAATTTTTTATTTTCAACGATGCGTAAAAACGCCGTATAATTATAATCAATTTCCTGTCTTATTTTTCCAACAATAGCTGCATCTGGCATATAGAGTCCACCGCCCACAAAGCTTTTACCGCCTGGCTCCAAATGAATATAGTAGCCTGCCAGTAAAGATTTTTTTCCGCCCGCTTTTATGCTGGCGCCCATATTGTTTTTATAAGGTGCTTTGTTTTTACTAAAGCGTACATCTCTATTGATTCTAAACACACATTCTTTAGGTTGGAGTAATGCAATAGTAGGTTCTTTTTTACCAAACTGCGTGATTACTTGCTGTGTGAGTGCTGCAAAATTTAATTTTGCTGCATCATACTGTTTACGGTGTGCATCAAACCACGCTTTATTGTTGTTTTTATCGAGTCCTTTTAAAAACTGCAAAGTGGTGGGTGCAAGCATGATTATTTTTTTGAAGATTCAATTAGTTGAATAAATTCAGCTTCTGAAATAATATGAATCGTATTTATTTTTTTAGCTTTTTCTAATTTACTACCCGCGTCTTCGCCCACTATTAAATAATTTAATTTACTACTTACACCGCTTGCAATAATGCCGCCTAGGTCGGCGGCCATTTGCTCTGCAGCACTGCGTTTGAGGGTTGGGAGCGTACCAGTAAATAAAAATGTTTGACCGGATAATGTACTACCTACAGGCGCTGCTTTTTTCTGATTTTTTAAATCTAAACCAAGGGCTTCAAGCTTTTGTAAGAGGCGGGTATTTTGCGCGTCACCAAAAAAGTCTACAATACTTTTTGCTACTTTAACGCCCACGTCTTCGAGGGCTAACAAATCGGCTTCTGTTTTTGTCGTAAAATCTAATAAATGATCAACAGCGTTGGCTAAGGTTTTAGCCGTTGTTTCTCCAATAAACCGAATACCTAAACCATAAATTAAACGGTAGAGGGGTTGTTTTTTTGAAGCTTCTAGAGCTGCTTGTAAATTATCTATACTTTTTTTGCCAAAACCTTCTAGCACTCCAATGCGTTCAAAATCTAAACTGTAAATACTAGGTACATCGGTAATAAGTCCTAACTCATAAAACTTGCGCACATTGGCTTCGCCAAAACTTTTAATATCAAGTGCATCTTTAGATACAAAGTGAATTATTTTTTCTACCACTTGCGCTTCACAAGTATTGCTATTGCACCGCCAAACGGCTTCTGTTTCTTCTTTACTGAGTGGCGCATTGCAAGCAGGGCAATGTGTTGGAAAAACAATGGACTGTTCGCTTCCGTCTCTTAATTCAGCTAAGGATTTTACAATTTGAGGAATCACGTCGCCGGCTCTCTCAATTAAAACAGTGTCTCCAATTTTTAAATCTTTTTCTTTAATATATTCTTCGTTATGCACCGATATGCTAGACACGGTTACTCCACCTACACTTACAGGTTGTAGTTTAGCCACTGGCGTAACGGCGCCCGTACGACCCACCTGAAACTCAACACTGGTAAGCTTTGTAGAAGCTTGTCTCGCTTTAAACTTAAAGGCAATGGCCCACCTTGGATGGTGAGAGGTCATACCCATTTTTTCTTGAAGCGCAATGTTGTCTACCTTAATAACCATACCGTCAATTTCGTATGGCAGATTGTCTCTACCTGCTTCAAAAGACAAACAATAATCTACCACTGCGTCAATATTTGTTACTGCTTTCTTTTCTTTTTTAGGCGATCTAAAGCCTAGGTCCCAAAGCATATCAAGCATGCCACTATGCGTGGTTAATGCTGGATGAAGCGTAGCTGTATTATCAAGTTTTGTATAGTAACTGATATGGTATAAAAATGCGTCTAAATTTCTTTGTGCAACTTCACGGGGATCCTTCATTCGAAGCGCGCCAGCCGCAGCGTTGCGCGGATTAGCAAGGGGTGGTAAATTGGAGGCAGCAAGTGTGGCATTAAAACCATCAAATGCTTTTTTATTCATAATTACCTCGCCTCTAATTTCTACCGTTTGTAATCCATACAATGCAAAGTTTGCACTTAATGGAATGGATTTAATTTGTTTTATATTTTGTGTGATATCATCACCCGCAACACCATCGCCTCTTGTGGCGGCACGTACCAACTGGTTGTTTTCATAAATCAATGAAATACTAGCCCCATCAAATTTTGGTTCTATCGAATAATCAATGCTATCAAGCCCTACAAGTCCTTTTGCTTTTCGGTCAAAATCAATTAAATCGACTTCATTGTAACTATTATCCAAACTAAGCATGGGTACCAAATGCGCCACGGTTTCAAACTGCCCATTTAAACTACTGCCCACGCGTTGTGTTGGAGAATCGGGCGTTATTTTACTAGGATTTTTTTGCTCGCAGGCTTCTAGTGCTTTAAATAAACGATCATATTCACCATCACTAATAAGGGGTTCATTTAAAACGTAGTAGCGGTATTCATGAAAACGTAAAACCTGCTGTAAATCCATCATGTCACGCTCACTAAATTCTAATCGATTGCTAGTTAAGCCAGCTAATAATTGGCTCGTTAAAGCCTGTAAAATGCGCAAGTTTTCGGGTGTAAACATAGGGCGTATTTGCAGGGGTAAAGTTAATGTTTACGTGTCTAGTTACCTATGGTTTGAAACGATTTATATACACTATTCCTAAACTTTGTATATTGCCTAACCACAAAAAAGGGACAGCCCTTGTACTTTACCCTATGAGCACAAATAAATCACACAAAATAAGCAATAACGAGCAGGTTAATGATGCGGTTCAATTAGTGGTTTCCTACCCTAAAGTGCCATTAACGGTGGATTGTGTGATATTTGGTTTTGAAGAAAATAAGCTAAAAGTACTTCTCATTAAAAGTGACTTAGCTATTTATAAAGGAAAGTTTTCACTTCTTGGTGACATGGTCAAAGACAATGAAGAATTAGACGACGCAGCGTACCGTGTGCTTCAGGAAAGAACCGGCATGAAAGATGTATACCTCGATCAAGTAAAAACATTTGGCAACCCAACGCGTCACCCTGGTGGACGGGTTATAACAGTTGCTTATTGCTCGCTTTTAAATATCAACCACCATGCACTTGCTATTACAGCCAATGAACTGCACTGGCATAGTGTAGAAGACTTACAAGAAATGGCATTTGACCATAAAGAAATTGTAGATGCTTGCCATGCCTGGTTGCAAAAAAGAATTCAGGAACATCCACTTGGATTTAATTTGTTGCCCGAAAAGTTTTCACTACGTGAACTGCAAAACTTATACGAAGCAATTTCAGGATTAACACTTGATCGACGCAACTTTAGAAAAAAGTTTGCATCGATGAAGCTCTTAATTGATATCAATGAAATTGAGCAGGATGTGCCACACAGGCCAGGTAAGCTCTATAAGTTTGACTTTAAAAAATACGAACAGAGTAAGCGGAAATGGGTGGGCATCGATTTTTAAAAAATAAATTGTTATTATGTTATATTCCATGACTGGATACGGCAGAGCCGAACAAACCATTGGCGACAAAACTTTTTTAGTAGAAGTGCGTTCGTTAAATGGCAAGCAGTTTGATCTTCGTATAAATATTCCTGCTTTATTAAAACCATTTGAGTTTGAAATTAGAAACATGCTCAACGAAGGGTTGCAAAGAGGAAGTGTAGAATGTTTTATTACCATCAAACAAAATGGAACGGGAAAACCTGTTTCTATCAATACTGATTTAGCAAAATCTTATTACGAACCAGTGGCAGCCCTAGCTCAAGAACTAGGACTTCCGCAGGGCGATCTGTTAAGTACTTTATTAAAATTACCAGAAGTGATTACCGCTTCCTCTGATACCTTATCTGACACCGATTGGGAAGGTTTTCAAAAAGTATTAAAAGAAGCCATTTATCAATTAAACGAACATCGTAAAAATGAAGGCTTGTCTTTAGAGGCAGATTTATTATTACGTGTTGGTAACATTGAAAAGCACCAAGAAGCGCTTACGGTATTAGCGCCCAAACGCCGTATCAAAATCAAAGAAGGCCTTGTTAAACTATTAGAAGAGCAGGTAGGCAAAGAAAATTATGATAGCAACCGTTTAGAGCAAGAGCTCATATATTACATCGAAAAAATTGATATCAGCGAAGAGCAAGTACGTTTAAACAACCACTGCGCTTATTTTAGGTCCATTTTAGACGAAAAAGAATTGAGCAAGGGTAAAAAGCTTTCTTTTATTTTACAAGAATTTGGCCGTGAAATCAATACCACTGGATCTAAAGCCAACGATGTAGAAATACAGCAATTGGTGATTTTAATGAAAGATGAACTAGAAAAAGCCAAGGAACAAATATTAAACGTTTTGTAAGATTTGTGTGTACAAGTCTGTAATTTTATATAAAATAGATCGGTGAAAAAATATAGCTTTTTAGGACTTTTAACAACCTGTATTCTTTGTTGCGCGGTAGTTTTTTCATGCAATACCATCGATGTATTTGAAAAGTTCGAAAGTTTTCCAAAAAATGAGTGGCATGTATCCAAACAACCTACATTTTCATTTGAAGTAAAAGACACCACCGCACCTTATCATATTTATTTTGTTATTAGGCATACGGATGCTTACAGGTACAATAATATTTGGGTAAACATTACTACGCAATCTCCAAAGAGCACCAAACAAACTCAACTTGTAAATTTAAAGCTCGCCGACAACGCTAATGGTTGGTTGGGTGCAGGCATGGATGATATTTTTGATAGTAGAATTAAAATTACAAAAGCACCTGTTGCATTAAAAGCAGGTCTTTATCAGTTTACTATTGCACAAGCGATGCGTGACGAACCACTTGCTGCCGTGTTAAGTGCAGGTATTCGCGTTGAAAAAGCATTGCCCTAAGCATGAAAAATTTTAGCCCAAAAATCAATCGAAAACTCACTGCCGTTAAAGTCGTGTATTGGGCGCTTCTTATTTATATGATTGCAGCGCTTGTGTGGTGGTTTATTGCACTCGTAAAACAAAACGACACGCTTGTTGCTGTTCAGTTACAGCAAATCACGGGAACGCAGGCTCAGTCTATTATGCCTAGGCAAACGGCGGCTGAGTTATTAAAAATGCAGTCTCGAAAAAGGGTTCAATACATAGCTGAAGGTCTCACTTTTTTAGCACTGATTTTAGTGGGTGCTGTTTATGTGTATAGAGCTACACGCAGACAAATTAGGGCTTCTGTGCAGCAGCAAAATTTTATGATGGCTGTGACCCACGAATTAAAAACGCCTATTGCGGTAACGCAACTCAATCTAGAAACGCTTCAAAAAAGAAAACTAGAACCAGCGCAGCAAGATAAAATGATTGCAAGCACACTCCAAGAAGCAAACCGCTTAAACATGCTTTGTGATAATATTTTATTAGCGTCTCAATTAGATGGTAAAGCGTATCAAGAAAACCGTACCGAAATTAATTTTTCAGATTTATTGGAAGGCTGTATCGATACCTTTAAGCAGCATTACCCTTCACGTTTAGTGACAGAACAAATAGAGCCAACACTTTATTTAGATGGTGAAACACTGTTGCTTCAAATGCTTACAAACAACCTTCTAGAAAATGCGCATAAATATGCGCCTCAGGACACTGAAATTAAAGTGACGCTGACGCAGCATGGGAAACATATTAAACTTGAGGTGATTGATGGCGGCAAAGGCATCCCCGATCCCGAAAAGTTTAAAATTTTTGAAAAGTTTTACCGAATTGGCTCCGAAGCTACCCGTAACACTAAAGGAACGGGCCTTGGGCTTTATTTGTGCAAAAAAATTGCTGAAAATCATAATGCAAACATTTCTGTGACAGATAACAAACCACAAGGCAGTATTTTTGTTGTTACATTTAATAGCTAATGCCAACTACCAAAGCCTCCATATTATTAGTAGAAGATGAGGAAAACCTCCACGAAACCCTAAAACTCAATTTAGAGATGGAAGGTTATGAGGTTACCTCTGCTTTTGATGGAGCGGTAGCGCTTAAAAAAATATCTAACGAGTTTTTTCATTTGATTATCATGGATATCATGCTTCCAGAGCTCGATGGCATTGCTGTTACCGAAGCTGTGCGTGTTGCTAATAACGAAGTGCCCATTTTAATGCTAAGTGCCAAAAACGCAAGTACAGACCGAGTGATGGGATTAAAAAAAGGCGCCGATGATTATTTATCCAAGCCTTTTAACCTCGAAGAATTACTACTACGCGTAGAAAAACTCATTGATAAAAATAAGCGGATACAAGATAAAAACACCATTGCAGATACCTATGCATTTGGCAATAATACCATCGATTTTAAGGCGCAAACGGCTATTTGTTATAATGGTGACAATGTAGAGCTTAGTAAAAAAGAAGTCATGCTTTTAAAGCTGCTCATCGAAAACAAAGGTGAAGTAGTTACGCGTGAAAAAATACTACAAGTGGTGTGGGGCTATCAAGTATATCCAACCACCCGCACCATCGATAATTTTATTCTAAGTTTTAGGAAATATTTTGAAGCCGACAGTCGCCATCCTCAGTACTTTCATTCGGTGAGGGGTGTAGGCTATAAGTATACAGAAATCTAAGATTCAGACGCAATTTTAGGCCTGGTTACACGTTATAGAGGCACAAATAACTAGCTATGTCAAGTTCCTCTTTAGATTCTGTGGTTGATTTTCTGGAGCCCGTTAATATTGCTCAATTAACCCAGGATGAAGGCTTTAAAGACACACAATTAGGAACGCATATTGCTGTGTACGATCAAGTATTTCCAGATCTAGAAAAAGCAGACATTGTGTTAGTGGGTTGTGGTGAAATGCGTGGTGCTGGTATTGAATATACGAGCACTGATGCGCCAGATGCCATTAGACTGGCATTTTATAATTTGTACCACTGGCATACTGCTGTTACCGTAGCAGATATTGGTAATGTTAAATGTGGCGCAACCTTACAAGATAGCTATGCAGCACTTCGCATGGTTATTAATGAACTTACGGCTTCTGGTAAAAAAGTAGTGATTTTAGGTGGCTCTCACGATGTTACTTTGGCGCAGTATCAGTCTTATGTTAACGAAAATAAAATCATTGATGCGGTGTGTGTGGATGCGCGCATTGATATGGATATGGAGAGCGTATTACCTGCTGATAATTTTTTAGTAGAGTTATTTACTGGTATGCCCAATCATTTAAAACACTATAATCATATTGGGTTTCAAAGTTATTTTATGCATCCGCAAATGCTTGAAACCATTGATAAATTTAGATTTGATTGCTACCGTTTAGGAAAGGTCAAAGAAGATATTTCTGAAATGGAACCTGCTATCCGTAACTCACATTTATTTTCATTTGACATAGCGGCTATTCAACATGCACATGCCCCTGCAAATCATTTATCACCCAATGGTTTTAATGGCGAAGAAGCCTGTACATTAACACAATACGCCGGCATGAGCCATACCTGTAACACCATTGGTATTTATGGTTATATGCCAGAACAGGACGTACATCAAATGACTGCCAAGCAAATTGCGCATATGTTATGGTATATTATGGATGGTGTGAATAGAGGCAAACAAGAAGCATCGCTTGCCAACCGAAGCGAGTTTAACGAGTTTACGATGGCTTTTGCCGAAGTGCAAACAGTGTTTTTGCAAAGTAAAAGAACCGGTCGCTGGTGGATGCAATTACACGATGGCGAATTTGTGGCTTGCAGCCTTAAAGATTATATCCATGCCGGTAAAAATGAAATTCCGGAGCGCTGGATGCGGGCTGTAGAAAGATTATAATCTTATATTTAGGGTACAAAACAACAATTCATGATTAAGATGGGTCGTATCGGTAAATTAATTGCACTACTACTTGCAGTTTTACAATTTAGTGCATGTTCGGTGCAACAAAAGCTGCAAAAAGCAGCCAATCAAAATATTATTGAAGCTAGTAATTTATCTGGCGCACATATTGGCATACATGTATTTGATCCTGCATCTAACACCAATTTATTTTCTTATCAGTCCAATAAATATTTTGTGCCAGCAAGTAATACAAAAATTGTTACTTGTTTTGCAGCATTACAATATTTAGGTGATAGTGTTGCTGCGGCTCAAATACTAGCGACTGATTCTGGTATGCACGTATTCGCTACTGGTGATCCTACTTTTTTACAACCAGAATACGCATCACATCCATTACTGAGTGTTTTAAAAAATGCTAATAAAATTTATTTGCATACACCAAGTTTTACGGCTAAACCATTTGGGCAGGGTTGGTCTTGGGATGATTATGATGCCTCCTATATGCCTTCACGTTCTGCCTTTCCAATGTATGGTAATGTAGTACGGTATGCAAAAAATGGCGGGCAAATGACAGTATCGCCTTCGTATTTTAAAGATTCTACCAAAGGCTTACAATCTATTATTAATAAGGGTTTTGGGGTATCTAGGCAAATGGCTAACAATCAATTTTTAGTGCAGCCGTCATCCGGAAATACTACACTCGAAGAAATTCCTTACCGTACCTCTAATTGGACAACTGCTTCCTTATCACTCGAAGCTTCTCTTTTATCAGAAGCCTTGGGTGGCACCAAAGTTGTTGCCGTGGATCCTTCCAATAAATTAAACACGTCAGTCGCAACTACTACCATTTATTCGCGTCCTTTAGATTCTTTATTAAAACCACTCATGCACCGCAGTGATAATTTTTATGCAGAGCAGGCGCTTTTAATGGTAGGTAAAGGATTGCATCAAAGCTTTGATGATAAAAAAACCATTGCCTATTTACTTGCCAACGATTTAGCAGATTTAGCACAAAAGCCTTCTTGGGTGGATGGTAGTGGTTTAAGTAGGTATAATTTATTTACCCCCGAAAATTTTACCAGCATCCTACATAAAATGTATAAGTCCTATTCATTTGAAAGACTTCAAAACATTTTTCCAACGGGTGGTGAAGTAGGCGGTACACTCAGTAGTAATTATAAAAACTTAAATGGTAAAATCTTTGCTAAAACCGGAACGCTAAGTGGGCAGGTAGCTTTAAGTGGCTACTTGATTACCAAAAAAGGCAAGACGCTTATATTTTCGGTACTTGTAAACAACCATACAACTACAGCCGCTGGAGTTCGCAAAGCAGTGGAGCAATTTATACAAGTATTGTACAATAAAAACTAGGCTTTGTTTGCAATGATTTGTTGCAGGCTATTTTCCAAAAAGTTGGTCTAGGTAATCTTCTTTGTATTCGATATACGTTGGACTTCCAGAGGGGGTAACGCCGGGTGTCGTGCATGCAAAAAGTGATTCAATCAGCGCTTGCATTTCTTTTTGCGCAAGCGTTTGCCCAGTTTTAATGGCTTGTTGACGCGCCATGCATCTGATAAGTTTTTCGCGCCTACTAAAATTAATTTCGGAACTATAATGTTTGTACTGTTCAATTAATAGTTCAATGGCATTTTTTTCGTTTCCTGGTTCTACATCGGCAGGGATGCCTTGTATCACAAAACTATTGTTACCAAAGGGTTCTACCTGATAACCAATTTGTTGTAAATCGGGAAGTAGTTCACTTAAAATTGCTGTATCAGAAGCGCCCAACGAAAGCGTAACCGGGAATAAACTTTTTTGTGTAGGTACTTGTGCGGTTTGCGCTGCTATCACTAATTTATCATACACCACTCTTTCATGCGCTAGTTGCTGGTGTATAAGAACAAAACCATTACTAGTAGATGCAATAATATAGGTTTTGTGTATTTGTATAAACGGGGTATCCCCTAAAATTTCTAGACTTGGTTTTTTAGGCGTAATGGTTTCGCCTTTTGAAGGCATTTCATAAAATTCTTTCCAGTGGCCTAAATTTCCTTTGTTTTCTCTTTCGATAAAATGCGCCTGATGCTTTTGTGTAAAGGTCTGGTACAAAGAGCTTGAAGCCGTGGCTTCCTTATTTTCTGAAGTAAACGGTTTGTTGACCGCGTCTAAACTTTGTATATCTGCATTTAAGCTAAAATCTAACGAAGGCGCAACACTAAATTGTGCCAGTGCATGTTTAACAGCAGCACCCACAAAAGCGTACATGATTTTTTCATCTTCAAATTTAATTTCCTGTTTGGTAGGATGCACGTTAATATCTACTTGAGAAGGATCAAGATCAATAAATAGTACATAACCTGGAAATGAATCTTTAGGAATTAAGTCGGCGTATGCGGCGTTAACAGCGTGGTTTAAATAAGCACTTTTAATAAAGCGGTTGTTTACAAAAAAATACTGATCACCCCTGGTTTTACGGGCCGTTTCGGGCTTTCCAATAAAACCATAAATATTCATATAGTCAGTATGCTCGGTAACACTCACAAGTTTTGACGTGTAGGTATTTCCTAAAATTTGAACAATGCGCTGTTTAATATTTCCAGGTGCTAAATGAAAAACTTCTTGACCATTACTTGTTAAGGTAAACAAGCGGTCGGGATAGGCCATGGCCACTCTAATAAATTCATCAATGATATGCTTGAGTTCTGCGGCATTGCTTTTTAAAAAGTTGCGTCGAGCAGGCACATTAAAAAATAAATTTTTCATTGAAATATTCGTGCCCACCGGACAACTACAAGCTTCCTGTTTTTGAACGGCACTATTTTCTATATCTACAGCCGTTCCTAATTCGTCTTCAGCTCTTCTTGTTTTTATGTTTACCTGCGCAACCGCGGCAATCGAAGCGAGTGCTTCACCTCTAAACCCCATGGTTTTAATGGCAAACAAATCTTCTATGGCTTTTATTTTACTGGTGGCATGGCGCTGAAAAGCGAGGGCCGCATCTGATGGGCTCATGCCTTTTCCATTGTCTATAACTTGAATCAGTGCTTTGCCAGCATCAGATACAATCAGTTGAATAGAACTGGCCCCCGCATCTACTGCATTTTCCATTAATTCCTTTACGGCACTAGCTGGGCGCTGAATGACCTCGCCAGCGGCTATCTGGTTTGCGATGTTATCGGGCAGTACATGAATAATATTAGCCAAAGGGTCCTGTTTTTTACGGGTCGACAAAAATAGCATAAAGAGGGGCAGGTTTGCAAACTTTTACCATTTTAGAAACAATTTAGCAGCTACTTTTGTGCTTCAAACGAAGTGATTATGACTTTAAGCGCCGATATACAAAAAATACCACGTACCTATATGCCTGTTGGCTTTGAGCTGACCAACTGGGAAAGCCTCGAGCCGTTTTTTAAGGAATTGGTCGACAGACCCCTTGGTTCAATACAAGATTTAGAACAGTGGTTAAAAGATATGAGTGAAGTGGAAGCTCTTATTAGTGAAGACGCTTGTTGGAGACAAATTAAAATGACCTGCGATACCACTAACCCGGCACTCGAAGAGGCCTTCAATTATTTTTGCCTCGAAATTCAGCCAAAAATGCAGCCTTATGCCGATCAACTCAATAAAAAATTTATTGATTGTCCGCATACCGCATCACTGGATAAAGACAGTTACTATACCTATATCAGGTCTGTCAAAAAAAATATTGAATTATTTAGAGAAGCCAATATTCAACTGCAAGCCGAGTTGAGTGTGATGCAACAACAGTATGGAACGATTGCCGGAAAAATGACCGTCGAAGTAGAGGGTAAAGAATATACGCTTCAACAAGCTGCTAAATTTTTGGAAAATGAAGACCGGTCGGTAAGAGAATCGGTGTATAAAAAAATTCAGGACAGAAGACTTGTAGATAAAGATGCAATGCATGATTTGTATTCATCGCTGATTCAAAAAAGACACCAAGTAGCCGTAAATGCAGGCTTTGCAAATTACCGCGATTACAAATTTGTAGAACTTGGCAGGTTTGATTATACCAAAGAAGATTGTTTTCAATTTCATGAAGCGGTTAAATTACACGTGCTACCCCTTATAGAAAAAATATATGCGCGTAAAAAACAAAAATTAGGTCTTGATGTTTTAAAGCCATGGGATACAGAAGCTGAGCCAGCAGGGGTTTTGCCGCTTAAGCCTTTTACGAGTGGTCAAGATTTGTATGAAAAAACAGTAACCTGTTTTGAGCAACTAGATCCGTTTTTTGCGGCATGCTTGCGTAAAATGAATGAGCTCAAACATTTTGATTTAGAAAGCCGTAAAGGAAAGGCACCGGGAGGATACAACTGCCCATTAGCAGAATCTGGAGCACCTTTTATTTTTATGAATGCAGCTTCACAAATGAGTGATGTAACAACGATGGTGCACGAAGGTGGTCATGCGGTTCATTCTTTTTTAGCGCATCACTTAGAGCTGAGTGCATTTAAAGAATATCCAATGGAAATAGCCGAAGTAGCAAGTATGGCCATGGAATTATTTTCTATGAACCACTGGCAGGCATTTTTTGAAAATGACGACGATTTAAAACGTGCACGTGAACATCAATTAGAAAGAACGATTACCATATTCCCTTGGATTGCAATAATTGATAAGTTCCAGCATTGGGTATATGAAAATCCTGCGCATACCGTAGCGGAAAGAACAGCGACTTGGACATCTATTTTAAAAGAATTTTCTACCCGTAGTATTGATTATACAGGTCTTGATGCCTACCGTGAAATTGGCTGGCAGCGACAGTTACACCTCTTTGAAGTGCCATTTTATTATATCGAATATGGTATTGCGCAACTAGGTGCCATAGGACTTTGGATGCAGTATCAGAAAAATCCAAAACAAGCCCTTCAAAATTATATCAATGCTTTATCGTTAGGAGGTACAAAAACATTACCAGAATTATATAAAGCGGCTGGCCTCGAATTTAATTTGTCGCCAGATTATATTAAAACCTTAATGGAGTTTACAGCTCAAGAAATGTAAGGGTATTACATTCTGCAAAAACGGCTGTATAGTTTTTCGTACTCCGGAATAATTTTACTGATGTCAAATAAACAAGCCTGCTCATAAGCGGCTTGTTTCATTTGCATGAGTTTGTTTTCGTCAGACAAAAGATCAATAGCATAACCACTCATGGCTGCAACGTCTCCTACAGGCGCCATATAACCGGTTTCGCCCTGAATATTAATTTCATGTAAACCTCCGGCGTCAGAACTAATAACAACTGCGCGTGCCGCCATGGCTTCTAGTGCTGCTAAACCAAAACTTTCATATTCAGAAGGGAGTAAAAACACATCTGTTACGGCTAAAATATCTTCAATTTGTTCTTGCTTACCTAAAAAACGCACATGTTCTTCGATACTTAGGGCACGCGCTAACGCTTCAGTAGCGTGGCGTTCAGGGCCATCGCCTACCATTAATAATTTAGCAGGAATCTCTTTAATGATATTTGCAAATATGTGCACCACGTCATCTACTCTTTTTACTTTTCTAAAATTAGATGCGTGCGTAATTATTTTTTCGTTATTAGGGGCAATTACTTTTTTAAATGCTTCACTTGGTTTTTTATCAAAACGCGCTACATCCACAAAATTATAAATCACTTCAATTTCTTTAGTGATCTTAAATGTTTGGTAGGTAATGTCTCGCAAATTATTTGACACGGCTGTAATGGCATCACTTTCATTGATAGAAAAAGTAACAACGGGCTCGTAGGTTTTATCTCTACCAACGAGTGTAATATCTGTACCGTGTAGTGTTGTGATAACTGGTATATCTCTATTTATTTTTTGCTTTACAATTTGCTTGGCCATATAAGCAGCAGATGCGTGCGGTATGGCATAATGTACGTGCAATAAATCTAAGTCGTGATTAATAATTACATCTACCATGGCAGATGCAAGTGCTACTTCATAAGGAGGGTAATCAAAAAGCGGATAGGTAGGAACCCTTACTTCATGGTAAAAAATATTGGCGTTAAACTCGTTGAGTCTTACGGGTTGTTGGTAGGTAATAAAATGAACTTGATGTCCCTTGTCGGCCAAAGCTTTTCCAAGTTCGGTGGCTAAAACACCGCTTCCACCAAAAGTGGGGTAACAAACAATCCCTATTCGCATAATATGTTTAATGGGCTCTAAAACTGACCATTTCCTATGCAAGTAACAATTATTTTGGCATTCTGTTTATTTAATGGCTAGCCTGGTGTTCAGATTCCTAGAAATTCTTAACTTGAGCCTTATGAAAAAGATCATCTACATCCTTTTATTATCGCCTTTTTTTGGTTTGAGCCAATCTAAAGAGCCTTCTAACGCTGATGCTGTTTATATTAAAAAAATAGCTGATGAGATTCTTACAAATGGTAAGGCTTATGATTTATTATATGAATTAACCAAAAAAGTAGGGGGTAGAATATCAGGTTCTCCAGCTATGTACAAGGCAGAAGCCTGGGGTGTAAATACCTTTGAGCAACTTGGCGCGCCTGCAGTAAGTAAACAGGCTTGTATGGTGCCAAGATGGGTGCGAGGAACTGGTGATTTTGCTAGCATCAGCAGCATTGATGGTAAAAAACAAACGCGTGCATTAGATGTACTAGCGCTTGGAAACTCTTTAGGAGATGGAAAAAAAGTAGAAGCTACGCTACTTGCTGTGCAAAATTTTGAAGAATTAGAAAAACGGAAAGACGAAGTAAAAGGCAAAATTGTTTATTTCAATAATAGTTTTGACGCCACTATTGTAAAAACATTTGAAGCCTATGGTAAAGCTGGGCAGTATAGAAGAAACGGCGCTAGCCAAGCTGCAAAGTATGGTGCAGTAGGTTGTATTATTCGCTCACTCACCAGTTCTACGGCTAATGATCCGCACACAGGTGGTATGGCTTATAACGATTCTTTCCCAAAAATTCCTGCACAAGCAGTAGGTCCTCGCGACGCCGATTACTTGTGGTCGCTAGCAAAACAATCTAGTGCCGTTAAAATTAGTATGGCTACGCACGGAAAATTTTTAACTGATACAACAGGGCATAATATAATTGCTGAAATAAAAGGATCGCAATTTCCAGATGACATTATTACCATTGGTGGACATTTAGATAGTTGGGATGTAAATGAAGGTGCACATGATGATGGGGCAGGCGTGGTGCATACCATGGAAGTAATGCGTGCCTTTTTAGCAGTTGGATACAGTCCTAAGCGCACTATTCGTTTTGTATTATTTGCCAATGAAGAAAATGGTTTAAGAGGCGGTAGTGCATATGCTGCTGCTGCAAAAGATAAAAAGGAAAAACACATTTTTGCATTAGAGAGTGACGAAGGTGGATTTACACCAAGAGGCTTTAGTTTTACGGCTGCACCAGAAAAAGTTGCTGCTGCAAAACGCTGGTTGCCGCTTTTAAAACCTTATGGAACTTCTAGTATGGATGATGTTGGTGGAGGTGCGGATATTGGCCCTTTGAATAGAAATTTAAATACGCCCCTTTGTGGATTTTTACCAGATTCACAGCGTTATTTTGATCTGCATCATGCACGTTCAGACGTTTTTGAAAATGTAAATAAGCGCGAGTTGCTTTTAGGGGCTGTAAATATAGCAGGTCTTATATACCTGGTTGACAACTATGGGTTCTAAGATTTGCGCGCCTTAGGCTTGTAGTAAAAATATAGCAAGGCGTTTATGGATGTCTACTGTTTCTTTTTTCCACTGCACAACTGTTTTGGTTTTAATCCATTGTGTAGGTGCAGTAATATCCACCGCTATGCAAATCTTTGTTTGTGGATGACAGTATTGTAACAAGTCTTTAATGAGTTGATTGTTCCGATACGGCGTTTCAATAAATATTTGTGCCGAGTTTTTTTTAGCTGAATCTTGTTCTAATTGTGAAATGGTTTTTTTCTTTTCTAAACTATCGATAGGGAGGTAGCCATGAAAACTAAAACTTTGTCCATTCATGCCACTAGCCATGAGTGCTAATAAAATAGAACTCGGGCCTACCAGTGGGCAAATTTCAAATCCTTTTTCTTGAGCCGCGGCTATTAATATTTGGCCAGGATCCGCTACACCAGGGCATCCTGCTTCACTAATAATACCAATATTTTTGCCTTGCGACAGCAATTGTATAAATTCTAATACTACCGTATACTCGGCTTTATGAATAGCACGCCAAGTGTAATTATCGATAATCATGTCACGCCAATATTTTTTTAAATACCTGCGCGCCGTTTTTTCATTTTCAACAAAATAAGCATCACATAATTTAGCTTGCTCAATTACATAGGGCGGAATTGTATTGTCTGCTTCTTCATGTAAAACGGTTGGTATTAAAAAAACTTTTCCTGATGCCATTAGTCAATTTGTTTTTTAGGATCTAAGCTAAGAGTTGCTGCTATTACAGCATAGCAAGGAGCAAAAATCCATCCAATAAGTGGAATTAAATGTAGCATATAAAATATAATGCCATTTCCAATGGCAAGGCCTTTATTGCTACCTATAAAAAAGATACTTTCTTGCGCTGTTTTATTTTTTCTTTCCATACTATAATCAAGCATCGAAAAACCTAAATAATAGCACTCTATTAAAAGCGCCATAAAAGGGGTAAACCATCCTACAACTGGTATGAGACAAATAATTAAAATGGTGAGCAGGTATACGGTTTGCCATAAACCATTTCTAACAGCGATATACATGCCTCTTAACGCTTGATGGACAAAGTCTTTAAATACAAACGGAAATTCTTTTCCTTCTAAAATGGCTGCTGTTTTTTCAGATAAATAAGCAAAAAGTGGTGCGCCTACAATTAGAAATAAATATTTGAATAGCGAAAAATAAAAAAGTAAAATCATAAACCAAACCAGCGTACTACCTACTACAAATAAAAATCCAGCAAAACTATTGGTGAGGCTATCCATCCAAACTTTGAGGCCCGATTTCAAAGTCATCCAAACAATAAAATCACTGGCGGTGCTGCTAAATAAGTTAATCACCACAAAAAATAGAACGGTGTAAATAATACCAGGAATCAGTATCCATTTCCAAAGTTTATGTTTAACAATAAACTGATGGGCTTTAATGTAGGATACAAAAGCTATGATAAGGTCTTTAAGCAATAGAAAGGGTTTGATGTAAAGTTAGACAATGACAATTAAAACTTAGGACAAATAATAGGTTTATCTGTGCGGGGTCTTCTTGTGTAAATAAGCGAAAATTCAATTCCACCCATTTGTTGAGATGCCGTTTTTAAACGGCTATTGTTGATATCATATGTAGCGCCAATTCTAAAGTCATTGAATTCGATTCCTACATAAGGTATAATCGCGTCATTTAAACGCATCCAGCTGCCTATATAAATACTCGCTGCTTTATCATTTTCTGGGTCACTACTAATTTGTAGTGCACCTCCTACCATTGTTTCTTGGGCGCCACCTTGTGTTTGATGAATGGCACTTACATAAAGCGTTGCGCTCGTTGCAATATAAAAATAACCGCCACCATGTACGGTAAAACGTGGATTCACACTATAATTGGCGCCTAAAAATGATTGTCTAGGTCTATTAAGGTGGTACATGCTAAGCCCAAAATAATAATTGTTTTGTTCACCAATGGTTCCGTTAAGTAATAGCCCAGCATTTATGGTTGTATAATTTGAGGTAAGCGATGGTGTATTAAATAATTCGGAACTAATACCGGTAAAACCAGCATTTGTTAATTGGTCTTCAAATTTAATTTGATTGGTATTTAAAAGCATATTGGCCTGCGTTATTTGAAAGCCAAAACCAATTTGCGTATTGTTATCTTCATCTACACCTTTATGGTAGGCGGTAGAAAAACTAGCGTAATTAAATTTTAAGGCGCCATTTGCATGGCTATCTGAATAGCCAGTAAAACCAATACCCCAACTATCATTTTCATTCAAGCTTTTTTGCATGAGTTTGGTATCAAAAGAAGCTGTGGTGGTAATAAATGCGTTACTTATTGTTGGCCACTGGTTACGGTGGTTGGATGCAATTCTATATTTGCCATCAAATTTTCCGGTGAGTGCTGGATTGATAGTAAGTGGTGATGCAAAAAATTGAGAAAAATGTGGATCCTGTGCGCTACTGTTTTGTAGCGAAAAAATAAAACAACTCAGTGTTAATATGAAACTTACGTACCGCAATTTACCTGCAAGTTAGCGTAAACAATTAATTCTTAAGCTTGACTTTTGGTACCAAATGCTAAATCGCCAGCGTCTCCTAGGCCCGGAACAATATATCCCTTTGTTGTAAGCTCATTATCAATATCGCCACACCAAATTTTAACATTTGTACCACAAGCTTTTTCGATGGCGGCAATACCAACCGTACTTGCAATGGCTACCACCACGTGAAATGCTGCAGGTGTTCCTTCGCTTTTCATGTGCTCAATGGTTTTAATAATAGAAGCGCCTGTTGCAAGCATGGGGTCTGCAATAATAATAATGCGGTTATCTAGTGAAGGACAACTCATGTATTCTAAACAAATTTCAAAACTGCCATCGGGGTGGTGTTTACGGTATGCCGAAATAAAAGAGTTGTCTGCTTTGTCAAAATAATTGAGTAGTCCGTTGTGCATCGGAAGTCCTGCTCTTAAAATAGTAGCAAGTACGGGTTGCTGCGCAAGTATTTTGCTTTCGTGTATACCTAGTGGGGTTTCTGTTTTTACAACAACAGAAGGTAGTTCTTTACTGATTTCGTATGCTGCAACTTCACCAATACGTTCTAGGTTTCTTCTAAAACGCATGCGGTCGTTTTGCACGTTACGATCTCTTAATTCTGAAACCCAATTGCTTACTAAACTATGCGATGCACTTAAATTTACTACCATGGTTCAAAGGTATTTGAAAGCTTAAAATATGTCAAAATTAAAATCGTCGCCATTAAATAGGCCTTTATCACTCAGTTTTAAATGAGGAATCACCAGTAAGGCCATAAAGCTAAGTGTCATAAAAGGTGCTTGCAGCTTAGATCCTAGGGCTTTTGCCGCAAGATCAATGGCTGTATACTTGGCCGCTACTTCAAAGCCATCTGCACTGCTCATGAGTCCTGCAACTGGGAGTGGTAACACTAAACTTGCTCCGTTATTGTTTGCGCCATTTGCATTATTCACCACACTTACGCCACCTCTCGCTTCAATCACTGCATTAACGGCAGTCGCAATACTTTCATCATCTACACCCACTGCAACAATATTATGACTATCGTGTGCCACACTTGATGCGATGGCGCCATGTGTTAAACCAAAATTTTTAATAAATGCTTTTGCAATGGGAGCAGCATGGTATCTATTGACCACTACTATTTTTAAAATATCATTTGTAGTGTCCGTTACCCAGTTGCCGTTTTGTAAAGGTCCGGTAAGTAGTAATTTATTGGTGATCAGTTGTCCGTCGAGTGCTTCTATAACCGGAATCAGGCCATTTTTATTTGGGTATTCATTTTCCGGAACTGCAAGTGCAGCTGATTCAATTTTTTCGCAATCAAAATTGTTGATTGCATTTGTAGGAACACTTTTGATTTTTGTAACACCATTTTCTGCTACCAATTGGCCATTAATATAGGTACTAAGTACTTCAAAATGTGTAAGGTCTTTGACCAAAATAAAATCGGCAGAATCACCTGGGTTTAAAATACCTACAGGTAGCTTGTAATGCTTTACAGGATTGATACATGCGGCCCTTAGCACATTAAATATATCAAGACCTTTGGCAACAGCTCTTGCGCAAATAGTATTGATATGTCCAGCAGCTAAACTATCCGGATGTTTATCATCGCTACATAACATTATATGACTTGTATGCGAATCTATTAAAGGGTAAAGCGCTTCAAAGTTTTTAGCAGCACTTCCTTCTCTAATTAAAATATGCATACCATAGTCTAATTTTTCTAAAGCTTCTTCGATGGTAAAACATTCATGATCGGTACTAATGCCTGCTGCAGTATATTTTTTGGCAGCTTCACCTCTTAATCCGGGGGCATGACCATCAACGGGCTTATTATTTTTTTGTGCCGATTTTATTTTAGCCATTACCGCTGTATCGTTGTGTAGCACGCCCGGAAAATTCATCATTTCAGATAAAAAATAAATTTCTGGTCTCGCTAATAATGCATCAACTTCTTTTTCATTGACCTCTGCACCAGCGGTTTCAAAAATGGTAGCAGGGACACAACTTGGCGCACCAAAGAAAAAATTAAATGGCGTTTGCTTTCCGTTTTCTATCATGAATTCTACGCCAGCCACGCCACAAACATTAGCAATTTCGTGGGGGTCGCTAATGGTTCCAATGGTACCGTGCAGTACGGTAAGCCTGGCAAATTCGGAAGGCACGAGCATGCTACTTTCGATATGTACATGGCTATCAATAAAGCCGGGCATGATATAGGGCAAACTGGGGTTAACCGGTTCGCTAATAGCCTCTATGTGCTTAATATGGCCATCTTCTATCCATAGGGTAGCCCCACAGATGTGCCTATTAGGGATGTCTACTAAATTGCCGGTAACGCTATACGAATGGGTGCTGCTCATGAGGGCACTAAGGTACAATAGAAGCCTAAGTTTTAAGGGTCTCTTAATTCAATTTTTTGGTAAGCCAAATGAGTAGTAAATTACTTACCCAATTAAACGTATATGAAAAAACTACATTTTGTATTGGCAGCCATTTTGCTGCTTAGTGTAAGTGCAAAAAATCAAGTAATTGCACAAAAAAAAGAAGCAAAAAAAACGGCTGCTACCGCGCCGGCGCAGCCGGCGCTCAGTCCTGACTCCGTTTTATTTTCGGAGGTAAAATATAGACTGGTAGGCCCTTTTAGAGGCGGTAGAAGTGCTGCTGTTGCAGGCAGTTATGTAAACAACAACACTTTTTATTTTGGTGCTACGGGTGGTGGTTTATGGAAAACCGTAGACGGTGGCAGCAACTGGAAAAATTTGAGCGATAAAAAAATTGGCGGCAATATTGGCGCCATTGCCATGGCGCCATCCGACGAAAACATTTTATATGTAGGCGAAGGGGAGAATACCATGAGAGGCAACGTGGCAGAGGGTTTGGGCGGTATGTGGCGCTCTAACGATGGAGGTAAAACATTTACCAATATTGGATTAAAAGAGGGTCGACACATTATTAGAATTATTGTGCATCCGCGTGATCCAAATACCGTTTGGGCTGCAGTTGTGGGTCATTTATTTGGACCCAATCCAGAGCGTGGTGTATACAAAACTACCGATGGCGGTAAAACTTGGAAGCAAACATTATTTGTAAACAACCAAACCGGTTGTTCTGATTTAGTAATGGAGCCAGGCAATCCATCTGTACTATATGCAGGTATGTGGCGTGTGCAAAGAACCCCACATAGCATGGAAAGTGGTGGTGAAGGATCAGGTTTATACAAGAGCACCGATGGTGGTGATACCTGGGTTAATATTTCTCAAAACAAAGGCCTTCCTAAAGGCGTTTGGGGTATTGTAGGCGTGGCGGTAGCCCCTTCCAACACCGATAAATTATATGCCATCGTAGAAAATGCGGCTGGCGGTATGTTTGTAAGTAATGACGCTGGCGCCAGCTGGACATTAACCAGTAGCGATAATAATATTCGCCAGCGTGCATGGTATTATAGTAAAGTATTTGTGTCGCCAACCAACGAAAACTTAGTGTATGCGCTCAATGTAAATTTCATGCGTAGCACAGATGGTGGTAGAACATTTTCTGGTGTGAACACGCCTCATGGTGATCATCACGATTTATGGATCGATCCAAAAAATCCAAGCCGTATGATTGTTGCAGACGATGGTGGTGCGCAAGTAAGTTTTGATGGCGGTAATAATTGGAGTACCGAAAACAATCAACCTACTGCGCAAATTTATAGAGTGAGTACCGATAATTCATATCCTTACCGCATACTCGGTGCGCAGCAAGATAATTCTACTATCCGTATAAAAAGTAGGACGTCTGGTGCTGGTATTACCGATAAAGATTGGGAATCTACAGCAGGAGCAGAGAGTGGTTTTGTGGTAGCAGATCCTTTAAATCCAGATGTGGTTTATGGTGGTAACTATGGTGGTTATTTGTCAAGACTTGATCACCGCACCGGAGAAAACAGAGCCATCAATGTGTGGCCTGATAATCCAATGGGAGCAGGGGCTGACGTATTAAAATATAGATTCCAGTGGAACTTCCCTATATTTTTTAGTCCGCACAATCCTAAAAAATTATATACGGCGGGCAACCATTTATTTGCCACAGAAAATGAAGGAAAATCATGGGATATGATTAGCCCAGATTTAACCACCAACGATAAATCTAAACAAGGCCCTAGTGGTGGTCCCATCACAAAAGACAATACATCGGTAGAATATTATTGTACCATTTTTACAGCTGCAGAATCGGTACTAGAAAAAGATTTACTCTGGACAGGTAGTGACGATGGACTTATTCATGTAAGTAAAGACGGCGGTAAATATTGGGAAAATGTTACACCACTTGAAGCAGGCAAACAAATGATGTGGAACTGTATCGAAACAGATCCATTTAAAAAAGGGACTGCTTATTTTGTGGGAACAAAATATAAGATGGATGATTATGCGCCGTACATTTTTAAAACAGAAGACTACGGTAAAACTTGGAAAAAAATTACAGCGGGGATAGATGCCATGCATTTTACAAGAGCCTTACGCGCCGATCATAAGCGCCCAGGTTTATTATATGCAGGTACCGAGTTTGGCATGTACATTTCTTTTGATGATGGTGCCAATTGGAAAAAGTTCCAACTTAATTTACCTGAAACACCTATCACAGATTTAACCATTAAAGAAAATGATTTGATTGTTGCTACCCAGGGTAGAGCGTTTTGGATCATTGATGATTTAGGTATTGTTCAGCAGCATCAAGCGGCTAATTATGCTAAAAACATCCATGTATTTGATGCCAATCCAGTGGTAAGATCAGAAGGTGGTGGTAGAAGACGCGGTGGTTTTGGTGGTGGCATGACAGCTAATATGGGCGCCAATCCAGCACTGGGTTCTGTGATCAACTATTATTTAAAAGGCGTTACGGATAGCAGTAAATTATCTGTTTCAGTGCTGGACAAAAAGAATAAAGTGATCAGAACTTTTAGCAAAAATGCAAAAGATCCACAAGATAAAATTGAGTTTACAGAAGGCATCAATCAGTTTGAGTGGGATATGAATTATCCTGCAGCTGAGCGCCTTGATGGTTTAATTTTATGGAATGGTGGTGTGGGTACTGTTAAAGCAGCGCCAGGTAAATACACGGCTCGTTTTGTGTACCAAAAAGATACGGTGCTGGTACCATTTGTTATTAACCCTAATCCTAATTATGCTGCCACAGAAGCAGACTATGACGCACAAGTAGCATTTTTATTAAGTGTGCGTGATAAGTTTTCTGAAATTCAAAAAGCCATTAAAGATATCAGAGCAGTGCGTTCGCAAGTAAATGAGTTTACTGCAAAACTAGATGGTCAAAAAGAATTAAAATCGTTTGCTGATTCGGTGGTTAAAAAAATGACCGGTATCGAAGAAGTGCTCTATCAAACAAAAGCAAAGAGCGGTCAGGATGTACTTAATTATCCAATTCGTTTAAACGATAAAATTGCTGGTTTATTTAATGTAGTGGCAAGTGGTCAAACAGCGCCAAGCAAACAAGCGGTAGAAGCATTTGCAGATTTAAAAGGTCAAGCAGATACAGCTTTAACAAGCTTGAAAGGCATGATGGATAAAGACCTGAAGGCACTCAATCAAATGATTCATGAAAAAATGGTGCCAGTAATTAGCATCAAATAAGTAAGAAAAATTAATCTAACAAATCGGGGCGGCGTGCTTTTGTACGCTGCACCGATTGTTCGTATCTCCACTCCTCCACTTTTTTAGGGTCACCTTGTAAGAGAACGTCTGGTACTTTGTCGCCTCTAAATTCGGCGGGTCTTGTATACACTGGTGGGGCTAATAAATTATCCTGAAAAGAATCGGTTAGTGCCGACGTTTCATCGTTTAATACCCCCGGAATTAAACGGCCCACAGCGTCTACAACTACTGCTGCTGCTAGTTCTCCGCCACTTAATACATAATCACCAATAGAAATTTCCTGTGTCACGTACTGCTTTCTAATGCGTTCGTCAATGCCTTTGTAGTGGCCACAAATAATTAAAATATTGCCTTTTAGTGATAATTGATTGGCAGCACTTTGATTAAATCTAACACCATCGGGTGTCATAAAAATAATTTCATCGAAGGGGGCTGGAGCTTGTAATTCGTCTATTGCATTAGCAAGTGTTTCGCAAACAATAACCATACCCGCGCCACCGCCGTACTGATAATCATCTATTTGCCCGTGCTTGTTAATGGCCCACTTGCGAAGGCTATGCACGTTAACTTGTAGCAGTCCTTTTTCCTGCGCACGTTTCATGATGCTGTGTGCAAAAGGGCCTTCCAATAGTTCAGGCAGTACCGATAAAATATCAATTTTTAACATGCTTTATTTTTTATTCCATAAAACCCTCAATATCCCTACGTTGTTTTTTGGTTGGTCTTCCTATTTTACTCAAACGTTTACCGGTTTGATAGGTAGCCGCCTCATAAGAAACGCGGTCCAGTTCTTCGGGTGGTGTTTGATCTTCGTAATGTAAAATAGCCTCAGGGTATTGAACCCTTTTTTCTAGTAAGCCCGTTACTTTAATTACCCATCTGCGCACTTCTGTTTTTACATCGTATACATCACCTAGGTTTACAACTTTGGCTGCTTTTACATTATCGCCATTACATTTTACCTTACCCTTGCTACAAGCATCACCCGCTTGGCTTCTCGTTTTAAACAAACGAATTGCCCAGAGGTATTTATCAATACGAAGCTTTTCTTTACTTGCTGCTTGCATAAAACTGGTGAAAATAAGGAATGGTTTCTATGCCCTTGTAAAAATTGACAATGTCAAATTTTTCGTTAGGGCTATGTAAATTATCACTATCAAGTCCAAATCCCATAAACACAATTTTAAGACCCAGTTCTTTTTCAAACAACGCGCAAATAGGAATACTACCACCACCTCTTACTGGTATAGGATCTTTACCAAAAGTAGCTGCAATAGCGCTCGCCGCCGCTTGGTATTCTTTAGAGTGAATAGGTGTCATGTAAGGTTCACCTCCATGGTGTTCCGACGCTTTTACGCTTACACCAGCTGGTGCAATCGAGGTAAAGTAGTTGATGATTTTTTCAGTAATGACCTCAGACGATTGATTGGGTACTAGTCTACAAGAAATTTTTGCAAATGCTTTTGAAGGAAGCACCGTTTTAGCGCCTTCACCGGTATAGCCACCCCAAATACCATTAACCTCAAGGGTTGGTCTTATGCCTGTTCTTTCGTTACTGCTATATCCTTTTTCGCCCCATAATGTAGTTACGCCTAAATCTTTTGCATATTCTGATGCGTCAAAAGGTGCTTCGGCCATTTTAGCTCTTTCGATATCTGTTGATTCAACAACATCGTCATAAAAACCTGGAATAGTAATATGGTTATTTTCGTCGTGGCAAGATGCAATCATTTTTGAAAGCATGGTAATAGGGTTGGCTACTGCGCCACCATACACCCCACTATGTAAATCTCTGTTAGGGCCGGTTACTTCTACCTCAATGTAGCTTAGTCCACGCACGCCAATATCGATAGATGGATTTTCCATGCTGATCATAGAAGTATCACTAATTAAAATAACGTTAGCGTCGAGTAATGCTTTATTTGCTTTTACAAACGTGGCTAAATTAGGACTACCTACTTCTTCTTCACCTTCAATTAAAAATTTGATATTGGTGCTAAGCGTACCCGTTTGCACCATCGTTTCTAACGCTTTCACGTGCATATAAAATTGACCTTTATCATCTGCTGATCCACGCGCATAAATTTTTCCATCTTTTATAACCGGATCAAAAGGTCCACTGTTCCATAGTTCTAGCGGATCTGCGGGTTGCACATCATAGTGACCGTAAACAAGCACGGTAGGAAGTGCAGGGTCAATTATTTTTTCGGCGTAGACAATCGGGTGGCCTTCTGTTGGATAAATTGTAGCGGTTGTAGCGCCTGCATCTATTAAACCTTTTTTAACCGCTTCCGCGCAGGTAAGCATGTCATTTTTATTTTCCGTTCTTGCGCTCACACTAGGTATGCGTAGCAATGCTAATAATTCTTCTAAAAAACGGTCTTTGTTTTTTTCTTGATAGTCTTTCCAAACTTGCATAGGATGTATTTTCTAAGGTTCTAATTGATGTTTTTTATTGGATAGGATATTATCGAGGGTCCAAGTTAGTTTCTTTTCAAATGTGGCTTGTCTTTCGGGGCAATTTTTATTGCAAATGCCACAGCTAATGGCTAAACAACCATCGGTATGCACAAAAAGTTCAATGGCGTCACCAAAATGTGATTTAATGAGGTCCGATAAGCTGTCTATTTCCCGGTGGGCTTCATGTACATTTAAAAACCAGGGTACGGTTAAGTGACAATCAATATGTAATAGGCTACCATATTTGATAACGCGTAAATTATGCAGGTCAATCCAGTTTTCTACTTTGTTTTGATTCAGTACCCCAATAAATTTATTTAATAAATCGAGGTCGGCTTCATCCATGATGCCAGCAAAGGATGACCTTAAAATTTTGTAGCCATTATAAATAATAAGCGCACTCATGCCCAGTGCAATTAGTTTATCTATCCAATATACTTCCCAAATAAGCATAGCGCCAATGCCTGCAACAATGGCCAGTGTTGAATAGGTATCTATTTGCAAATGTTTCCCACTGGCTTGTAGCGCCAATGATTTATTTCTTTTACCAATTTTAATACAAACTGCTCCAGCAAAATAATTAAGAACGGCAGTCGCGCCAACCAGCCAAAGTCCTGTATCAAGTGCATGCAGGGGCGCATTGTTAAAAAAATTAGCCAATGTTTCATAAATAATTAATACGCCTGCTGCAATAATTAAAGTGCCTTCAGCTGCTGCAGAAATAAATTCTGCTTTGCCATGCCCATAAGGGTGGTCTACGTCTTTTGGCTTAGCTGCCACATATAAACTATAAAGGCCAATAAAACCGGCCACTACATTTACAATACTTTCTAGTGCATCTGTTAAAACGGCTAATGAATGCGTATAAAAATAAGCCACTGTTTTTACGCCAAGCAGTATAACGCCTAGGCTGGTAATAACAATTTGAACTTTAAAATTTTCTTTGGCTAATTTCACAATTTCAGTTTTAAAACTTGATTATACAAGTTCAACTGTGCAATGAATTGGACAAGTTTTTGCAATCATAGCAGAAACACCACAGTATTTTTCTTGACTTAAACTAACAGCTCTTTTGAATTGATCTAAGTGCGCTTCGCCTACGTCAGCTTTGTATGTCATGTGAATGACTGAAAATACTTTTGGTATAGTATCCGTTTGTTCTGCAGTTGCCTCGATGGATAAATTGGTGAAAGGAACTTTCATTTTATTGAGTATTTCAACTACATCGATACCGCTACAGCCGCAAAGAGCACCCAGCATCATTTTTTTAGGGTTCATGCCAGAACCTAAGCTTCCGTTTTCGATAGTGGTATCTAATCTTACCGAATGACCGGTATCGGCGGTAAGATCAAAAGCTAAATGACTCACCCAATTTGTTGTTACTTTCATTATTATGTGTTTATTGCATGGCTTTTTCAAATCTGGCAGCTACAAAATCCCAGTTAACCAGGTTAAACCAAGCGGTAATATAATCAGCTCTTTTATTTTGATATTTTAAATAGTAGGCGTGCTCCCAAACATCTAATCCGAGTAATGGGAATCCTTTAAAACTACTTATGTCCATCAGCGGGTTGTCTTGATTGGCGGTAGAACCTATCGCTAATTTTTTATCCGGAGTTACAACAAGCCAAGCCCATCCACTTCCAAATCTACTTTTTGCAGCGTCTGCAAATTGTGTTTTAAATGCTTCTATTGATCCAAAACTGCTGTTAATCGCAGAAGCAAGTGCTCCTGTAGGAACGCCAGCTGGAGCGGCTTTCATGCAGTTCCAAAAAAGTTCGTGGTTGTAATGGCCGCCTGCATTGTTGCGCATTTTAGTGGAGTAATTACTAATCTTTTGTAATACCTCTTCAAGGTTGGTGCTGCTGTTTACGTTTTCTGCAGCAGCAGCCTCTTGTACATTTTTTGCATAACCCGCTGCGTGCTTGCTATAATGAATTTCCATGGTGAGTGCATCTATAAACGGCTCTAATGCAGTATACGCATAAGGCAAAGGAAGCTGTGAAAAAGATGTACCAACTAGCGCTGGTGAAATGTCTTGCGCAACAGGTGTTGGCAGGACCGGCGCAAATTTATTATTTGAAGCAAGGGCACTTAAGTGGCTAGCCGTAACTGTAGTAACCATGGCTGCTTTAACAGCGTTTTCTATAAAATTCCGTCTAGAATTTTTGTTTGAATCTTGCACTGACATGGTATTGAAATTTAGTTACCTAAAGTTACTTTAAAACTTGCGGGTATAGGTGCGAATTTTAGTAAACAGCCTATAGTAATACTCCTGGTTAAATAGTTGTGCGTCTGCCATGGCTTTAACCACTAAAAAGATACTGATAGGAAGTAAAATAAAGGTAGAAAGCCACATACCCATGAGAGGACTAAGCTGAGCTGATTTTACAAACTTTTCTCCAAACGTATTAAAGAGGTGAAAGATGACAAAAAAGATAATGGCGAATACAAGCGGGGTACCAAGTCCTCCTTTTCTAATAATGGAACCTAGTGGTGCTCCAATTAAAAACAGCACGAGACAAGCAGCTGATAGGGTAAATTTACGGTGCCATTCAATTTGATGCAGTTGCAGAGAGGTTTGACGCTCTTTATAATCGACGGCTAAGTAGTTTAAATTGTTTTTAATGCCCGTTACTTGATTGGAAGCGCTTTCGATACATTCGTTTTGTATGGAATCAGGAATGGCTTCATTAAAGTTTTTATAATTTTTTTTGATTCCCGCTTTGGCGGCAGCAGTCATTGTCCATCCGGTATCTATACTATAGCGTGCAAAACGAATGTAAGGGTTTACTTCTTTTCTAGTTCTTGCCGTATACATGCTATCCACGTTATCAATAGAATCTATAGCTGTATTTAGTTGCCTTACGCTAAGCATTTTTGGATCATAAAAGCTACTGTCACCACTTTTTTTAAGCTGAAAACTTTTTAAGTCAAATATTTTTTTATACTGCTTAAAGCCCATTCGGATAAATTCTGTTTTGGGCGTGCCTCTTACACCTCTTTCTTCATAACGCCACCCATTTTTTAAGATAAACTCTAAATATTTTTTATCTTTTGTAACGCGCATGATACCGCTTTCTGCAAATAGTACATTGTCTTGTAAACTGTAATTTTTTTCAAACAAAACGATATCATGAATAACGCTATCATTTTTTTCTTTTCTACCTAGTTTAATTACGTAACCATCCAGCTTATCATAAAATACACCTTCTTTAATATCGATAGCAGGCTTTGCAACAATGATATCAAATTTGAGGGTCGCTAATTTGAGCTGGGTTACGGGAATAATATTATTGGCAAATAAAAAGGCAAGGCCACTTAAAAAAATAGTAATCACAACGAGCGGGCGCATAAAGCGTATGAGTGGAATGCCTGCTGCTTTAATGGCAACAAGCTCAAAGGATTCTCCTAAATTTCCAAAAGTCATGATGGAAGAAAAAAGAAGCGCTAATGGAAGTGCAATAGGAACCCATGATAAAGTAACAAGGCCAATTAAATAAAGTAGGGTGGGTAGGTCTAATCCTTTGCCCACTAAATCATCGATATACAACCAAAAAAATTGCATGGTGAGTACAAACAACGAAATTAGAAATGCACCAATAAACGGTCCAATAAAAGAACGAATAATGAGTATGTCTAATTTTTTAATCAAAGCGCTGCAGGATTCTTTTGGAGATAACTTAATATTAATAGCAGGCGCAGAAAAGATGGGGACCTAGGCACCTAGTCTATGAAACAGTTCTTTCACTTGGTATTCCCAAAGTTGACTTTGATCTTTGATTTCATTTTTTTCGGCAAAATCTTTAATGATCAAAACTGTTTGATTTGAAATTTCTGTTTTTTCAATTCTGAATTCGAAATATTCATTTTTTTCAGAATGAAGCCATTGGTACTTTATAAATTTATCTTGTTCTTTTTCAATCATTTGGGCTTTGTCGGGAACACCGCCGCCCCAAGAAAAACTAAATTCACCATCCCATTCGTCTACTTTGTCGGCGAACCACTCTTGTAAGCCGGCCGGCGTTGATAAAAAATCAAATAATATACCTGGAGAGCATCTCACTGGAAATTCTAACGTAAATAATTGCTTCTTACTCATTACTTTGTCTATTTTACTACCCTTGTAGTCACGCAATAATATTAAATAATCTAACCCCGCCAAATGTTTTTTTATACCACTCGTGTAAATCTGCGGCAAATACCTGAATGGTTTTATATGTGATTATATAAAATAATGATAATCAATATTTTATAACTTTTTTATCTTATCCCCATTTTCACAAATACTTGTCAAAAAATGGTTAAAATTAGTTTGATTCCAACCTATATTTGCAGCCTAAGCTATTATTGGCTTGATTATCAGGGAAAATTAAGTTGTTATGTTTCAAGGTTTATCGGAAAAATTAGAAAGTGCATTCAAGAATTTAAAGGGTGAAGCGCGCATCAATGACCTCAATATTGCCAATACCATTAAGGATATTAGACGTGCACTCATTGATGCCGACGTTAACTTTAAAATAGCCAAAGAATTTACCGAAAAAGTAAGAGACAAAGCCGTTGGTCAAAAAGTAATTAATGCGGTTAGTCCTGGACAATTGATGGTAAAAATTGTGCAAGATGAATTAACCGAATTGATGGGCGGAGAATCTGTCAATTTTAATGCTGTTGGAAATCCTGCCGTTATTTTAATTGCTGGTTTACAAGGTTCTGGTAAAACAACTTTCACAGGTAAACTTGCAAATCATTTAAAAAATAAATTAGGTAAACAACCGTTACTTGTTGCAGCGGATGTATACCGTCCGGCAGCTATTGATCAGCTCGGCGTACTTGCAGGTCAAGTAGGTGTAGAAGTTTATTCGGAAGTAGGCAACACAGATCCTGTTGCGATTGCAAAAGCAGCTATTGCATATGCAAAAGCCAATAATAAAAATGTGGTGGTGATTGACACCGCCGGCCGCCTCGCAGTGGATGAAGCAATGATGCTAGAAGTGTCTGCTATCAAGGCTGCCGTGAATCCTACCGAAATTTTATTTGTGGTAGATTCCATGACCGGACAAGACGCCGTAAACACTGCAAAAGCATTTAATGACCGACTCGATTTTACCGGAGTTGTACTTACAAAATTAGATGGCGATACAAGAGGTGGTGCGGCATTAACCATTAAATACACGGTGAACAAACCGATCAAGTTTGTTAGTAGCGGCGAAAAATTAGATACACTCGATATCTTTTATCCCGACCGTATGGCGCAGCGTATTTTGGGTATGGGTGATATCACTTCACTTGTAGAAAAAGCGCAAGCACAATTTGATGAAGTAGAAGCAAAAAAATTAGAAAAGAAAATCAAAAAAAATCAGTTTGATTTTCAGGATTTTCTAACGCAGCTGCAGCAAATTAAAAAAATGGGAAACATCAAAGATTTGATGGGCATGATTCCAGGTGTTGGTAAAGCCATTAAAGATGTTGACATCAATGACAATGCTTTTGTGGGTATCGAAGCGATGATCAATTCAATGACGCCATTTGAGCGCGCCAACCCAGATGCACTTACGCCAAGCAGAAAGCAGCGTATTGCAAAAGGTGCGGGTAAAGAGCTCGCCGAAGTAAATGCCTTTATGAAGCAGTTTGATCAGATGAAACAAATGATGAAAATGATGAATAACATGCCAATGGGTGGTCGTTTTCCGGGCATGAAAAGGTAGTTTTTACCAATTTTTAAGGCTTTTTTATGGTTTTTACGTCTAAAACCGCATAAAATGCCTATATTTGCAACCCTTAACAATATTTCATAACGCCTATAAATTTCTATTTAACATGGCAGTAAAAATGAGACTACAAAGACACGGTAGTAAAAAAAGACCGTTCTATTTCATCGTTGTAGCCGATGGTCGTGCACCAAGAGACGGTAAGTTTATCCAAAAAATTGGTACTTACAATCCATTAACAGTTCCAGCAACAATCAGTTTAGATCGTGAAAAATCTTTAGATTGGTTAAACAAAGGAGCTCAACCAACAGACACAGTTCGTCGTATCCTTTCTTTCAAAGGCGTACTTTATTTGAAGCACTTATTACGTGGTGTAAAGCTTGGTTTATTTGATGATGCAACAGCAATGACTAAGTTTGAAGCTTGGCATAATGAGCATGAAGCAAATATTAACCGCAGAAGCGATGCGCACAAATCAGAAATTCGTGCTAAAAAAGTATACGTTCCTGTTGTTAAAAAAGTAGAAGAAGTAAAAGTAGAAGAAGCGCCGGTTGCAGAACCAGTAGCTGAAGAAGTAGTTGCTCCAGAAGCACCAGTTGTAGAAGTGGAAACACCAGCAACAGATGCTCCAGAAGCAGCTCCTGAAGCAACTCCAGAAGCATAGCTCTATTAGAACATAATAGCGAAACGCCTGCAACGCAAGTTGCGGGCGTTTTTAGTTCTGTAATGTCCCAATTTATAAATAATTTGCAGCCATGAGTGAATACGTACATATTGGAAAATTAGTAGCCACATTTGGCGTTAAAGGCGAACTCATTTTAACGCACGGGTTAGGTAAAAAAACAAACCTCAAAGATGTGGAAGTACTTTTTGTAGAAGAACAAAAAGGTTCTTACCTCCCTTATTTTATTAGCAGCTCAAAAGCAAAAGATGAAGCAGAGATGTACGTATCCTTTGAAGGCGTGAACACCAAAGAAGCAGCTGCCCGTTTTGTTTCTCGTCAAGCCTGGTTACTGGATAGTGATTTTAGAAATTTGGCTGGAAAGTCGGCGCCTATTGCACTTTTAGGGTACGAAGTGATTACAGATGAAGATGAAAATTTAGGTCCTATAGAAGAAGTGATTGAACAACCACACCAAGTGTTACTAAAAATTTCGTTGGAAGGTAATGAAGCGCTCATTCCACTTCATGCCGAAAGTTTAGATGCTATAGATCATGATGCTAAAAAAGTATACGTGATTTTACCAGACGGATTACTAGATGTGTATAGGTCTTAATTACCATGCAAACGCCTCAACGTTATATTGCCCATTTTGATTTAGATTCTTTTTTTGTAAGTGTTGAAATGCTGCAAGATCCATCACTGCTTGGCAAAGCTGTTGTTGTTGGAGGCAGTAGAGATAGGGGCGTTGTTACCACCTGTAGTTATGAAGCACGAAAATTTGGTGTACGCAGTGCCATGCCTATGCGAAGGGCCATGGAACTATGTCCACACGCTATTATTGTAAAAAGTTCTTATGGACTTTATTCAAAATATTCTGCCTGGGTTACAAATATTATTGCAGCAAATGCGCCCCTATACGAGAAAGCGTCTATCGATGAATTTTACATAGACCTTACAGGCATGGATACTTTTTTTAATCCACTCGAATGGACCATTCGGCTTCGACAAACCATTATGGATGAAACGGGTCTTCCCATTTCATTTGGACTTGCTACCAATAAGTTGGTTGCAAAAATTGCAACTGATGAAGCAAAGCCCAATGGTTATTTATTTGTAACTCCTGGTAAAGAAAAAGAATTTTTAGCGCCACTACCCGTCGAAAAACTTGGTGGCGTTGGAAAAAAATCGCATCAAACATTACTGGCACTTGGTATTCATACTATTGGAGATATTTTGGATTTTGATCCGGTATTACTTGAGAGGGCGCTTGGTAAATGGGGTACGCAGTTAATACGTCAAGCAAATGGTAAAAGCGATTCGGTGGTATCACCGCACCGTGAATCAAAATCGATTTCTGCCGAAAATACGTTTGAAGAAAATACCGCCGACCCAGATATTTTATTAGCGCAATTGGTAGGTCAAGCGGAGCGTGTTGCATATGAACTTCGACAAGAAAAAAAATTTGCCACTTGTGTAGCCATCAAATTTAGAAATGCAAATTTTGAAACAAGCACAAGGCAGGTTACTATTCCGGCCACCATCGCCGATAGCGAAATTATAAAAGCAGCCACCGATTTATTCACCAAACTTTATGTGCCAGGTACTTTGGTAAGACTACTGGGTGTGCGTCTTGCGGGACTGACAGACACCGGCGCGCAAACTAATTTGTTTGACAACAAAACAGAGCAAAATGCCCTCTACGAAGCCATCGATGCGGTCAAAAATAAATTTGGAAAATCGGTGTTAAGAAAGGCGCGTACGATTAAAAAACCTGAATAAAATTATGCATCCCATTTACGAAGCTGCTGCAGTAGCGCTCGCAAATCTTTAGGAATAGGCGCTTCAAAATTGTATGTTTCGGTTCCTAAGGTAAAGGTTAACGTATGTGCATGTAATGCAAGTCTTCCCATAATAGGGCGTTCTTCCTCTTCTGCTTTAGAGAGTTTAAATTTCTTTTTTAAGGACGATAACAAAATAGGTTCGTTGTTGCCATATAAAGGATCACAGGCAATCGGGCTGCCAATATGTTGCATGTGCACACGAATTTGATGCGTTTTACCCGTATGAATTTGTAGCGAAAGCCAGGCGTATTTTTTAAACCGCTCTATTACTTTATAATCCGTTAAAGCAGGTTTGCCATTTACGTGCGTAACCATTTTTCCGTTCTTACCCGGATGCTCCATAATAGAGGCGTCCACGCTACCTTCATTATTGACCGGATTGCCCAGTACGAGGCCCACATAATGTTTTTCTACATCTCTTCCTTCAAACAATACAGAGAGTGCTTGGTGGGCTTCTTCGGTTTTTGCAAAAACAATCACACCACTGGTGTCTTTGTCAAGACGGTGCACCGTAAAAATATTTCCAAATTGTTGGCGTAGTATTTCCTTTACAGAAATATCAATACCAAACCTATCCGGAATACTTAATAGTCCAGAAGGTTTATCGATTACAATAAATGCGTCGTTTTCAAATAATACAGATAAGCGCATTGCAGAAATTTACTTTAAAACAGGGTTGAATAAAAATTAAGCTTCTTCTTCTTTTGATTTACGAACAAATGATTTGTTCATGAATTTGAGTAAGCGTACTTCTTTTTCTTGTAAGAAACGATACTTGCCGCGGTCTACATTTTTTTTAGTCAAATTAGCAAACATGACGCGGTCTAGGCCTCTAACATCGTAACCTAAATGTTCAAATATGCGGCGTACAATTCTGTTACGACCACTATGAATTTCAATACCAATTACGTTTTTATCTTTTGCATTTGCGTATCCACAAGCGTCTGCTGCCACAAAACCATCTTCTAGTGTAACCCCCGCCAATACTGCTTCTAGGTCTTTTTTAGCAACGGGTCTATCAAGTGTAACCTCGTATATCTTTTTAATTTCAAAAGATGGGTGTGTTAATTTTTGTGCCAGTTCACCATCATTGGTCAGTAATAAAACGCCCGTTGTGTTGCGGTCCAATCGGCCAACAGGGTAGACCCTATCTGCGGTTGCGCCCTTAATAATATCTAATACTGTTTTGCGTCCTTCCGGATCATTTGCAGTGGTAATATAATCTTTGGGTTTATTGAGTAAAATGTAAACGGCATTTTTTTGTAAATACACCTGCTTGCCTTTTACGATTACTTTATCTGTTGGCGCTACTTTAAAACCGGGTTCAAATATTTTATCGCCGTTCACGACTACTTTACCACCTTTTACAAGTTCGGCTGCTTCTCTACGTCCACACACACCTGCATGCGCAATAAATTTATTGAGCGGCATTTGCTCTGCTGTTTTTAACGCAATAGGAGCGGGCATACCTGCTACTGGTGTAGCTTGAAACTCTTTATCACGTGAGGTTTTAGCGGGTGTAATAGGTCTTGCAGATCCAGTAGGTCTTGCGCCAGCTTCACTTGCTCTTGCAGTACCTGCTCTTGGTGTGCGATCATCTCTATCAGTTGGTGCTCCTTTACGCGCACCTGGCTTTGTTGATTTTTTGAGGGGCTCTGTTACAAGCCCGCGCATTTTATCTTTTTTGCGTTGACGCATTTCTTCGCCAGCGGCTCTCGCATCTTGCTTGATTTTTTTCTTCTCTTGTCTGAACGCTTCTTTTACTGCGCTTCCTTTTTTCTGATTAGCAAATTTGCTAAAGTTGTCGGTTCTTTTTTGCATACAATTGGTTTGCTGTTTTTCAACAGGATGTTTGGTAATTATTTACCCTTATTGGCTAGTTGACCACAAGCCGCATCAATGTCTTTGCCTCTGCTTCTTCTGAGACGCGCATTTACTCGGTTTGAATCTAAAAAGTTCATGAAATCTTCTATGCCTTGTTCGTCTGGCTTGGTCATGTTAAACGTATCGATAGGATTATATTCGATAATGTTTACAAGGTCTGCGGGCACTTGACGAAATAATTTTACAAGTTCTTCAGCATCTTTTTGCGAATCATTAAAATTCTTAAATAAAATGTATTCGAACGTGATTTCGTTTCCAGTTTGCTTATAAAAATAATTCATGGCATCCGTTAACACCTTAATGTTATTGGTTTCATTGATGGGCATGATTTCATTTCTCTTTTTATCGTTGGCAGCGTGTAATGATAAGGCTAATTTAAAACGTACTTTATCATCGCCTAGTTTTCTAATTTGTTTAGAAACACCTGCTGTTGAAACCGTAATTCTGCGCGGGCTCATAAATAAGCCGTCCTCCGCAGAAATGCGCTCTACTGCTTTAAGCACGTTGTCGTAGTTGAGTAATGGTTCACCCATACCCATAAAAACAATATTGCTCAATTTTTTCTGAAAAATTCTTTCGCTTTCTTTATTGAGTAATACGACTTGATCATAAATTTCGTCGTAGGTTAAATTTCTTTTGCGGTCCATGGTGCCGGTTGCGCAAAACTTGCAACTTAAACTGCAGCCAATTTGCGAAGAAACGCAAGCGGTTTTTCTTTCTTCTGTTGGAATTAAAACGCCTTCAATAAAATGCTTATCAAATGTTTTAAATCTAGATTTTACCGTACCATCTTCACTAACTTGGGTTTTGTCAATGGTTAATGCTGGTAAAATAAATGTTTCGTTTAGTTTAGCGCGTAGCTCCTTGCTTAGGTTGGTCATGTCATCAAAAGAATGCGCATGCTTTTGCCAAAGCCACTCGTGCACCTGCTGGATTCTAAATTTTTTCTCGCCCAGCCCCTCAAAATACTCCGTTAACTCGCCTAGGCTCAAATGCCTAATATTTGGTAAATCCGTGTTCATAAATACAAAGATACCTCTTAAGGCCTAAAAAGCCCGTTTTGAAGGGGCTTCAAAGCCTTATTAGGCTTTATTTTAGCCAATTTTTAGGCTAAAACCATAAAATTAACAGGATCGGGCGCAACAATTTATAGTAATGGTAGTTATATTTGAAATCACATTTAAAGAAAACCTATGAAAAAGATCCTTTTATTAAGCACTTTATTACTTGGCGTTTTTATCTCAATTCAGGCGCAAGACACTACCTTAACTCAGTTTACGGGTAAATTTAAATTTGCAGAAGGAAGTCCAGTTCAGGAGGTTGTAATCACAGCTGACAATGGCGCTCTTGTTGCTGTTTCTGCGATGGGTTCTTTTGTACTTCAAAAAACTGGTGAAGACCAATTTTTTATTGCTGAGTTTCAGGCACCAGTTGTATACAAAAGAGACAGCAATAAAAAAGTAGTTGGGCTAGCCATCAATGCAAATGGCATGGTACTTGAAGCCGTTAAGGTTGAAGCTGCATCATTTGTAGATGAAAAAATTTACTACCTGACACGTTAATTAGCGTAATTTATTTTCTTACAAAACACTTAAAATAAATAGGTTAGTATCGCCTCTCTACTGATTGTTTCTTGCGTACCCGTCGTTAAATTTTTAACGACACAGTTCCCAGCGACTAGCTCGTTTTCTCCAATGATTACGGCGTAACCAATATTCTTTTTTTCGGCGTATTTAAACTGCTTATCAAATTTTGTATTTTCATGAAAAATTTCGGCTGCAATACCTCTATTTCTAAGTTCTTGTAATAGTAAAAATGCGCTTGCACTTTCGGCTGCTCCCGCATTAAAAAATAATACTTTGGTACTGCTCTGAATGGTATCCGGAAATGCATTTAATTCTTCTAGTACATCGTAAATGCGGTCCACCCCAAAACTAATGCCAACTCCCGGGATATCCTTGACACCAAAGAGTCCTGTCAAATCGTTGTAGCGGCCACCTCCACCAATACTACCCATGCTAACACCTAATGCTTTTACTTCAAAAATAATACCGGTGTAATAATTAAGGCCGCGCGCTAATGTAAAATCTGCCACTAAATTAACATCCGGAAAAGCGGTAAAATGTTCGAGCAAAGTATTGATTTCTTGAAGCCCATCTATGCCTTCAGGAATGCTTCCAATAAGCGCCGTTAACTGATTTACTTTTTCAGTATTCGAACCACTAATTTGTAAATATTTTTCGATCGTGGCAATTTGTGCTTTGTCAAGGCCGCGACCACTTAATTCTTCTTTTACTTTTTCGATGCCAATTTTATCAAGCTTATCAATCGCTACTGTTATGTCAATCATTTTATCGGCGCCGCCACATACCGCAGCTAATGCTACTAAAATTTTTCGGCTATTGATTCTAATTTCTACAGGTAGTTTTAATTTTTCAAATACCGATGCGTAAATATGTGTGAGTTCTAATTCATTTAATAAACTACTGCTACCCACCACATCAGCGTCACACTGGTAAAACTCACGGTATCTTCCTTTTTGTGGACGATCGGCTCTCCAAACTGGTTGCATTTGGTAACGCTTAAACGGCATGGTTAGCTGCGCGTGGTTCATGGCCACATAACGCGCAAAAGGAATGGTTAAATCGTAACGTAGTGCTCTTTCGGTGAGGTCTTTACTACTTTTTCCGTCCAGTACTTTTTGAAAAGCTGCAGTAGTGATTTCCTGTTTTGCAGGATTATCCAACCCGTTATTTAAAATTTTGAAGATTAATTTGTCGCCTTCTTCACCATATTTTCCCATTAAAGTCTCCAAATTTTCCATGGCAGGTGTTTCAAGTGGTTGAAAACCATAGAGTTCGAATACTTTTTGGATGGTGTGAAGGATATAACTCCGTTTATGAACAACAGCAGCGCTAAAATCTCGGGTACCTTGTGGTAGGGAAGGTTTGCTCATAAAATAGGTTGGTTATGACCACAAAGATACCAAAGTCTTGTAAAATGGGGTTGATTTACTGGGTTATGGAAATTAAATCTTACCCTATCTTATTATAAATCAGCCTATTTGTTAAAAATTGAGCCTAAAAATAGAGGGGCTAAATAAAATAATTAAGTAAATTGCTCATCCCATTAAAATCTTTTTGTTAAATGGATAACGATTTTAGGTCTAGACAAGAGAAAAGTTATATTTTGATGCGGAGAATCTATGATTTTTCGATGTCATTTTTAATTTTAGGCATGGCAGTAGTCATGCTCTTTGCAAAAAAGCTTGGCATCATGCAACTCGTAGAAGTAGACCCATTATTTAGATATCTATTTGGTGGTATTTGTTTATTGTATGGTGGGTTTAGATTGTATAGAGGCATCTATCCAAACTACTAGCTTAAAAGTGTGTGTATGAAAAAGAAGTGGTTTAATTGGGCAGTTGTAAGCTTTGTTTTTTTTACAATGGCTTGCAGCAACGATACTAAAATAACTTCGGAAGATTCTCCTACTGCGGGTACCATTCATATCAGCGTAGATGAGAGTTTTAAGCCGGTGATAGAGGAGCAAATAAAAGTGCACCACTCGTCTTTTCCGAATACAATAATTGAAGTCTCTTACAAATCGGAAGCGGATTGTTTTAGAGACTTTCAAAAAGATAGTACCCGAATGATTATTGTTGCTAGAGGGCTCAATAAAAAGGAGGACCGGTTCTTTGAAAATCAATTGTCTTACCCTGTTTTATATGGTGAACTCGCCTATGATGCGGTTGCTATTATTTATAACAGGGCAGGAAAAGATAGTGTATTTACTTTTGAGAAGCTACGTAAAATTTTAAGTGGCCAAACAGCAACCACCGTAGTCATGGATGGTAATTCTGCTACCAGCACGGTTCGGTATTTGCGTGATACTATTTTACATGGAGCTCCATTTGGCCCCAATGTAGTAGCCGCAAAAAATAGCGAAGACGTTTTAGCAAAAGTGGCTGAAAGAACGGATGCTATTGGCTTTGTGGGATTAAGCTGGATTGGTGACACCTACAATGCAACCCAACTCGAATATTTAAAAAAAGTAAATCTAGGCCTTGTAGAATGTACCAAGTGTGAAGAAAAAGGTTTGTATGCTAGACCTTCTCAGGCAACTATTTCGAGAGGTCAGTACGCACTTTCTCGTCCGGTGTATTATATCTTAAAAGAAAATGCAACAGGACTTGGAACAGGATTTATGAATTTTATGAGTCTCGAAAGAGGACAATTGATTTTTAGGCGCGCAAGTTTGGTCCCCGCAAAAATGGGATTTAGCAGGCGCACAGGAACCATAAAAAATGCAGATTAAAAACAACTATAAAACCCGGCATATGAAGAAGATTGTTTCTTTGATGGTAACAGCATTTTTAGCTGTTCAGTGTTTGATGGCTCAAGTTTCGGAAGGAATTAGACATCTTGATTATGAAAAATACAAGAGTGCGCGTACAGCTTTAAAAGCTGCGTATGACGTCAACTCAAAAGATCCACAAGTAGTGTATTGGTATGGCCAAGCACTCATTGTTTCTGAAGTTGGTGAAACACCAAAGCCAGAAGATGTAAACAACGCAAAAGAAGTGTACCAAAAAGGCATTCAGGATATTCCTAATGATCCAATGCTAGTAGTTGGATTAGCGCATATCGAACTTTTACAGGGTGGCGATATTAATAGCATCAAGCAAAAATTTGAGCAAGCGATTACCACTGCCACCGAAACCAAAGGGAAATTTAAGGGCCGTGTAAACAGTGCTGTATTAAACGCAATAGGTCGTGCCAATGCTAGCGTAGGCGCCAATCAAGGTGATCACGTGTATGCGATCGAAAAACTAAAGCTTGCTGCTGAGCAGGAATTAGCCCCTGCCGACGTTTTTGTAAACATTGGTATCAATTATTTAAGAATGGGTGGTGAAAATGGTGGCGAAGCAGTAAAAGCATTTACGGAAGCAGCTGCTCGTGATCCAAAAAATGCCCGTGCGTTTTATAGAATTGGTAAGATTTACCAATCACAAAACAACAAAGAATTATTTGAAGAGTTTTTTAATAAAGCGATAGCTGCAGATGCTAATTTTCCTCCAGTATATTATGCACTTTACCGTTACTATTCTGATAAAGACGTTAACAAAGCAAAAGATTATTTAGATAAGTTTGTAAGCACTGCAGATAAGGATCCACGCAATGAAATTTTATTTGCCGACTATTTATTTAGAGCAGGTAAGTATTCAGAGTCGTTGGCTAAACTAAAAGAATTGGAAGCTGGACTCGGTATCGCACAAGTACCTCGTATCGCCGTTGTTTATGCATACAACTACGACCGTTTAGGGGACTCTGTTCAAGCAAAAACATATATTCAAGGATTCCTTGATAAGGCTTCTGCTATTGACATTCAGCCTGCCGACTATGAACTTGGTGTGAAAGTATTAACCAAGTTTCCGGGTAGCGAAGCACAGGCTTCTGCATATATCGAAAAAGCAATTTCACTCGATACTGTCAAGCAAAATAAAATGGCCTACATGAGTACTGCTGCCGATATTTTTGGTCGTGCAAAAGTGTATAGTGAGCAATTAAAGTGGATGAAGCGTCAACTAGAAATGAAAGGATCTTTAACAGAAGCCGATCATTATAAATTGTCAAATACAGCATTTAGTGCGGGTGCTTTTGTGGAAACGCTTGAGTATGCAAGAGCTTATATGATCGCTTTTCCTGATAAGCCACAACCGTATGGTTTCTTCAAGCGAGCCGCATTAAAAAGTACCACTGATACTGCGCAAATTGTAACCTTACTCGATGAGTTAGATGCAGTGTATACTAAAATTGGTGTAGACAAGTTTAAAAAAGAGATTTTTGTGAATGCTTACTTTAAACTTGTGTACTATGTTGGCGCGTTCAACAACCTCAAAAAGAATCCTGATTTTAAGGTAAAATCTGATGGTACACGTACGGCTGTTGTTGATCAATTTTTAGCTACTTGTCAAAAAGCGTTAAACATTACAGATCAAATGATTACGTTATATCCAGACGCCGCAGATGAGAACAATAAATTTGCTTCTGAACAGCGTGCTGCCATCCAAAAAAACATTGATTATTACTCTAAACCACAGGGTAAAACAACAGCTACGCCAGCTAAAAACGGATAATCTGCTATATACCATAAAATAATGCTAAAAAAGACTCCCCAAATTGGGGAGTTTTTCGTTTATATCCCTTCCGGGGTGTATTTTTGCGGCGACTAAAACAAGTATATGACTTGGAGTACATTTTTGATGGATGCATCTGCTACCAATCTCGCCTCTAACTACCTTCCAATTGGCATACAATTAATTTTTGCTGCTGGCTTTGTTGCCACCATGATTGGGCTTTCTCAGTGGGTAGGCCCAAAGCGTGAAACCTCAGACAAATTAGAAAACTTTGCGAGTGGAATTGAAACCCACGGTGATGCAAGACAACCTATGGCAATCAAATATTTTTTGGTGGCTATTTTGTTTGTTTTGTTTGATGTAGAAGTTATTTTCTTTTATCCGTACGCTGTAAATTTTAGAGAACTAGGATGGGCTGGATATAGCGCTGTGCTTATGTTTGTAGGCTTTTTCTTGGTGGGGTTTATTTACATTATCAAAAAGGGTGCACTTACTTGGGAAGATTAATTTTAATATAAATACTATGTCACGTCCAGTACGATTTAATACCACACCTATTTTAGCTACAACTGCAGATGCAGTGGGTGCTGTAGAAGCGCCTCCGGGTTTCACAGGTGAAGGTTTTTTTACTACACAACTTAGCAGTGTAGTGGGTCTTGCACGTAAAAATTCGATATGGCCGTTGCCATTTGCCACTTCTTGTTGTGGTATTGAGTTTATGGCAACCATGGGCTCGCATTACGACCTTTCTCGTTTTGGTTCAGAGCGTGTGGGTTTTTCGCCACGCCAATGTGACTTACTGATGGTGATGGGTACTATTGCTAAAAAAATGGGACCAGTACTTCGTCAGGTATACCTTCAAATGGCTGAGCCCCGTTGGGTAATTGCTATTGGTGCTTGTGCATCAAGTGGCGGCATATTTGACACTTACAGTGTACTCCAAGGTATTGACCAAGTGATTCCGGTAGACGTATACGTACCTGGCTGTCCTCCAAGACCAGAAGCTATTTTAGATGGATTTATGAAAATTCAGGATTTAGTGGGAGAGGAAAGTATTCGTCGTAGACATTCTGAACAATACAAAACATTATTAAACTCTTACGGTATTCAATAATCAAGTATGGCACTTACCAACCAGGACATTCAAGAAAAGTTGCAAGAAAAATTTGGAGACCTTGTTTCTAATTTTGAAGAAACGTATGGCATTTTAAGTTTTGAAGCAACTGCTGCTAACAATTTAAAAGTGTTGCAGTTTTTGTATGACGAACCGAGCTTGAAATTTCAATTTTTAACAGATATCTGTGGCGTAAATTTTCCGGATGATGCTGGACGTGAAATTTCTGTAGTGTATCACCTACATAACCTTACAGAAAATATCCGTTTGCGTTTTAAAATATTTGTTCCTGTTGCAGCGCCAGATGTTTTTACAGCTTGTAATTTATTTTCAAGTGCCAATTGGATGGAGCGCGAAACCTACGATTTCTATGGCGTTAATTTTGTAGGTCATCCCAACCTAAAAAGAATTTTAAATGTGGATGAGATGGATTATTTCCCACTCCGAAAAGAATATCCTCTAGAAGATCAAACAAGAATTGACAAAGACGACGAAATGTTTGGAAGAGGATAATAACCAAAATAATTAAACGACATGTTAGCGCATCAAGAACAACATCATATAACACTGCCTGAAGGCTCTATCGAAAAACAAACCACTACCTTAAACGTAGGCCCTACCCACCCTGCAACACATGGTGTATTCCAAAACATTATGGAACTTGATGGGGAGCGTATTGTTTCGACAGAGCAAACCGTAGGTTACATTCACCGCGCTTTTGAAAAGTTAGCGGAGCGCAGACCCCTCTATCAAATCACACCCATTACCGACCGTTTAAATTATTGCAGTAGCCCTATCAATAATATGGGATGGCATTTAACCTGTGAAAAGTTTTTAGGTGTACAAACACCAAAGCGTGTTGATTATTTACGCGTGATTATTATGGAGCTTGCGCGTATATCGGATCACTTAATTTGTAATTCAATTGTGGGTGTAGATACAGGTGCTTATACTGGCTTCTTGTATGTGATGCAATACCGTGAATTAATCTATGAAATATATGAAGAAGTATGTGGGTCCCGCCTTACTACTAATATTGGGCGTATTGGCGGTTTTGAAAGGAATTTCACAAATACTGCGTTTGAAAAACTCGAAAAATTCTTAAAAGAATATCCAAAAGTTTTAAAAGAGTTTGAAAACCTATTTGCGCGTAATAGAATTTTTATGGAGCGCACCATTGGTGGTGGCGCTATCAGTGCAGAGCGTGCATTAAACTATGGCTTTACAGGACCTAATTTAAGGGCTGCTGGTGTAGACTATGATGTGCGTGTGCATCAACCGTATAGTAGTTATCAAGATTTTGATTTTACCATTCCAGTAGGTAAAACCGGTGATAATTATGACCGCTTTTTGGTGCGCAATCAAGAAATGTGGCAGAGCTTAAGCATTATTGAGCAGGCGTATAAAAAAGTACAGGAATTTAAAGGTGCCGACGCGGAAATTTTCCACGCCGATGTTCCAGAATATTACCTACCTAAAAAAGAAGACGTTTATACTAAAATGGAATCTTTGATTTGGCATTTCAAAATTGTAATGGGTGAAGTGGAAATGCCTAAAGGTGAAATTTACAACGCCGTTGAAGGTGGCAATGGTGAGCTTGGTTTTTATTTGGTAAGTGATGGTGGTAGAACACCTTTCCGTCTTCACTTTAGAAGACCTTGTTTCATTTATTATCAGGCATACCCTGAGTTAATCACGGGCGGCATGTTAAGTGATGCGATTGTAACAATGAGTAGTCTTAATTTAATTGCGGGCGAGTTAGACGCATAAAATATAGTAACAATGGTAAAATTTTCTGAAGCACAATTAACAGAGTTTAACAGGCTTGTAGCCCGTTACCCAGAAGGAAAGCAGAAGAGTGCCTTACTTCCTGTTTTGCATTTAGCGCAGGATAGTTTTGGTGGCTGGTTAAGTTCTGAAACCATGGATTATGTAGCCGAGTTGTTACAAATCACACCTATCGAAGTATATGAAGTAGCTACTTTTTATAGTATGTACAATACCAAGCCTGTTGGTAAATATATGTTTGAAGTTTGTCAAACAGGTCCGTGCATGTTACGTGGCAGTGATGATATCATCGCATATATCGAAAAAACGCTCGGTATTAAACCAGGCGAAACAACCGCGGATGGTTTATTTACTTTAAAAACAGTAGAGTGTTTAGGTGCTTGTGGTTATGCACCTATGATGCAACTTGGTAAACATTACCGCGAACATTTAACCAAAGAAAAAGTAGACGCTATCATTGACGAATGCAGAAAAACTGCAGG
>JBIISK010000078.1:0-3444 GCA_044341045.1 Sediminibacterium sp. | reverse complement strand
GTGTAGCAGGGATAAAGGTTTCAAGGCCTTGTACTAATTTTCCAACGTTTACCGGATGAAAACCATCTACGTCTTTTTTAGGATCAATGGCTTCAATAACTTTTTGATCACTGATATGTTTTGGTAAAGGAAGCTGTACTAAAATTCCATCTACCGTGATGTCGTTGTTTAACTTTTGTATGGTTTCTAACAGGATGTCTTCCGGCACGGTTTCTTCTAAACGAATCAGTGACGATATAAAGCCTGTTTCTTCACAATTTTTAACCTTGCTTGCTACATAGGTCTCACTGGCTCCGTTGTTGCCCACTAAAATGGCCGCCAAATGAGGCGCTCTTTTACCATTTGCAGCAAGTGCTGCCGTTTGCGCTTGTAAAGATGCTTTTACAGCGGCTGCTGCAATTTTTCCGTCTAGTACTAACATGCTGCAAAAGTACCCTAAAATGAGGCGCTATAAAAGCATATTTTTTACCATTCATCCTTTCATATTGCCGTTTGGTCGATAAAAAAATCAAATTTTACTTCTAAAAACGAGCGTTTGTTAGTATATAAATAATTGATAATGAGCTTAATATAACTAAATGTTAATTTTATTTTAACATTTAGTTAATTATTACTTAACTTAGGGTCTTATTTTTTAACCAAATAATATGCAAATGAGAAAATTTTTATTTTTCATGGTTGCAGTGCTCATGCTTACATCTAGTAAGTATGCGTTAGCGCAGCAAACTGTTATAGATGGTAAAGTACTATCTAACACAGGTGCTGCTCTTTCTGGAGCAACTGTTAAATCTGGAAACATTAGCGCACTAACTGGCGGTAATGGTGAATTTAGTATTAGAGTAGCAGTAGGTGCTTCACTTACCGTTTCTTATGTAGGCTATACCGATTTAAAGGTGACAGCTGCAAAAGGAATGACTGTAACACTTCAACCTTCAACAAGTGCGCTTGATGAAGTAATTGTAACAGGTGTTGCGAGTGCTACATCAAAGAAAAAAATGACTGTATCTGTTACAAGAGTAGGCGAAGAAAGATTAAGTGCTGTTCCAGCTGTTTCTGCAGCGGGTGCACTAGTTGGTAAAGTTGCCGGTGCAAGAGTTAGCATGGGTTCTGGTTCTCCAGGAGCTGGCGTTGACATCTTGTTACGTGGTGATAACAACTTAGGCATTGGTTCTTCTCCACTTATTTTAGTGGATGGTGTTATCCTTGATGGTTCTTTAGCTGATATCAACGTAGACGATATTGAAGCAATGGAAGTGGTAAGAGGTGCTGCGGCATCTGCACTTTATGGTTCAAGAGCGGCAAACGGTGTAATCGCTATCGTTTCTAAAAGAGGTAACAAACTAGACATTGGTTCTTCTAAAGTTACTGTTAGAAATGAAGTTGGTTTCCAACAAATCGCTAACTACATTGACCTTGCAGAAAACCATGCTTTTGAATTAGCGTCTGATTATGCAACTCAAAAAGCCTATACAAAGTATGCAGGTGTAACATACCCAGCAAACTATATTGGTGGTTATAACCCTAATATTGTAGGTTCAAGAAAAATTTCTGCAGACCATTACCTAGATAATCCTTTTGCTGTAACTAAAGACTTGCAAAAAGAGTTTTTTGGTACCGGTACAAACATGACCAACTATGTTGCTGTGTCTAGCCGTTATGCAAAAACTAACATGTTTGCTTCTTTTGAAAACAACAAGCAAACGGGTATCGTACAAAATACCAATGGTTATGCACGTCAAAACTTCCGTTTAAACTTAGATCACCAAATTGCACCATGGTTAAAACTATCTGCAACAAATTTGGTTATCAATACCAGAACCCAGTATCCTGGTGATGGTGGCGGTATCTTCTTTAACATCGTACTTGCTGAGCCGGATAACAATTTAAACTTGGCTAACCCAGTAGATGGTCAACCATACTACTTACGCCACAACCATTGGAGTAACGAGCGTAACCCTTTTTATTCTACTTGGAAAAATAAGCGTGATGACGTTTCTCAAAGATGGATTGGTAACTACTCTGCAAACGTTAAGTTTACAAAGTGGGCTAGTTTAGACGTAGCGCACACCATCGAATCAAACAACTACCACTACACTTCATACAATCCATTTGATACTTGGACTGTTGGTAATGGTGGTGGTAATGCGTATGGTATCACGTATACAAAGGGTAGCCTTTACAAGTACTTCGATCATACCATGAACCAGAATACACAAGCAACTTTAAACCTTGCACCTAAGAAATACAAAGACTTAAGCGTAAAAGGTAAGTTGTCTTATTTATTTGAAGATAAGTTCTATGAGAATTTTGAAGTATACTCTTCTCAATTTGCTGTAAGAGATTTACCTACCATGGAAAACTTTACAACGATCAGAGATGCAGGTTCTCAAAGACAAAACATCAGAGCTAGAAACTACTTTGGTGTTATTTCATTTGATTACAAAGACCGCTACTTATTAGATGCGATGTACCGTTATGATGGTTCTTCATTATTTGGTGCTGATGCAAAGTGGGCTAACTACTACCGTGTATCAGGTGCATACCGTTTATCTGAAGACATTAAAATTCCTGGTGTAGACGAATTTAAATTACGTGCAGCACATGGAACTGCGGGTTTACGTCCTGGCTTTAACTGGCAGTACGAGACTTACAACATTTCTAATGGTGTAACTTCTCCTGGTCAAAAAGGTAACAAAGACTTAAGGCCTTCTCAAACTGCGGAAACTGAATTTGGTATCGACGTAGACTTCTTAAAGAAGTTTAACTTGCAAGTGAACTATGCAAAATCTATTACTCAAGATCAGTTCTTGAACGTACCACTTATTCCTTTCGTAAACGATGGTTTTACTTCTCAATTCCAAAATGCAGGTACTGTAGAGTCTAAAACTTTAGAAATTACTTTAGGAGCAAATTGGGTAAAAACTAAAAACTTCTCTTGGAATACAAACGTTGTTTTTGGTCAAACAAAGACAGTCATCACGGAACTTCCAGTTCCTTCATATCAATCTGGTCCTGATGGATTATTCTTCATCAAAAAAGGTGAAACCTATGGTGCTATTTATGGCTACGACTGGGTAAGATCTTTAGATCAAATGAGCAAGCAATTACCAGCTGGTAAATCAATTGCTGATTATGAAGTAAACAATGAAGGTTATGTTGTTCCTAAAGGTTCTCAAGGTACTTTAAATGAAAAGCCTGTTAAATTAAACGATGCTACTGGTGCTTTAGCGTTTGTTAAAATGGGTTCTGGTTTACCTGATTTCACAATGGGTATCAGCAACAACATTTCTTACAAAAACTTTACACTCTACTTCTTGTTTGATATCAAGAGCGGTGGAGATGTTTACAACAGAAAATCTCAGTGGTTAACACGTGATAACAGAAATGGTATCATGGATATGGGCGGTAAAGCTGCTTCTGAAAAGAAAGCTTACGACTACTACC
>JBIISK010000019.1:0-36281 GCA_044341045.1 Sediminibacterium sp. | reverse complement strand
AACAAGAAAAAATTATAGCTGACACCATGGTTGGTGGTGCGACGCTCACTAAACTATTAGGAACATCGGCGTGGTATGCACCAGGTGCTGCCGGCGCTGCATTAGTTGAAAGCATTGTACGTGATGAGAAAAAATTATTTACATGTTGTGTAAGCCTTAATGGCGAATATGGCCAAAACGATATTTGCTTAGGCGTTCCTGTTGTAATTGGCAAAAATGGCTGGGAAAAAATTGTTGACATGGACCTTTCTGCAGACGAGCAAGCAGCGTTTAACAAAAGCGCAGATGCTGTTAGAAGCATGAACGACGTTCTAAAAACTTTATAAATATTTTTCTACGGCTGCTGCAATCGCAGTAGTGTCTTGTAGCATCATACAATTAAAATGCCCTTTGGGGCATTTTTTTGTGCCGTAATTGGAACAGGGCTGGCAGGTCAAATGTGGTACTATAAAGTTTTGATACGGCGGCTTACTTAAACCCACGCTGGCAAGCGTCACCTCTCCATAATAAGGTTCTACCTGTAACATGGGAGACGTAGAACCCCAAATGGCAAGCACGGGCTTGTTAAAGGCACAAGCGACGTATTGTAGTCCTGTATCATGAGAAATTACAAGCCTCGACTTTTGAACAATACTCGCCGACTCATTTAAACTAAACTTTCCGCAGGCATTGTAAATTTTAATAGGATCAATAGCGGCCACTGCATCGCCTTCTTTGGCATCTTCTTTTCCACCTACTAGCACAATGGGAAAATTAATTTTTTGGCAAAGCTGCTGTAGTTTTAATAGCGGTAATTTTTTGGTTGCATACGATGCCCCAATTATAAGTGCAACATAACCGGCACTATGCGCCGTAGGTAAATCTTCAGCTTTAATATGATCAGCTGGGGCAATAAAATAATCGAGGCCTTTGCCATCATTTTGCACACCAAGTGGTGCAAGTGTATCGATACACCTATCTACAATATGACGATTAGGAATTTTATTTTTGATGCCAAGCTTTGTTAAAAAGAACTTATGAAGGCTTAATTTTTTATACGTTAAAGCAGGCACTTTAAGCGCTGTTTTAATCCGCCAGGTTCGAAAGTTTTTATGTAAATCAATAATCCAATCAAAGTTTTGCGTTTTTAATGCTGCAATGGTTTCATTTAAATTATCATTAAAATAATGAAACTGTGAGATGTATGGATTATGAAGGGTAACGTCTTTAAAACTTTGTTTGGTTAAAAAATGAATTTCGGCATCCGGCACCTGCTGTTTTAAACAACGAATAGCTGCCGTTGTTAAAACAATATCACCAATTGAAGAAAAGCGGATTACTAAAAATTTCATTAGGGGAATATTATATTAATCCAGTTCCATATAATCTAAATCTTTATGGAATGTTTCTTCGGTAAAAGCATACGCAGTAAAAGCTACGCACATAACAATAATACCCGTAATTATCCCACTATATACAATGGACCACTGCCAAGATTTTTGAAACAAATCCAAAAACAACATATTGATTAATGGAAGCGCCCCACGCACCATATTAGGAATGGTAGTGGCAGCCGTAGCACGCAAATTGGTACCAAACTGCTCGGCACCCATGGTTACAAATATCGCCCAAAAACCAGTACTAAATCCAAGCCACAAGGCTATCCAATACATGGTGGTATCTGAGTTATTATACCCGCTAAAATAAAAAATCAGACCAACAAGGGTAAAGCCATAAAATAAAAGGAGTGCTTTTTTACGGCTCTTAAAATACTGACTTACCAGTCCAATTAAAATATCACCAACGGCGATACCTACATAACCAAACATGATGGCCCTACCTGAATCGATGGTAGTACTATTAAACATGGCTTTACCAAAACGATCACTCTGATTAAGTAATATCCCAATCACATACCAGGTTGGTAAGCCAATTAAAATGGCAACAAAATATTTTTTAAAGCGCTTACCATTATTTAGGAGCATGAAAAAATTTCCTTTTACGACTTCCGAGGCTTTTGCAGTGGCAAACATGCCAGACTCTGCTACTTTAACACGCAGTAACAATAAACAAATACCAAGCACACCGCCTATTTTATAGCAAAGGCGCCAGTCTTGTGTATACTGATAGGTAAAGTAAGCAGCCACTGCACCAAAGAGTCCAATACCTGCCACAAGCGAAGTGCCAACGCCTCTTTTATTTTTAGGTAGAAGTTCACTTACAAGTGTAATACCAGCACCAAGCTCACCGGCAAGCCCAAGCCCACCAATAAAACGAGCCCAAGCATATTGATCTACACTTGTTACAAAACCAGTAGCAAAATTAGCCGTAGAATATAAAATGATAGAACCAAAAAGTACACTCAATCTTCCTTTTTTATCGGCAAGCACACCCCAAATAATGCCGCCTAATAAAAGGCCCGTCATTTGCCAATTGATAACACGTGTACTATCTACAAGTAGTGTGGCTTCTGTAGAACCAACACCTAGCATACTTGTTTTTTTAACAATCGTAAATAGTAGCAAATCGTAGATGTCAACAAAATAACCGAGCGCCGCCACAATTACTGGAAGCGAAAATATAGATATCTTTTTTTCAGTTACGTCCATAACTAAGCCTTATTTGATTTTCCAAAAAAGAGTTTGATAATAACAGGCGCAGTTGTAAAAAATACAATGCCTAATACAATTATTTCTAAATGATTTTTTAAATCAAAACCAAACTCACTTAAAATCCATTTCTGTAAAAAGTGGCCAGAAAATAGCATGCTAAATACCCAAGCAATGGATCCAATAACATTAAAGCTGACAAACTTTTTTTGATTCATCCCTACAATACCAGCCACAATAGGTGCAAAGGTTCTTACAATAGGGATAAACCTTGCAACAATAATAGCACCACCACCATGCTTGTTGTAAAATTCTTGCGCTTGTATTAAATATTTTCTTTTAAACAATAAATTTTCTTTCCAGTTAAACATTGCAGGACCTACTTTTTTACCAAACCAATAGCCCGTTGCATTACCTGCAATACCAGCAGCTGCAATAAGGCTCATCAACAAAAATAAATCAGTAAACTCATTGCCTGTCGACCAAAGTTCTGCAGCTAAATTGGTACTATAAATACCCGCAACAAAAAGCAAACTATCACCCGGTAAAAAAAAGCCAGCAAAGAGTCCAGTTTCTGCAAATACAACTAATAATATAAGCCAAAGCCCACCATGCTCAATATAAAACTGAGGTTGTAATAATTGACTCCAATGAAAAGCATCTAATAAGAACATGGTAATATTTTAATCTTTTAGTTACGCTATAACTTCTGTTGGATTTTCTAACGAACCCTCCCACTTACTAACTGCACTTGTTGCAAGTGCATTACCTAATACATTGGTAGCGGTTCTAAACATGTCACAAAAATGATCGATTGGTAAAATCAGTGCAATCCCTTCTGGCGGAATATTAAACATCGCACAGGTAGCTGTCACTACCACTAGTGATGCGCGTGGTACACCGGCAATGCCTTTACTTGTAAGCATTAGTACAATAAGCATAGTCAGCTGCGTACCAATATCGATATGGATACCATACGCCTGCGCAATAGCTAAACTAGCAAATGTCATATACATCATACTACCATCTAAATTAAAAGAGTAACCAAGCGGCAATATGAAAGAAACAATTTTGTCTTTGCAACCAAACTTTTCCAACTCCTCGGTTAATTTAGGAAACACCGCTTCGCTACTGGTGGTACTAAATGCAATAATAAGTGGCGGAAAAATTGCTTTTAATAACCCAGGCAAACGCTTGCCTAAAATTAAAAATCCAACTGTTAAAAGTACAGCCCATAAAGTAGCGATACCCATAATAAAATAAAGTAGATATTTCCCGTAAAAAACAAATACATCAAGTCCTTTGGTGGCAATTACTGCAGCAATAGCACCAAACACACCCAGTGGCGCAAAATTCATTACGTAGCCAACCATCTTTAAAATTACATGCGCAACAGCGTCTAGTGCTTTAACAACAATGTTTGCTTTTTCGCCCATAGATGCAGTGGCCACACCAAAAAAGATACTGAATATAACAAGTTGTAAAATTTCGTTATTAGCCATCGCTTCAATAACGCTTTTTGGAAATACGTGTTCAATAAATTTTTGTATGCTAAACTCTTGTGTTTTGCCAACAAGGTCTTGTGCGCCACTCATATCGGCATTGCTTAAATTGATACCAGCTCCTGGCTGAAATATATTAACCAGCACAAGTCCAATCAGTAAACTAACTAATGAAGCAGTTAAAAACCATAATAATGCTTTGCCGCCAACACGGCCCACTGTTTTTAAATCGCCGAGTTTGGCGATCCCTACAACAAGGGTAGAAAACACAAGTGGGGCAATAATCATTTGAACCAGCCTTAAAAATATGGTGGTAAGTAGCTTTAGATTTTTCGAGAAAGATTGAATAACCGCAGGCTCACTATTTTGATGTACAAAATAACCAAGAATGACCCCAGCAATCATTGCAATGACAATGTAGAGGGTTAATTTATTAGATTTTTTCATAAGGTATATAAGTATTGCAATATAAGACTTAAGTCCTAAAAAAGGCAGACATCTTAGGCGTGAATTTTGTAAAAAAGGAGGGCTATTTTGAGAAAAAAGTACTATTTTCCAACATCAATTGAGTAGAAATTAAACCAAAAAACTATGAGTTTATTTAGAAAAAAGGATTTGTCTTTAATGCTAGCACAAGCAGAAGATGGCGGTAAGGGCCTTAAACGCACCCTCGGTGCAGGTAATCTTGTTGCACTTGGTGTTGGTGCTATTATTGGAGCAGGTTTATTTGTGAGAACAGCTGCTGCTGCAGGTCAAGCCGCAGGACCAGCCGTTACATTATCATTTATTATTGCCGCTATTGGTTGTGCCTTTGCTGGTTTATGTTACGCAGAATTTGCTGCCATGATTCCTATTTCAGGTAGTGCATATGCTTATTCATATGTAACAATGGGAGAAACTGTTGCCTGGATTATTGGTTGGGCGTTAATTATGGAATATGCATTAGGAGCAGCAACTGTTTCTATTGCTTGGAGCGAATATTTAAACAAGCTGTTAGGAGGAGGCATACCCTACGAGTGGAGCCACTCCCCCTTTGAAAGTGTTACTGATACAGCAGGTATAACCCACTATGGTATCATGAATGCTCCATCTTTAGTGATTTTATTATTACTCACACTTTTACTTATTAAAGGAACGCAAGAATCTGCAATCGTTAATGCGGTTATCGTGTTTGTAAAAGTAGCGATTGTAATTATATTCATTGTTTTAGGTTGGCAGTTTATTAGACCTGAAAATCATACACCGTATTTTATTCCTGCAGATCAACCTCCTCTATTGGATGCATCAGGTAAAGTAGTTGCCGATTATTCTGGCGCCTTTAAACATGGCTGGGGTGGTGTATTAGGCGGTGCTGCTATTGTATTTTTTGCCTTCATTGGTTTTGACGCGGTATCTACTGCTGCACAGGAAGCAAAGAATCCTAAAAGAGATATGCCAATTGGTATTTTAGGATCACTAGTAGTATGTACCATTTTATACATTTTATTTGGCCACGTATTAACAGGTGTTGCAAACTGGAAAGATTTTGTGGATCCTTTAAAAGGTCGTGAAGCTTCAGTTGCGTATGCTATTTCAAATTACATGACTGGATACGGATGGTTGGCAACAGCTGTTACCGTAGCAATTTTAGCGGGCTTTAGCTCGGTAATTCTTGTGATGTTAATGGGTCAATCACGTGTATTCTTTTCTATGGCAAACGATGGCTTATTGCCAAAAGTATTTTCTGACCTTCACCCTAAATACCGCACGCCATATAAATCTAACTGGATCTTATTTGTATTTGTAGGTGCTTTTGCTGCTTTTGTACCAGGAAGTGTTGCCGGTGATTTAACCTCATTTGGTACCTTATTTGCCTTCGTACTTGTAAGTGCGGGTATCTGGATATTACGTGTTAAGTCTCCAGAAATGGAAAGACCATTTAAAACACCACTTGTACCACTTGTGCCAATTTTAGGTGCAGTGATATGTTTGGCTATGATTTTTGCACTTGATGCACAAACACTAAAAGTAGCATTTGGCTGGATGATTTTAGGCCTAGTTGTATACTTTGTATACAGCCGCAAACACAGTAAGTTAAACTAACCCTTTACTTATATATTTAAAAAAAATAGTCCCGACCTTCGGGACTATTTTTTTTGCCGTATTTTCGCATCTCTTAAACAATCATTATGGGAAGGATTTTTGAAGTTCGTAAAGCAACCATGTTCAAGCGTTTTGACCGCATGGCAAAACAATTTACCCGTATCGGTAAAGAAATTGTAATCGCAGTTAAATCAGGCGGCCCCAACCCCGATGACAACCCTGCTTTAAGAAGATGCTATCAAAATGCCCGTAGTGCAGGTATGCCAAAAGACAGAGTGGAAGCAGCTATTAAGCGTGCGATGGGCAAAGACACTTCTAACTATGAAGAAATCCTATATGAAGGATACGCGCCTCATGGTGTGGCCCTTCTTGTTGAAACAGCAACAGACAACCATGTAAGAACGGTAGCCAATGTTAAAAGTCATTTTAATAAAGGTGGCGGTGCGATGGGTAATAGTGGGAGCGTAAGTTTTCAATTTAAAAAAATGGGTGTGTTTAAATTAAACCCAGAAGGCATTGTAATGGACGATTTAGAATTAGAACTCATTGACCACGGCCTTGATGAACTTGGAGATAGCAATGACGATAATGGAAATCCAATCATTGTATTAAGATGTGCCTTTACTGATTTTGGTAATCTTCAAAAAGAATTAGAAGCAAAAAAATTAAATGTTATCAGTGCCGAGTTTGAATGGATTCCTTCAACAACCGTTCCTGTTACTGATGAGCAAGCAGAAGATATTAGTAAACTTATTGAGCGTTTAGAAGAAGACGAAGACGTGAATAAGGTTTTCCATAATATGGGATAAAACGCTTGCCCAATTTTATTCTGCCATCACAGTTCTCACCGCTTCAATAACATCTTCGGTGTTGGGCTTACTAAAGTAATCGCCATCACTGCCGTATCCAGGCCTATGTGCTTTTGCAGCAAGGGTTCTAGGGCTTGCGTCTAACCACTTGTAACCACCTTGCTCTTCCATTACCTGCGTAAACATATATGCAGTAGCACCACCTGGCACGTCTTCATCGACAAATAAAATGCGGTTGGTTTTTTGCAACGATTTTACAATGCTATGATTGATATCAAATGGAAGTAATGTTTGTACATCAATAAGTTCTACCGAAATTCCTTCATGCGCTAAACGTACAATCGCCTCTTCAATAATACGAAGCGTAGAACCATATGAAACAATGGTGATATCATTTCCTTGATTAATGATTTCTGGAATACCTAATGGCACAGAAAATTCAAGTAAATTATTAGGTAATTTTTCTTTGAGTCTATACCCATTTAAACACTCAATTACAATTGCCGGATCGTTAGATTGCAAAAGTGTATTGTACATGCCGGCCGCTTGCACCATATTACGCGGCACACAAACATACATGCCACGAAGTGCATTTACAATCATACCCATGGGTGATCCACTATGCCAAATTCCTTCTAGACGGTGCCCTCTAGTTCTAATAATAACAGGACAACTTTGTTGACCATTGGTTCTATAATGCATGGTAGCAACATCATCACTTAAAGGCTGCAATCCATAGAGCAAATAGTCGAGATATTGAATTTCTGCAATGGGTCTTAAACCTCTAACAGCCATACCCACAGCTTGTCCTACAATCGTAAGCTCTCTAATACCCGTATCAGAAATACGGTCAGCACCATGCTTTTCTTGTAGACCAGCAAAGCCCTGATTTACATCTCCAATATAGCCAACGTCTTCACCAAAAGCATATACTTTAGGATTACTAGCAAATAGTGTATCAAAATATTTGTTGAGCACTTCGTATGCATTTACAGTTGGCGCATCTGAAGCGTATGTAGCCTGAACCGAAGGTACTCGAAGTGCCGATTTTGGACCTTCGTTGTATAAGTAAGTATTGAAAAGAGCTGCTGCTTCATTTTTTAACGCCGCTGCATACTGATTTACTTTTTCGATACCCTTAACACCAGCAGCTACTTCACTTACTTTAGCAAGCGCTTTTAAAACATCGCGTCTAAGGGGTTCTTTATTTGCCGTTAGTTCTGAAACTATTTGCTGCACTGCAGGACTCATTACTTGCAAGCCACCAATAATTTGAACAGATGTTTCAACTTGTTTTTTTATAGGTCCAATAAATTTCTCCCATGCATTTGCCTTTGCCTCTTTCACAAATTCTTTTGCTTCAACCTCAACATTATTTAACTCGGTAATTGTTGCAAGACCAGCATCTAACATCCACTCACGCATTTTTTTTATACAATCCCAGTTTTTTTCCCAATCTAAACGCTCTGCAGACTTATAACGCTCGTGGCTACCACTTGTAGAATGGCCCTGCGGCTGCGTTACCTCTTCGATGTGAAAAAGTGCAGGCGTATGCGTGTCTCTAATTTTTTGTAAGCCCTCTTCAAATACTTCGCACATACCGGCGTAATCCCAAGCCTTTGCTTTATATATTTCGATGCCATTGGTATCTGCTAATTTTTGCATTCCTGCAAGTGCATCAGAAATTGAATTTTTGGTTGTTTGTAAATTTTTAGGGACTGAAATGCCGTAACCATCATCCCAGACAAAAACCGCTAATGGAATTTGCAATACAGCGGCAGCGTTGATGGATTCCCAAAAATGACCTTCGGAAGTACTTGCATCACCAATGGTACAAAAACAAATTTCGTTTCCATTATTACTCAAATTTGTATGTAAGGCCTGATCTTTTAGTTGTGCTTCTCTAAAACATTTAGACGCTAGCGCAAGTCCAACAGCACGAGGCATTTGGCCTGCTGTAGGCGCCATGTCAGCAGAGGTATTTTTTTGATTGACTACATCGAGCCAATTTCCATTTTTATCTACAGTGGGTGTGACAAAATGAGAACTCATTTGCCTACCCGCGCAAAAAATATCATGGTTACCATCAGGGTCTGCAAATAATTGAGAAAAATATTGTTCTACACTTGCAATACCAGCCGCAAACATAAAAGTTTGATCTCTGTAATAGCCAGATCTGAAATCGCCGTTTTTAAAATATTTTGCGAGTGCTACTTGAGCCACTTCTTTACCATCACCAAAAATTCCAAATTTTGCTTTCCCCGTAAGTACCTCTCGTCTACCCAGCAAACTAACTTCCCTGCTAATGAGCGAAATTTTATAATCCTGAATCACCGTATTACGAAATCCTTCAAAGGATAACATTTCGGTTTGGGGTGCTGGCGAAGCAATTAGTTCCATTGCACAAAAATAGCATTCGAGACTCAATAGAAAAGGGGTGTTTATGAATTTGGGGATAAATGTCAGCTACCCTCAACACACCCGATTTTTAACGATTTAGCCTTTTTTTAAGCCTATTTTAGCACTAAATTGAAATATATATAATACTTTTACAGTGTACTTTAAACAAAGCACTTATATGAAAAAGATTTTAGCACTTACATTATTAGCTATCACCGTCTCAATCAGCGTATTTGCGCAACAAGACATTAAATTTGAAGCAGGCTCTTTTAATTTTGGAAAAATTGCTCAAGGCACTCCAGTAACCCACGTTTTTACCTTTAAAAACACAGGTGCAAAGCCAGCAGTTGTTGAATATTGTACCGCTGAGTGTGGTTGTACCACTCCAGAGGTAACTAAAGAGCCAATTTTACCTGGCAAATCAAGCACTGTTAAAGTAACTTACAATGCTGCTAGCATGGGTAATTTTACGAAGCGTGTAACTGTTAAATTAGTAGGTGTTGCCGAGCCAATAATCTTAACCATCAACGGAGAGGTTGTTGCTCCTAAAAAATAATTGTTAAGATTCTGATAATGATCTTACCGGCCTCCTTCGGAGGCCGGTTTTTTTTGCCCCTGCCTCAAATTGTAAACTTATATTTGCAACATGTTACAAATCAGCAAACGTGGCATAGACATGCCCGCCTCACCTATCAGAAAACTAGTTCCCTTTGCAGAAGCTGCAAAAAAAAGAGGAACTAAAGTATATCACCTTAATATTGGTCAGCCAGATATTGAAACACCTAAAATGGTACTCGATGCGGTTAGACATAGTGATTTTAAAGTTTTAGAATATAGCCATAGTGCAGGCAACGAAAGTTACCGTAAAAAATTAGTGGGTTATTATAAAAGTGTTGGCATTGATATCAACGAAAAACAAATCATTATAACCACAGGCGGAAGTGAAGCAATTTTGTTTGGATTTATGGCCTGCCTCGATGCTGGTGATGAAGTGATTATTCCAGAACCTTTTTATGCCAACTACAATGGGTTTGCAGTAGAAGCTGGTGTTACTGTAGTTCCCATCACTTCATATATCGAAAACGGTTTTGCGCTACCTCCTATCGAAGACATTGAAGCAAAAATTACGCCGCGCACAAAAGCGATTGTCATTTGCAACCCCAACAATCCAACTGGTTACTTATATAGTGCTGCCGAAATGGAGCAACTAAAAAATATTATTTTAAAACACAACTTGTATTTATTTTCTGACGAAGCCTATAGAGAGTTTTGTTACGAAGGCACTCAAATTAGTGCGCTACATTTAACGGGTGTAGATGATCATGTTGTAATCATGGATACCATCAGTAAAAGATACAGTGCATGCGGTGGTCGAATTGGTGCTTTTATTACCAAAAACCAAGCGCTATTAGACGCTACCATGAAATTTGCACAAGCCCGTTTAAGCCCACCTAGTTTTGCGCAAATTGCTGGTGAAGCTGCCATTGATTTACCGGCTAATTATTTTGATGATACCAAGGCCGAATACAAATCAAGAAGAGATTTGATTGTTACAAGATTAAATGCGATGGAAGGCGTTTTTTGTCCAAATCCGGGCGGCGCTTTTTACGCCATGGCTAAATTACCCATAGACGACGCTGACAAATTTTGCCAATGGTTATTAGAGGACTTTGCTTTTGAAAACCAAACCGTAATGCTAGCGCCTGCTACAGGATTTTATGGCACGCCGGGTCTTGGTAAACAAGAGGTAAGACTTGCGTATGTTTTAAATTTGGAAGACATCAATAAAGCAATGGACTGTTTAGAAGCAGCTTTAAAAGTATATCCGGGTCTTATAAAATAAGTTCATGCAAGAAAACCCAAAGCATCACCTATTTATACGTTCGTTTTTGGTAGCTGTGGTTACTTTGGGATTATCATGCCTCGGTAGTAATGCTTTTGCGCAAAGCTACAAACCCACGTATGGATCTGCATTTGCTGGAAGCACGAGTATTTTTAACAACCCTGCTTCAAGTGTGAATCAATCTTTTAAATGGGAGGCTACTATTTTGAGTGCACAAGCCAATGTAAATAGCAATGCGTTTTATATTCAAAATGATTCGATTGGCATACATGAAGGCATGTTCCCAAAATACTTTCATGGCAATGTAGATGTTAATTTATTGAACCTTTTATACAAACCAAATAACAAACAAGCTTTTAGTGTTGGTATCAGAGCAAGAACTTTTAACCACGTAAAAACAGAACCGCTGGTTGTATCAAATGGCATTCAAAGTATGCATGATTTTTTTATGCTCAACAGGGAAACACCATATTTAGAAGCCTTTCTGACACATAGTGGTTGGCTTGAAGGTAATTTTAATTATTCTCAAGAAATATTAAGAAATCAAAAAAGTACATTAACGGCTGGCCTTACTTTACAAATCAATAAAAGTATCTCAGGCGCATACGCTACTGTTAACAAATTAAGTTATCTAGAAAGCACCAATGGTATAGATACTTTATATACCCTCACTGCTGGCGGATCTTCGTTTGGGTATAGTTCTAATTATGATGAAACTACTGCAGGAACATCAAACTCCGGTTCTGATTTTTTAAAAAATGGGAAATCAAGCCTTGGCTTAAGCATTGGTGCAGAGTATTTACTCTATAACACAGAAGCGCATAGCTTTCAAACCAACCATGCTTTAAACTATGCATTAAAAATTGGCGTTTCCATCATGGATATTGGCGGCGTGTCTTATAAAAATAGTGTTACAAGTAGCATTTTTAATGGTGTTCGCCCAAATATGAACGACCCCTTAATATCACGGAAAACAACAGGGCTCGAAAATAGTGACCAATTAAGAGATTCACTCGCTACCATATTTGCCTCCACTACTCAAACGCCCGAAACATTTACGGTTGCAAAACCTACGCGCTTTAATGTAAATATTGACAAGCCATTAGGTAGTAATTTTTATATCAACGCAGACCTAACTGTAAATATGCATGCTAGTGCTGGGCTTACTAAACGCCGGGTTCGTGACCTCAATTTAATTACCCTGACACCTCGTTATGAAAGCTTGCACCTAGGTGTCTATTTGCCTGTCCAATACAACACCCAAGGGCAACTCATGGTGGGTGGCGCCCTAAAACTAGGCCCATTAACTGTTGGCGTTCATAGACTCAGGTGGCTTACCAATTCAAGCAATATGAGCAATCCTTCGGGAGGTGGCTATATAATGTTAAGTATACACCCTATGAGTCTTAAAAAAATTAAGACGATAATAGACTGTCCAGAATAAATTAACTTTCAATACCAATCAAATTACTAGATATGGGTATTTATTTTTCTAGCACTCGTTTACAAACCGCTATCATACTATTATGTTTGGTTTTTGTAACAGCTTGCCGAGAATCTAGAGAAATTTTTGCAGAAGTAGCTGGACCAAAAAAAATGCCAACTACAGCAGCAAAACCTATTTATAAAAAAACATTTAAACCAAAACCCGGATTTGAACCCTTTGATGGTATAGATCATATACCAGCTAATTACACATTTATTTACGAGCCTACTTTTATAACTCAAAAACCAGTAATAAAAAAGAGAATTGGTGAAACCTATGTTCCAGAAAAATTAACTATTAATACCTATGCTTTTTCTAAAAGCAAAAAAGAAATAAAATTTAGAATGAGCTACCCTACCAATTTAAAAGGTAGCTACCATAAAATTAATGCTGCAGACAGCACCAACACTTTTAAGTTTATTAACAAATATAACGACACTTGTTTTGTTACAAAATACACATTAACAGAAGTACGTGACACCAGTATTTATCATATTGGTATTATCCTAGACCATAGTGGTTCCATGGGCGACGAGCGTTGCAGCGAATTACAAGACGCTTTATCAGCAAGCTTAAAAAAAATGAGTAAGCGTAATTTAGTAAGCTTATGGAAATTTGATTCAGACATTTCATATGAAGGTACTGCATACGATAGCGCTACGCTACAAAAAATGCTTTACCGCAAAAGAGGTATGGATGGATTTGGTGGCGGCACGGCAATTAACGATGCCCTAGACCGCGGCTTAGATACCATGGCTAAGTATAACAAATACAAGCCTGTGTTACTTTTATTTACAGATGGATTTGAAAATTCTTCAAAAAATAAAAACACTAAATCAATTATAGAAAAAGCACTCGTAAATAATATCCCTGTTTTTACCATTGCCTATAGTGGCGGTGCCGATTCAGTAAATTTAAGGGCCATTGCCAACGAAACCAATGGCATGTATTTTCAGTGCTACGATAGATCCGAATTTGAAGAAGTATTTAACAATCAGCTTTTTTCATTAAACCGCTATTACGAAGTAAGCATGATGCCTTGCATGTTTGATTATGAAAAATTAAACATTAGTGCAGGAACCGTAAGTGAACAAAGAGCAACTGGTGAAAAAACGTTTAAGGGCATTAGAGAAACCATTTCACTGAATGTGAATTTTGAATTAGACAAATATGATATCATGCCAAGGTATGTTCAAGAAATTGAGCAAATGGCTGCTTACTTAACTAAAAATAGCACACTCAGTATTATCATAAGCGGGCACACCGACAACCTTGGTGAAGACAACTACAATATTATTTTATCCAACAAAAGAGCCGAAGCTGTTAAAGCAGCGCTTGTTAAATTAGGCATTGCTACAGGGCGCATTGCCACTATTGGCAAAGGTGAATCGGATCCATTAACCGCCAACGATACTGATAGCAACCGTTTTAGAAACAGAAGAATTGAAGTTGAAATCGTAAACAACTAATTTAACTTATAAAAAGCGGCAGCATTGGTACTGTAAATTTTTTGTTGATTTTCGGGAGCAACTAACTTTTCAATTATTGCCTGGTACTGTTGATGTGTTGTTACATAATCTCCTGCTAGTAAAGACACGGGCCAGTCGCCTCCTACCATACATTTATCTACGCCGAAATGCTTGATTACATAGGCCACATAAGGCTCGATGGTAGTAGCAGACCAATCATTAAAGTTTGCACAACAAGTGCCAAGCCCCGAAATTTTAGCGAAAAAATTAGGCATAGCAGCAGCTTCTGCTATGGCGTCTCCCCAAGCACCAAACAGCTCATTAGTAGCAATAGGTGGATGGCTTAAATGATCAAATACCATGTTTAATTGGGGTATTTGTTTGGCTACTTGTATGGCCGCTTTAATGTGTTCGATTTTTACGCCCACAACGTCAAAAGGAAGTCCATGATTGGCAAGTATCTCTAAACTTTTAATCACATTTGGTTGGAGTAACCAGTTACTGTCCGGCTCGTCGTGAATTAAATGTCTAACCCCTTTAAAATATTTATTTTGAAGATGTGCTTCTAATTGCTGTTTAGCAGTTTCAGGATCTAATAAATCTACCCAACCTACTACCCCAATAATCCAAGGATACTGCGCTGCACAATCAAACATAAATGCAGTGTCTTCTATACTATTTGCTGCTTGCACCATGATAGCTGTACTAACATTCGCCGCAGACAACTGCGTTTCAATACCTGAAGGATAATAATTTTGTGCTAGTATAGACGTATCGCCATCGAGCCAACTATACCTTACTTTTTGTAAGTCCCAACTATGCATGTGGGTATCAATTATTTTTGTCATCTTCTACATAAATATGTAAGGTAAGTTACAAAATTGCGTTTACAATAAAGTATAAAATAGAAGGGCATAGTAAACAACCCACTGCAGTATGAAAAGTTGCTGTTAGTGCCCCATATGGAACCAAAGCAGGATCAGTAGCTGCAAGACCAGCAGATACCCCACTTGTAGATCCTACCAATCCGCCAAAAATCATGGCTGACTGCGGATTATTAATACCAAACCTACCCGCTACAAACGGTGTAACGATGGTTACAAAAACAGATTTAATTACTCCAATAGCTATGCTAATAGCAATTACATCGGAACTAGCGCCAACTGCAGATCCTGTTACAGGACCAACAATAAAAGTACAAGCACCCGCGCCGATAGTAGCAAAGCTTTTAGCATCGGTATAGCCCATACAATAGGCAATCGTTCCGCCTGCAAAAAATGCAATACAAGTACCAATCACTAAACTTAACAAACCCACTAGTCCCGTTTTCTTTATCTCAGAAAAGCTAGCACCAAGTGCAGTTGAAACAATTGAAAAGTCCCTTAACATAGAACCTCCTAAAATTGCCAATCCAGAAAATGCTGGAATACTTGCAATTCCTTTTTCACCTTGTCCATAATAAGCAATAAGGAGCCCTACACTTATGGCTATTGCCGCACCAGGTATTTTATTTTTTGTGAGCTTAGATGATATTTGATAAGAAGCCCACATAATGGAGCCAACAATTAAAAAAGCAAAAACCAATCCGTTTTTTTCTAAAATCTTTATTAGGTCTTCCATTTTTATTGTTTTTTACCCATTTTAGACATGATAGGGATCAGTAAATAACATAGAGCAGTTGCTATAATTCCAACTAATAGCGCCATAAAACCTCCAGACATTGCAGCTTTTACATTTTGCGTGGCAGACATAGCAACAACTACCGGAATATACATGGTGCTCCAAAATAAAATTCCATTTTCAGATTCTTTTGCTAGCCAAGATTTCTTTTTGGCGTAATCATACACAAATATGAGTAATAGCATTGCAAACCCTACCCCACCCAAATTACCATTTAAATGAAAAATTTTTCCAAAATAGTCTCCAACTAAATGGCCAACTAAAAAACAGCCTGCAAGTATAGCTACGCCATATATTTTCATAGAAAGTATTTTATGGGTTGATGATTTTAAAAAACTGATCTTTTATAGCTGCACCCCAAACCTTATAGCCTTCTTCGTTATAATGCAACTTATCCGGAAGATAGTAAGATTTCATAGGCTGTTTATCTTGATCCAAAAAACTATTCTCAAAAGAAACGAAATACAGCTGCTGCTGGGTTTCGCAATAGTTTTTTATAAGACTATTAGCAGCTTTTACTTTATCCCAAGCACCCCACCTTTTTTCGGAAGGAGATATTTGTAGCCATGCAATAGGTATTGTCGGGTATTTTTCTCTGATAACCTTTACCACATATTTAAAGTACTCTAAAACCTGATCCGGACTTTTATCTTTAGGGCTATCCACAATATCGTTGCCTACATACATAAATATTGCTTTTGGCTGATGCGGGTATACGATTCGCTTTACATAGTATGCAACATCTCTCAAATTAGAACCTCCAAAACCTCGGTGTATAATATCCTTGTATCCAATGTCTTGCCTGATATTCTTCCACATGCGTATGTAAGAACTCCCTAAAAAGAGCACTGCATCTTTGTTATAAACTTCTGCATTATTTAAACTATCAAATTTGTTGATGTCGTTTGCATATCGCAAAACACCCTCTTCACTTTTTGGCTTATTTATTTTTAATTGGGTATATAGCCATTGAGAAATAGATTGTATCGCACTATCCTGCTTAATTTTTTTATTATCAAGCGTATGTCCCGTTGCATAAAATGGTCGCCAACCTGATGACACACCTACTTGAAGGCAATGTTGAAATAAAATATAAGGGCCGTACTTGAATCCATGATATGAATACGAACTGTCGTAAGGCACCGTTTTATCTTCTGTTCCTGCCACATTAAATAATGGCGCATCACCTTGTTTAATCCAGTTATAATCTATAATTGCACCCCAGTTATTAACTACGCCACTCACTTTTGAAGAATAACCTTCGTTTCCACTTGCTCCTTCTAAACTACCCCACTTGGCTTGATCAATTGTTGTAGGCACTTCATCTTCATCCATATACGCAATTGCCAAACATGTTTTAGATCCTGCAGAACTTCCGGTAATAAAAATTTGATCGGAATCAATGTTATATAAATGTGCATATTTACGTAAGTACCTGATAGCCGCTTTACCGTCTTGCTGCGCCCTATATAAAGCAGCCGCATAATCTGCATCTGACTTGTCATTTTCAATACCCAGCCTATAATCAATGGACACTGCAACATACCCTCTTTTTGCAAAAGACAAGCACAGCATATTACTAAAGCCTCCTGTTTTGGAATTGTTTTGAAATCCCCCGCCATGAATAAATAAAAGTACTGGCCTTTTTTTAATAGTATCCATTTGAGCAGTTGGCATGTATATATCAAGGAGTAACTTTTCTTTATTGCCTTTTATATTTAACGCCTGCCCATATTCAATATTTGTGACTGAATCAATGGAAGAAAATATTTCTGACTGATACCTTTGTTGCGCTTGCACATTAATTGCAGCTGCAAAAAATAATAGAAACAGAACTTTCTTTATCATTAGAATAATTTTTTAACTTCAGATTTAACCACTTTACCCATGGCGTTGCGAGGAAGATCTTCTACAACCAAATATTTTCTTGGCCTTTTGTAAGGTGCTATATTTTCTTTCATCCAGGCGTCTAACTCAGTAGCATCAAATTCAATAGATAATGTAGATTCATTTAATACCAAGCAGGCAACAATTAGCTCGCCCCACTCCACATCCTCAATACCCACCACTGCACAATCACTAACTGTACTATGGGTTCTTAATACTTCTTCAATTTCTAATGAAGAAATTTTATATCCTCCAGATTTTATAATATCTACCGAATTTCTACCAAGAATCCTATAATATCCATTTTCAACAATGGCAACATCGCCCGTTTTAAACCAATTATCACTTGTAAATGAATCTAAGGTTGCTTCGGGTCTTTGCCAATATCTATCAAAAACCGTTTTCCCTTTCACAACAATTTCTCCAAGCGTTCCTACCTCAACTTCGTTGTAATTTTCATCCACCAATCTGACATCAACACCAGGAAGCGGTACCCCTACAAAACCAGGTCTACGTTCGCCCATATAAGGGTTTGATATAGCCATGCCAATCTCAGTCATACCATACCTTTCAAGTAATAAATGACCACTAATTGTTTCCCATTTTTGCATTACAGAAATAGGAAGCGCAGCAGAACCACAAACCATTAGACGGAATTTTTGGAGCGCCGTATATATACTAGACTGCTCATCAGGCAACAAACTTTCCCAATGTGTAATTAACTTATAATAAATTGTAGGAACTGCCATAAATACATTGATCTTACCCTCCATAAACATTGCGTAAATAGCAGGAGCAGAAAAAGAATTAACAAATTCACAAGTAGCACCCGCCGCCATAGAGCAGCAAACTACATTGATGATCCCATGTACATGGTGTAATGGCAAAACACATAAAATAGTATCGGAAGCATCCCATAACCAAGCACTAATGAGTGATTCAACCTGGGTATCAATTGTAAGATGTGTTGTAACAACTCCTTTAGGTTTATTGGTTGTGCCGCTTGTATACAATATCATGGCATCTCTAGTGGCATCGACCTCAGGAAGGTGCATTTCAACACTCGGATAGGTTTCATTAACATTGAAAGAACGAATACCGGGCGCACTCGTTAATGGTTCTAATAAAGATGTATAATTATTTGAAGATACAATAACACTTGCCCCCGTATCTTCCATTACATACTGCAAAGAAGGAATTGGATGAGACAAACAAAGCGGAACGGCAACGCCACCAGCTAACCATATTGCCCACTGTACTTTAACGTAATCAAACCCAGGATCCACCATAAACGCAACCCTTTGCTGATTTAAATCAGCAGCATCACTTAGTAATGTTTTTGCAAATAAAGTAGCTTCCTCAAATAAAGTTTGATAGCTATACTGATTGCCGCCTGATACAATTGCAATTTTTTGTGCGTAATCTTTAGCCTTGTATATAAAATTCATCTGGTTTCTATAAATTAAAATAAGCTTTTACATTATTGTAGCATATATCTTCCGTCATCCCACCAATTAAATCATAATCAAATGGAATTAATCCGCGTTCCATTTCACTACCTAATACATTACAGAGAATTCTTCTAAAATATTCGTGCCTAGGAAATGATAAAAAACTTCTAGAGTCCGTAAGCATTCCAATAAACCTACTCAATAAACCCATATTACTCACAGCATTTAAATGAGCAGTGATACCGTCTTTTTGATCATTAAACCACCATGCTGCACCAGACTGAATTTTACCTGGATAAGAACCGTCATTGAAATTACCTGCCATCGTTACTAACATATCATTATCAGCGGCATTAATACTATACAATACCGTTTTTGCGAGCTTATTATTTGTATCCAAATGATTTAGAAAAAGACTTAACTTTTTTGGATTAACGCTACTTCCAATCGAGTCCCACCCTGTGTCCGGACCCATTGCCTTAAACATGCGCGTACTATTACTTCTAATAGGGCCAATATGATATTGTTGTACCCATCCTTTTTCATAACCCCACTCAGCAAACTGAATAAGCATGGCTGTTTTAAATTGTGCCACTTCTAACTCAGATGGGGTAGTTCCAACTCTTACCTTATCAAAAATCTTTTCTAATTCAGCATGCGTAAAAGGCTCATAATAGGCCAATTCAATGCCATGATCTGATGCCTTACAACCCATCGTTTCAAAATAGTCGTGACAAAACTTTAATGCTCCTATATAATCATTAAAAGATTGTATCGAGATATTTGTTCTCTGCTCCAATTTGGATACATACAAATTAAACAGCTCGGCCATGTCAATAGCCATTGCCTTGTCCGGACGAAATGTAGGCGCAACTTTTATGCCGATGGGATGATCGATTATAAATTTATGATGTTCTAATGAATCGGTAGGATCATCTGTGGTACCAACAAATTCTACACCCATCATTTTTAATAAACCCTGCGGTGTATGAGAATCTTTGGATAATATTTCATTGGCCCTTTCATAAATAGATGTTGCAGAATGAGAATCCAACATAGTTGATATTCCAAAATAGCGCTTGAGCTCTAGTTGTGACCAGTGATGCAGTGGATTCCTAATTGTTTTAGGAACCGTACTCGACCAGGCACTAAATTTATCAAATGCAGACGCAGAACCAGAACAGTACTTTTCTTCCAACCCATTGGTGCGCATGGCTCTCCACTTGTAGTGATCACCATCAATCCATGCTTCAGTGATGTTATTAAAATTACAATTATTGGCAATAATTGCCGGACTTAAATGATTGTGGTAATCGATGATCGGCATTTTTGCAGCGTAATCATGATATAACCTTTTAGCAGCTTCGCTTTCTAGCAAAAAATCTTCATGAATAAAATCCGGCATAGTAGTTTAGTATATTGATTTTTTAATACCCATTTCTAGACCCCTCAATTCTGCCAAACCCCTCAATCTACCAATGGCTGAATAACCTGGGTTCGTAACTTTTTTTAAGTCATCTAACATTTGATGACCATGATCAGGACGCATAGGAATTGAAACGCCTCTATTTTTCATCACGGCTAAAATTTCTTTAACAACCGAATACATATCAACGTCACCCTCTAAATGATTGTCTTCAAAAAAGTCTCCATCTATATTACGTTTGGTGCTACGCAAATGAATAAAATTAATTCGATCGCCAAATGCAGCTACCATGGCAGGTAAATTATTATCTGCTCTAACACCAAAAGAACCTGTGCAAAAACACAGGCCATTGCTTAAAGCAGGCACGGCACTGAATATGGCATCCATATCAGACGTTGTGCTTACCACGCGTGGTAATCCTAAAATAGGAAATGGAGGATCATCAGGATGTATTACCATTTTGATCCCACAACTTTCTGCAATAGGAATAATATTTTGTAAAAAATAAATTAAGTGGCTTCTTAATTTTTGAGCATCTATACCATCATAGGTTTTAAGCGCCGCTCTAAAGGCTTCCATTGTAAAACTCTCTTCACTACCAGGTAAGCCTTTAATCATATTTAATTGAACCTGCATTTTTTCTTGATCTGACTTTGATGCAAACCATTTTTTTGCAGCTTCAATTTGAGCTGAAGAATAATCCTGAATTGCGTTTTCTCTTTCTAAAATAAATAAGTCAAACGCTGTAACAGCAGCCTGCTCATACAAAAGGGCCAAAGATTTATCTGGCATTGGGTAAGCAAGGTTTGTGCGAGTCCAATCCATTACCGGCATGAAATTGTAGGTAACAATACGTATCCCACATGCACTTAGGTTTTTAATGGTTTGAATATAGTTGGCTATATGAGTTTCAAATCCATTTGATTGTGTTTTGATAGCTTCATGCACTGGTACACTTTCTACAACATCCCAGGTGAGCCCTGCAGCTTCAATTATTTCAATTCTTTCACGAATCGCTTCTATAGACCACACTTCCCCATTTGGTATTTGATGAAGTGCCGAAACAACCCCTGTACATCCTGCCTGTCTAATATCCCAAAGACTTACAGGATCATTTGGTCCATACCAGCGCATTGTTTGAATCATTGACTCTTTCATGATCAATTATTTATTATACAATTATACACCACTAAATGCAAGAAAACCACCATCCACATTTGTAATTGTTCCAGACACAAAAACAGAGGCATCGCTTAAAAGCCAAATAAGCGCTCCGTTTAGTTCTGATGGAGATCCAAACCTTTTATAGGGTGTATTGTCAATTATTTTTGTTGCTCTAGCCGTATGTGTTCCGTCTGGATTGGTAAGTAGCGTCCTATTTTGTTCCGTTAAAAAAAAGCCTGGGGCAATGGCATTCATTCTAATTTGATCGCCATACCGGGCAGCCAATTCTACAGCAAACCATCTCGTATAAGAATCGATGGCAGATTTTGCCAAGCTATAGCCTAGCACCCTCGTCAATGCTGTTGTCGCACTCACCGAAGAAATATTAACGATACTAGCTTTGGGTGATTTAGCCATAATGGCTCCAAATATTTGAGTAGGCAACAAAGTCCCAAATAAATTAAGGTTCATAACCTTTTGCAAGCCCTCCATATTTAATGAAAACAAATCATCGCCCGGCTGTACAATGGCTTCAGGCATATTACCCCCAGCAGCATTAACAAGCCCATCAATTTTGCCATACAAATTCACCATTGTATGGGCTGCGGCTGTTAGTTGTTTTTCATCCAATATATCTGCAATTAATGCTACAGCTTTTCCGCCAGCAGCATTAATTTTTTCTACTCTTTCATTCGCAACCTTTTCATTTCTCCCTAATACACCTACTACTGCACCAGCATTAGCAATTGCTTCAATAAATGCGCCACCTAAAATGCCTGTTGCTCCGGTTACAACAATAACCTTACCTTCTAATGAAAACATATCACTACTCATCTTTACTTATTTTATGATTTCAAATTTTTTCTTCAACCGAATGTCTTCACTAGATGACCCCATTAGTACTTCAAAATAACCTGGCTCAACTAGCCATTTCATTTCTTTGTCCAATAATTTTAAATCATCCTGTTTTAAAATAAAACGAACCGTTTTTGTTTCTCCACTATTCAATGTTATTCTTTCAAAACCCCGAAGCTGGGTTTCATATACGGTAACACTACTCACTTCATCTTTTAAATAAAGCTGAACCACTTCATCACCTTTGTATTTACCCGTATTTGTAATATCAACAGAAACCAAAATATCATTTTCTGAATTTAACTTTTCTGGAGTAACAATGAGGTTACTGTATGCAAAAGTTGTATAGCTCAACCCATGACCAAATGGATACAATGCGCCATACACATTTGTTTTACCAAAACCATTGGGACCATCGCCTGGCTGACCTGCATGAGATCCAGGTTTAAATGGAAAATTATATTCTAATTGACCAACAGACTTTGGAAAAGTAACAGGTAATTTGCCACCTGGATTAAAGTCACCAAATAAAGTTTCTGCAATAGCATTACCGCCATCTACACCTGGGAACCAAGCTTCAATGATTGAAGGAATATATTTATTTGCCCAATTAATTGTAAGTGGCCTCCCATTTATTAAAATTAAAATGATAGGCTTGCCCGTTTCATACAACGCCTGTAATAATTGAAGTTGTTTGCCAGGCAAATCCAAACTTGTTCTACTTCGACTTTCCCCAACCAATGTTTCTTCTTCGCCTAAAACTGCTATGACAACATCACTTAATTTTGCCTTTGCAACAGCATCTTTAATATCATTCAATTCTTTTTCTGTAGATGCCTGGGGATACAATTCGCTTTCGGGCCAGTTTGCATCGATAGTCTCACAACCTTTGGCATAATATATATAAGCAAAATTTGACGCATAATTTTTTATACCCTCCAATACCGATACTACTTTAACATTATTGGGTCCATATCGGCTCATTGAGTGCAATGTATCTGCAGCCAAAGGCCCTGTCACTAAAATCTTTTTTGTTGCATTTTTATTTAGAGGCAGTAACCCATTATGATTTTTAAGTAAAACCAATACTTCTTTTGAAACTTGCTTTGAAAAAGATTTCGCGTCTTCATTATTTACAATAACATCAGCTAAAGATGGAATAATATATGGATTATCAAACAAGCCTAGCTTAAATTTAACCCTCAAAACATCTGCTACTCTAGCGTCTAATGTTTTTGTTGAGATTTTATTTTCTTTTACCAATTCCCGGAGTGGGTTTATGAATTTATCAGGCATGTCAAAATCAGTTCGGACATTTAATCCCGCATTAATAGCCTGCATTACGCCTTCTTTATAATCTTTTGCAACATGGTGTTTAGAATCGATATATTCAACTGCTTTACTATCAGAAACAACATAACCCTTAAAGCCAAATTCTTTACGTAGCAATTCAGTTAAAAAATAATAACTACCCGTTATAGGTTCACCATCCCAATCATTATAACTACTCATAACTCCAACAGGAGATGCCTCAATGATAACGCGCTTAAATGGATATAAATACATTTGATGTAATTCCCTTGGAGAAACATGCGGGTCTGTTCGAGCATCGCCATCCCGTCCACCTTTTGGTACACTATAAACCGCGTAATGCTTTAGTGTTGCCCCTACAGCCTCTGCCTGAACACCCAACGTCATTTGCTTACCCAATTCCGTAACCAAAAATGGGTCTTCACCATAGCATTCAACCACTCTCCCCCAACGAGGATCGCGTGCTAAATCCAGAATCGGAACATAAACATTTGTATAGCCGAGTGCTTTTGCTTCTCTTCCAACTATTTGTCCAGACTTGAAAATTAATTTTTTATTCCAGGTACTACCGATGGCTATAGGAGCTGGCAATGCGGTTGCCCTGTCATGCGCTAGTCCATGAATGCCTTCATTTGTAAAGTCTACAGGAATACCAAGCCTAGTTTCTTCTATAAACCACTTTTGAATTTGATTAATCGCATCCGCATGGCGGCTATAAGGAAAAGAAAGAGAGGTGTATGTTTGTTTTCGAAAAGTGGTATTGTTTAAATGTTCATCAATATTCGCAATACCATCTTTCCAAATCTTTGTTTTCCATTCAGGTTTTGGTAAAGAGTCTTTTAAAACTCTTCCATATCCATACAAAGTTGCCATCTGAGCAGTCTTCTCATTCACATTCATCAATGAGATTAAATGATTTACCCTTGCATCTATTGGCTGCCTCTTATCTTCAAATAAATCTTTTTTTTCATTTTTATTGAAGTCGGTCCAATCGCCATGGTAAATCGAATGCTGCGCTCTTATCTCCGTATTTAAGAAGAAGAGGAAAATAAGTACTGTTGATATTAATGATTTCATTTTTTATTGCTATCAAAATAATTTATGATTCGATATTTGTTATCATTTAAAGTTCTCATTTTTTCAGACAATGTCTCATACACTTGATACTTTGTATTCACCAACCCTTTGTTTGAATCATTGTTAGATGGATCAGCGGTAGGATCATTCGGATCATTGTCTTGATATCTAAACCAATGCCAACCAACACAATTTCTTGCCATCAAAAGCTGCATTGTAAAATTCTGGTAATGTATACCTCTATCTTCTTGTGTTTTAACAAGCCAACCTGCCCCCGATACATTAGGCATGCCTGAATCTTCTGCCTTTGTATAAAATTCTGTAATAAAAAAAGGCTTATTACTCCAATTTTCCCAGTCGGTAACATCTTTTTGTTGTGGTTGCCAATAACCGTAATAATTGATTGAAATAATATCTATATAAGGTTCTGCTGAAGCAAAAATAAATTTGTTGTTTTTTGCTGACGAATGCAATCTGCTTCCAAGATACAAATGATTGGGGTCATACTTTTTAATGGCCGATGAAACTGTTTTGTAATAAATGCCAGTAATCATTCCAATAAATTCTTCTTTTTGTTCACGGGTAATAGTTTTTTCGTCAACCCCTTTATTAGTCATCCATTGTTTTGCTGCGATTAAACATTTATCCGACTTATCGCTGATCAATAAAATATCTTTAAATTCTGTATGCATAAATGCAATTTCATTGTCAGAAAAATGTCCCAATAAGTTTGCATCACTTTTATTTACAGCTATTTTTTGACTTTGTTCATTACAATAAACTGCAAATGCATCATCCATAATAAATGATAAAGCAGGCGCATCCTTTCTTTCAGGTACTTTTTTAACAGCTAACCGAACATAATTAGATAACAAGCTTAATTGAGTTGTGTAGGCAAAAGGGTTTTTAGCGGTTTTATTGAATTGAATAATGGGTTCGATTTCGGACCAGGAACCAGCGGTATTAAAACCCAGATTTTGGAATGTTTGTATAGAAGTTGATGCCCATTTTTGAATTGATCCAAATTGCTCTACAAATGCCTTTTCATTGTTTGGAGATTTTCCTTGTCTAAAACTGTTTATGGCGGCAACAACAAAAGGATAGCCTTCGGGATCAATAACATGCCACCTTCCCTTTACTTTTTCAGTTCTAAAAAATCCAGTCGCATCTAATTTATATGCTAGATTTCCACCATATTTGCTAAATTTTACTTGTTTTTTTGGAACAAATCCAGATAGCATTTCAACGGTATGCGATGAAAAACTCTTCCAGTCAGAATACTGAATTTTTCTATTGCTATCTCTACTCCAAATTTTTGTTTGAATCAAAATAGAATCATTGAAAAAAATGGACTGCGCCATTGACGTAGAACTTATCAAAAAAGTCAAGCCAATTAAAACAAAATATTTATACATACTAAAAAGTAAATGGTTGTAAATCAACAATAATTAAGAAGGGGGCTTACCCCCCCCCTTCTAAGCCCCCCTTACTCGTTAAAATTTTATTCAGATTAATAGCCGGCATTTTGTGGCATTACCTTGGTTAAATTAGCGTCAATAACACTTTGAGGTATCGGCAAAAGCGTGTCACGTAATGCAATTCTTGTGCCAGCATATTTATTATTTATTTGTGTTCTTGTAAACCAAGTACGGGTGCGCAACAAGGTATACCTCCTATGCTCTTCGGTTATTAACTCCCTTGACCTTTCGTCTAATATAAAATCTAGCGTTACTTGAGCTGCGGTAATTGGTGTAGCATTTGCTCTAGCTCTAATTAAATTAATGGTAGCAGCAGCTCCCGCTAAATCGTTTAATCTAAACTGTGCTTCGGCCAATAATAAATAAGTGTCAGCTAATCTTAAATAAATTTGGTCGTTGAAATTTGAAGAATTCTGAACATCAGCTGTATCACCTGGCGCCCAATCCCACTTTCTAATGCTAGGCCAGTTAGGCGCTGCAGTGGCATTAGGTGCTGGCTCGTTACAATTAATACTTAAGCGGACGGTATCAACACCAAGTCTTCCACCAGAAGGTCCAGAAGTGTAACCAGGAGTTGCACAACTAGCTACTGCATTAATGTTGGCATTACTTGGTAATGAAGCGCCATTATTCATAAGATAGAAAAAACGATAAGAAAAATTACCGCCACGATGATCAGTTGGACCATATAAGCTTAGGGCAAATTTTGTAACCGCAAATCTACCTAAACCACGTCCGCCATATTCTTGCGAAAATGTTAATGGATTTCTTAGTGGATTTCCAACACGAATATCATTGTACCTGTTTACCCACCATCTACGCATAATATTTGCATCACCACCCACAGACAAATATTCATTTTGAATAACCCATAAAGCTTCTCTGTTACCCTGACTTCTATTTGAATTTCTATCTAAGAACATGTCTGTAAAAGGCGTTCCTGGCATAGAAGCTTGTGTACCATAACGAGCAGTTGTAAGACTGTAGTTTGTATTCTGGGTTACAGCTAATGCTTTTTCTCTAGCCTTAGCAAAATCCCCCATCGTTAAGTATAATTCTGCTAAATAATGTTGAGCAACCACTTTACTTGCGCGGCCTTCTACTACTGGCAAATCGCTCATGTTGGCTTCGGCATACAAAAGGTCTGCTTCCATCGCCTTTCTTACTTCCGTTACTGGCGTTCTTTCCCAATCTGTTTTTATAGAACTTCCCTTTGATTCTTTTAAATTAAGTGGAACATTACCGTATAAAAAGGTTAAATGCCTGTACGCCCAAGCTCGAATAAGTCTTGCTTCACCTACAATTTGTTTTTTGTCTTTATCTGACCAAACTACAGATGTATTATCGGCACGTTCAATAATTGTATTAGCACCATTAATAATTCGGTACAACCAATCCCAAACTCTTCTAACATAAGCGTCCGTCGAATTCAAACGAACACCAAAATCATTAAAAACTTGCTCAGGTGCATTACCTGCAGGTCTTAAACTATATGCATTGTCAACCCCAACAACAGCGGCAGTAATTGCCATGTCATTAGAGGCTCCATTTATTCCTTTACGTTCTTCACGCCATTGACTATAAAGTCCATAAAGACCAGATTCAAACCCGGCTTTATTCACGTATAAATTATCCGGTGCAATTAATGCAAGTGGTTTTTCTTCTAAAAATGATTTACTACAAGAATATGCTGCAGTAAGCGTCAAGAAGAATAGCGATGTCTTAATTATTTTATTCATATAATTATATTTCAAGTGCTTTATAAAGTGATTGTTAAGCCAAAAACAAATTCTTTCTGCAATGGCAACCCATATTGATTGGTTAACTCAGGATCCAAAGCAGTAAACTTGCTGAAAGTTGCTAGATTCCTTCCGGTAAGGTAAAACTTACAAGAGTTGATATTTAAACGTCTTAATGCCTCTGCTGGAACTTCATATGATAATGACACATCCTTTATACGCACGAAACTTGCGTTCTCATAAAAATTAACACCGAAAGGGTTTGCATTGGCATCATTAGCAAAATGACTTCCATTTGGATTAGAAACAGACCACCAATCTTTAAGCGTTGTATTTCTTCTAGTATCTGTAAATACATTATCATCTTCAAAAGGATTACGCCTTGTAACACCTGATACTCCATGTACAAAAACCATCAAAGAAAAACGTTTATACTTAAATGTATTTGTGATACCCCAAATAAAATTAGGATCTTCTCTTCCAATGATTGTTCTATCATTTGCGTTGATAAGGGTATCGCCGTTCACATTGGCAACTCTAACCCAACCTGGTTTAGCAGTTCTTTGAACAGACATATCTACTTCTTTTTGAGACTTAAACACACCATCGTTTTTTAGTCCAAAAATCACATTGATTGGTTGTCCTATGAACCAGCTATTGGCTATATCATCTCTACCATCACCATACAAGTCAACAATTTTGTTGGTATTACCAGACAAATTCAAATTGGTAGACCAAGTGAAATTTTTATTTTGAACATTGATAGTGGTTAACCCTAACTCGATACCTGTATTAGCAGTCTTACCAATATTTTGTAAGATTCTAGTAAATCCTTGAATGGACGGAATAGCTCTATTCAAAAGTAAATCGCTAGTGTTTGCACTATAATAATCTAATGAACCTTGTATTCTATTCTTTAGTAAACCAAAATCTAATCCAAGAGACAATGACTTAGTTGACTCCCATCCTAATTGCTCATTGGCTAGTCCATTGGGAACATATCCCGGTAGAACGGTAGAGCCCGTTAAGTAAGGAGCACTAGATAAGCCTGCTAGTGAACTGTAAGCAGCTACCGCTTGATTTCCGTTGACACCATAAGAAGCTCTAAGCTTTAAATTATTAACAACAGAAATGCCTTTAAAAAATGATTCCTTATGTATATTCCAGGCAACGGCTGCTGATGGGAAAATGCCATATTTTTTTGTGGCACCAAATCCAGAAAAACCATCTCTACGTGCAGTTAATGTAAGCAAGTACCTACCATCAAAACCATAATTCAACCTTCCCATTTGAGAGAGTAGATTCTGCTTAAAGTATACTGCAGAAGGTGTAAGTAGGGTTGCAGAAGCCATCTGATAATTTGTAAGCACATCATTAGGAAAACCTTGACCATTTAATTGATCTCTATCAAATTCATTGCTTTGACTACTATACAGAAGCGTCGTGTTTACAGAATGTTTTCCAAATTCTCTAGCATAATTTACAATATTTTCAACCGTTAAATTTTTTGTAAGCGCTGAATAATTAGTTGCTAGCCCACCTGCTTCAAAGCCTGCCGCAACATCTCTACCTGAGTATGTTTTACGAACAGTATTTTCATACTCAACACCCGTATTTAATTTATAAGAAAGCCCTTTAATAAATGGCATGTCAATTTTCATGCTATTGCTTGTAAATACCCTGTAAGAATTATCACTATTTTTTACCAACAAAGAAGATAAAGGATTTCTTGAAGGAGGATAATCGGCATATGCATACAGTGCTATAGAACCGTCGGCATTATAAGGAGCTGATAATGGATTGAAGAAGTTAGCGCCTCCGCCAGTATTTCTGCTATCCTGAAATTCTACAGGTAAACCATCTCTATTTTGTAATGAAAATTGCGTACTTGATGCAATCGTTAACCATGGGGTTACCTTGATATCTAAATTAGGCCTTAAAGAATATCTTTTAAATCTGTCATTAACTGCTACACCATCAACGTCTAAAAATGTACCACCAAAGTAGAACGATACTTTATCAGTTCCACCGGCAACAGAAATAGAATGCTGTGATCTTGTTCCTTTTTGAGTCGCTAAACTGTACCAATCCACAAAATTACCAGCATCATAGATTGCTTGTTCGGCTGGCGATATAACATTGGGTGCATTGAGGCGGTTCTTTTTAAACTCATAAAATTGAGCACCTGTTAATAATTCAGGCCTATTGGTAATATTTTGTGTTCCGTAAGAACCATCATAGGTAATATTAAGCTTGCCTTTTTTACCTTGCTTACTGGTAACAATTATTACACCATTAGAACCTCTAGCACCATAAATAGCAGCAGCTGACGCATCTTTTAATACTTCTATTGATTCAATATCGTTAGGGTTTAATTCAGATATACCACCATCATATGGAATACCATCCCACACAATCAATGGACCATTGCTTGCACTAATTGATTTTCTTCCTCTGATAACGATCGACACATCATTACCTTCAGCACCACCACTATTGGTATTAATTTGTATACCTGGAAGCGCACCTTGCAATGCTTGCGCAATATTAGTGTTTGGTAGTTGAGAGAGTCTATCTTTTGATAATGAAACAACCGCACCCGTTACATCCCGCTTCTTTTGGGTTCCATATCCTACAACAACCACGTCATTAAGTGCATTCACATCAATGTCGAGTTCAACAGAAAGGTTATTGCTACCTGTATAATTGATTTCTTTTGTAGCAAAACCAACCGAAGAAAAAACCAAGATAGATCCAGGCTTAACTGCATTTAATTTAAATGTACCATCATCACTTGTGGTGACACCACTAGTAGGCACCCCTTTTACGGAAACACTAACACCAGCAATTGGATTTTTTGTAGGATCGGTAACCTTCCCGGAAACAGTTTGTGCACTGCTCAGTAGTCCAATCCCAAGAAAAAGTGTCAAAAATAAAATACGAATTACCCCTGGTTTAGGGCTGTGTAACTTAGGCATAAGCAAATCGTTTGTAATTGTTCAAATATAATAGCGACACAATTTGAGTAATTTTTTACAGCTAAAAATCAAACAATTCTAATTTTTACGAAATCGTTTTCGTTATTTTTTCGTATATTAAAGTATATATTTTCGTAATTTTATAGCCATGTCTAAAGTAAACCTCAAGGATCTTGCTAAAAAGTTAAACATTTCCGTTTCATCTGTTTCAAAGGCGCTTAGGGATAGCCACGAAATTGCAGAGGAAACCAAAAAAAATGTTAGAGCATTGGCTTTAGAGCTAGGCTATTCTCCAAACCCTTACGCTGGTTTTTTAAGGAATCAAAAAAGCAAAACAATCGCTTTGATTGCTCCTGAATTAACAAATAACTTTTTTATTCAAGCAATTAGCGGTGCCGAATCCATTGCACAAGCACATGATTATCATATTCTGGTTTACACAACCAATGATGATTTTGAAAAAGAAAAAAGCATCATTTCGCATTTAATGAATGGTCGCGTAGATGGCGTGATACTATCACTAGCTAGCACTACGAAAAGTTTTAATCATTTAACTGATTTAATTGAAGCTGGTATTCCAATTGTATTTTTTGATAGAATTTGCCACGAAATAGAAACTGCAAAAATTACGACCAATGATTTTGCAAGCGGATTTACTGCAACAGAACACTTGATCAATAACGGTTGTAAGAAAATCGCCTATTTATCTATTTCCGAAAATCTATCCATTGACAACAAAAGAAAGCAAGGATACTTTGAAGCTTTCAATAAACATGATATTAAAATAGAAGAATCTTTGATAGTAAGATGCTCCAACGATGAAAAGAAGAATATTTCAATCATTAAAAGCCTTCTCACAGGTCCAAATAAACCGGATGCTGTATTTGCATCAATCGAAAAATTAGCTCTGTTAACCTACACAGTTTGCCATGAACTTAACATAAAAATACCTCAAGAGCTTAAAGTAATTTCATTTTCTAATTTAAGAACAGCAGCGCTCTTGAATCCTTCTTTAACCACAATTACGCAGCCAGCTTTTGAGATGGGAGAAATAGCGGCTACTATTCTATTTAAATACTTAGCAAAAAGAAGAAGCGTTATTACAAACGAAAATATTATACTAAAGTCGGAATTAACTGTTCGAAACTCAACAAATAATCAGCTCATTTAATTGATTATTCTAAATCTTCGGCAGCAATTACGTTTACTTTAGGTACGAGTATATGCATAACTAGCCAAGCTAATAAATAAGCCGAGCCACATACAATAAACATGATATAATAAGCTGTTTCAATTTGATTTATAGCACGGTAATGCACAAACAAATTCTTTTGCACTGACATCGATAATAAAATACCGCCAATGGCTCCAAACATGCCGCCAATGCCAGTTACAGAGCCTACCGCACGTTTAGGGAACATGTCACTTACAGTCGTAAATATATTGGCACTCCAAGCCTGATGCGCAGCTGCTGCAATACCAATCACAAAAACAGCCAACCACATATTCATGCCGCCTAACACTTGTGCAAATAAAATAGGTAATACTAAAAACGCATAGAGTAACATAGATGATTTACGCGCTTTAAAAACAGGCCAATTTTTTTTGATAAAATACATAGGAAGCCATCCTCCAAAAATACTTCCTACCGCAGACATCGTATATACGGCGGCTACTGGAAGTGCAATGGCAGTTCCTTTAATATGGTATTGACTTTCTAAAAAATCTGGTAACCAGAAAAGATAAAACCACCAAATGGGATCGGTTAATAATTTGCCTATCGCAAAAGCCCAAGTTTGTTTATACTTTAATAAAGACGCCCAACCAAAAGGTTTTGATTGAAGCGCATCGCCTTCAGCTATTGCATCGGCATCACTATTAATATAAGCAAGTTCTGCAGCAGATAATTTAGGGTGCTCCGATGGTTTATAATAATGCTTATTCCAAAAAATCAACCAGATAAATCCAAGTAAACCAGTAGCAATAAACGCCCACTGCCAACCATATGCTGCAGCAATAAATGGAACCGTTAGAGGCGCAACAATGGCACCTATATTAGCGCCAGAATTAAAAAGTCCTGTGGCTAAAGCACGCTCTTTGCGCGGGAACCATTCTGCAACTGTTTTAATAGCAGCCGGAAAATTACCAGCTTCAGTAACACCTAATGCGGCACGTGCCACAGAAAAACCAAATACACTTTTAGCAGCCGCATGTAAAACAGCAGCAATACTCCAAAGTCCAGTAGCCCATGCATACCCTTTTTTAGTACCCACTGTATCAATAAATCGTCCAGCTAATAATAATCCAATGGCATAAGATACTTTAAATGCGATTTCTACATTGGTATAATCACCATCATCCCATTTTAACTCAGTGGTAAGTGTAGATTTTAATAAGCTAATTACTGCTCTATCTAAATAGTTAATCGTAGTTGCAAAAAAAACTAAACTACAAATAGTCCAGCGGTAACGTCCAATATTTTGTTCCATATGGGTAAACTTTAAATCGTAATTATTGTACTTTATTTATGAGCTGTACAAGTTCTTTTGTTTGAGTTTCTAATTGCTTATAATTTTTATTCGCTAAAACATCTTTGGTAATCAGTTTACTTCCAAGCCCTACGCCAGATACACCTGCTTTAAACCAGGCACCAATATTTTGCTCGGTTGGCTCTACGCCCCCTGTAACCAAAAAGTCGACACCTGTAAACAATTTTTTTATAGCTTCTACAAAACCAGGGCCTAATACGTTACCCGGAAATAATTTTACAAGCGTAGCACCTGATTTTTGCGCCACGTGAATTTCGGTGGGGGTCATACAACCTGGTATCCATAGTACTTTGTGCATATATGCAACGTCTGCAACACTGGCATCAAAACAAGGACTGATTAAAAAATCAGCGCCGGCTTCAATAAATGCAGTAGCATCTTGTGGTGTTTTAATGGTACCAATGCCAAGTATCAAACCAGGCATCGTAGATTTTAAGGAAACCAAATGTTTAAAATTTGGAAGTGCGTGCACACCCCTATTGGTAAACTCAACACATCTAACGCCACCATTGTATAGTGCTTGAAGCACATTTTCACAAACAGTAACGTCATCATGATAAAACAAAGGCAACATGCCTTCATTTTTTATTTGATTGATTAAAGCGGCTTCTCTTTCCATTTAATACCTTGATTTAATTTGACTAACGGTTTGCTTTGTACTATCACCTAGTTCTTGCAATTTACCAAAAGCTGCCGAAGCTGCATAATTTATCGTTTCCTGATGCGCATGCCCGTTGTGAATACCATATATAAGTCCTGCCATAAAACAATCACCACTACCCACTTTGTCTATTACTGAATTTGCATCAAAACTTACAGATACTGCCTGCTCCTCCCTTGTATCAAGTGCCGCATAATAATGCACGCCTGCTCCTTCTGGTGTAAATCTAAAGGTATTGGCAACCGCTTTGCAAGACGCGTTTTGTGCAAATAGTACAGCAGCCGTTTCCTTAGCACATGCAGCGAACTCCTCTTTACTAGTAGCAGTTTCCGCAGCAGCTGGAACATGAATGCCCAGGAGGTCTCTAGCGCTCCATATATTACCCATAATTACATCGGCGTAAGCAACTAATTCAGGCATTACCTGTGCAGGCTGCTTACCATATTTCCAAAGTTTAGCGCGGTAATTTAAATCTACAGAAATGGTAAGACCTAAACGCTTTGCAGCGTTTAATCCATCCAAACATAATGCAGCTGCCTGCTCTGTTAAAGCCGGACTGATAGCACTAAAATGAAACCAATCAGAACCTTCTAGTAATGCATCCCAATTTATTTTTCCCGGGAATAAAGCTGTTGAAAATGAAGCGTGTGCACGGTCGTAAATGACGCCGGCATTTTTTAAATCGGCACCTTGCGGTAAAAAGTAAATACCTATACGGTCGCCACAATATTGCATGGCTTCTACACCAATATGACTAGCAGCAATTGACGCTGCAATTTCTTTAGATAAATAATTGTCTGGCATTGCAGACATATACGTAACGGATTGCCCCCAACCAGCCAAAGCCTTTGCTACATTGAGTTCTGCGCCACCCAAATGCACAGGCATAGAAGCACTGTTAATCCAGCCCTGATCTAATACGGGTGACATTCGAAGTAAAATTTCCCCAAAACAAAATACTTTTTTCATACTTATTTCTTACCCGTTTGATTTACAAGATAATATGAAATGAAATAAAAAAGTAGATTATTTGTCATTCCAGCCAAAATAGGTATTGGCATTGTTGTAACAGATATCCTGTATAATTTGACCTACCCATTTTGTATCGTTAGGTAATTCACCATTTTCAATTTCGTCGCCAAACAAATTACACAAGATGCGTCTAAAATATTCGTGTCTTGGAAAAGATAAAAAGCTTCGAGAATCGGTGAGCATGCCCACAAACCTGCTAACAAGTCCCATATTACTAAGGGCATTTAACTGCTTAATAATGCCATCTTTTTGATCTAAAAACCACCAGCCACTACCAAACTGAATTTTACCTGCTACCGATCCGTCATTAAAATTACCAATCATGGATGCCATCAGCTCATTGTCTGCAGGATTCAGATTGTAAATGATAGTTTTAGCCAATTTATCTTCACTATCTAGTTTATTTAAAAATTTAGAAAGTGCTGCTGCTTGCGAAAAATCTCCAATACTATCCCATCCAGTGTCCGGACCTAATTTAGAAAGCATGCGTGAATTGTTATTGCGAAGTGCACCAAGGTGATATTGTTGCACCCAGCCTTTTTCCCAATCCCATTCTGCAAAGTGTAGTAACATGCAGCTTTTAAATTTGCGCTGCTCAATAAGACTTAATTCTTTTCCGCCATAAACTTTTGTAAAGATGGCTTCAATTTCTTGCCCTGTAAAATCTTCTACATAAATTTCTTCTAATCCATGATCACTCACAGAGCATCCCATTGAAGCAAAAAAGTCGTGGCGGTTTTGAAGTGCAAATAAATAATCTTCAAATGAAGAAACAGACAAATTAGTTACAGATTCTAATTTTTTTACATAGGCA